>JAODMW010000061.1 GCA_025464815.1 Microbacteriaceae bacterium | reverse complement strand
GTGAGCGAACAACGCATTGAACCCGGCGCTGTCCGTGACTCTTTCGCCGCGTAGTGCGGGGCCCAGTAGAGGCGAGGTGATCTTGGTGGTGTCGTCAAAAACGGCCCTCAGCGCGTTTCCTGCCGCGACCAATTCGGGGTCAGATACGGTGAGGTGGTAGGTCGAGAATGCGCGGAGTAGCCGCGTCCGGTTTACGACGAGTTCGCGCCCGGAATCCATCACCGGCTGATCGGTCATCGAAGTTCCACTACGGTTTGCCGCTACCATCACGACTGTCGCGTAGCTCAACGCTGAACTGTTCCAATCGAGAGCGGCGTAGACGAGCTCGAGGGTTATGTCCCTAACTGCAGACTTTCGATCTTCCTTGCGTTGGACGTCATCTCGCGTTCGAGCGTTCCGATTGGTGAGGGCGACCGCACCGAGTGCTCCGGCCAGGGCCGCAACCGGCGCGATGAGCGCAAACAGAACAGGGGAGACTGCCGCCCAAAATGGGTCCATTCGCAGACTCTACTGCGTGGCCGAAACGGAATCGCTTGCGTAGCGGAGCTCTCCGTCGGAGGGGATAGGCTAAATCGACGCAACGTGCAGCGCTCGCGCCGCCGCTCTCTCCCAGTGTCCCCCGAGTGTCCCCCTCAACGCGATGATGGTGTGCGAGGTGTGTTTGGACGAGTCAGAAAGCGGGAAAAGTCGGCTGTGATGGGCAAACCGAGACCCTGCTAAGGTGGAGAACCCGCAAGGGTTCCGAGGGTTCAAATCCCTCCGTCTCCGCTCTTGAAACCCCTGGTCAGAGGCCCGTTCGTACGTGGCGGTCTGAGGCGTTGCGAGTGAAATCCGCCCGTACCAACATCTCTTGAGTGTCCCCAGAGTGTCCCCCGAAGTGCTCCACCTTGGAAGAGTGAAGTCCTTGCGTCTCTGATGTGTGCGTATAACTTGAGGGCCGCATCCAGAGTTGAATGTCGGTTCGCTCAGGGGTCGAAACTTTGCCGACGGCCTGGAGCCGGTGGAAGCCGTGTTGATGCGTCATAGTGCGGAGCCTGTCGAGAAGTGCTCGGTTCCCACTAACATGTAACAACTCGAAAGGAGGGTGCAATGACCAGCACCTTCGACGAGCGCGCGGCGGAGGTCGAGCGCGCACTCAATGTGATCAGGACCATAGACGGCAACAAGGAACTTCAGATCCGCGCTTTCGACTACATGCTCGGTGCGCAAGTTGCCGTCGCTGCTCCGAAGCCCTCGAGGGTTGCCGAGCCAGCTCAGGAGGATCAATCGCCAAAGCTGCCGAAGCAACGCACGAACGGGGCAAAGAAGGGCTCGAAGTCCTCGGTGTCCCAGGACAAGACCCTCGTCACCGACCCCGAAGGCGTCCAGTCCTGGCGGGAATTTGCCAAGGAGAAGAACCCGATCAATCAGGACGACAGGAACGTCGTCGCGGTCTACTGGCTCAGGGAGATCGCCGGTCATGAAAAGGTGAATGCGAGCCAGGTGTTGACCCTTTACATTGACGCTAACTGGAAGCCTCCGGCCAACCCGAGAAACTCACTGCAGAAGACGGCGTCCCTCGAGGGCGTGATCGACACGGCGGACATGGACGACATCAAGGTCGCACCGCGCGGCCTCGGTCGGGTCAAGAACGACCTGCCGCTTCCCGACAAGAAGTAGTGCCCGGCGCTACGCGTTCCCGATACGAAGGTCGTCCTTGATCCAAGTCCCGACTGCCTCGCGGACGGTCTTCTCGTCCTTAAGGTCGACCGACTTGTAGATCATGCCGGTGAAGTCCGTCGGCATCTTCTCGATCGAGCCGTCTTTGAGCATCGCCACGCGACGGCCGGTCATGGACATGGCGCCGACCTCAGACGTGAGATTGTAATTCAGCCCGCGGTTAACGCTGTCCTCGAAGAACCCGATTCCGTAGCGGGAGCCCCACATGTGAGCCATCACGTTGGGCCAAACATCGTCCACGATCTGGCGGTCCGAGGCCAGGTGGAACTCGAGGCCGTGCTCCTCACACGCCTCGCGAGCCACCGCAAGCGCACGGCCGACCGGATCTGCGGTTCCGGCCTTGGTGTCAGGAAAGCGAGTCATGCCGAATACGTTGGTGTCGAACGGGTGGTCGGCAAGGAAGTCGCGAAGCGGCTGGACAAGCTGAGGCGGGGCAAGCGTGAAAGGCACCAGAGCGGTAGTGGTCTGACCGAGCACGGGAGCGTTGCTCGTTGCGCCCTCGGCGATCAGGGCTACCAGATCGAGTCCCGACATCTTCTCCGCGACCGCCTCGCGACCGGCCGGGGTCACCTTGTAGGCACCTTTGCCGGGCACGGACATGACCAGCTTCTTGTTCTTCAGCGAGGCGAACGTGTTGGCGATCTTGGCCGGCGCCGGGATGGCGAAATCGATGAGTAGCTGAGACACCGCCGCCGGCGTGACGATCTTCTTGTCGTCACGATCGGCCGCCAGCGACGCCAGCACGAGTGTCTGGATCTGCTGGTCCAGGCGCTGCAGGCGCAGCGCGATGGGATCATGCCCTGTCACGACACCGTCTCAGTCTTCAGTTCTGTGAGATAAGTGGCTCCCTCGTCGGTAACGCGGATGGTCTTGTCCTGCGTCGAGCGGATGGCGTAGCCAGCACTCTGAGCCGAAACGAAGGCCGCCGTGATCTGCGCGTTCGGAATCCCCTGACCGACAACGTCGGTGACGTACTCGATCTCCTTGTTGGTCAGGCTCTTGCGGCCGTGCTCATCACGCATCAGGATCAGTGCCCACAGCAGGCGATCCTTGTTGGTCTTCATCTTCGAGTACGGCTGGAAGCCTGTCATGGTCGGGCTGAACTCGTCCACGTCAGCCAGCGATTCCGGCTTGCCTGACTTTGCCTTCGAGCCGGGCTTCTTCACTGTACGGACGCGCGCGGACCCGCTCGCCTTCGGGAACTTGAAGCCCTCATCGAAGATGCCCTCGAACTTGTTGTTCAGGTAGTACTCGCCGGGGCCGTCCTCCACGACCCATCCGGACGCGATCGCCACGCTGAGGTCGCGCGTGAAGTTGGCAGGCGGCGTCTCGCGTGCGCGGCGGAACTGCGTCTTGACGTCCTCGGTCTTGAACGTCTCGCCCCCGTCCTGGAGGACATACGCACCGAGGGCGACGATCTTCTCCGGGTTCTTGGTCGCACCCGACAGCTCGATCGCATCGCGAGGGTTGTCGACCTTCTTGGTCTTGGACTTCTTCTTCGTGGTGCTGCTGTCGAGCAGCGACTCGCCCAGTTCCGCACCCTCGGACTCGTTCGAGTTGAGGTAGGCGATGATCTGGGCGGCCTGGCTAATCGTGATCTCGTCGGAGTACGACAGCTTGCCGGTGATGCTGATACTGGTTGCGTTTTCGTTCATTTCTCCATTGTATCGTATCGCGACATCCAATGTCGGTAAGTCCGACATCAAGACATTTCGATACATCCGGCGGACTTTCCCGCCCGAACGCCCCCGCCGTGGCTCGGTCGCGCGCGTCCTCGCAGGCGTCCGGTCGGCATGGTTGCCGTCGCCGAGGTTTCCGATCGCGCGAAGTAGACGCGAGCGACACTCGCTCGCGGACGTCGGGCCCATTGCCCGAGGTAAATGCCGGGCAGTCCGGGCATGATGCCGGAGGCTAGGATCGATGCGACGAAGGAGGCTCCTCGTGGTTGGTATGGATCACCTCGTCATCGATACCAATTACCTCTACCGCGATCCGGTGCTCGAGTCCGCGGCCTGGAATAATCTCGTGACGCTACAGAGGGACGGGAGAGCCAAGCTCTATCTTCCCCTCGTCGCGCTGCGCGAGCACATGCGTCACGAGGAGCAGCCGAGGCATCAGGCCATCAACTCGGCCATTGCTGGCTATCGTGAGGCGCACACGTCACTAAGCGATCTGGGTCTAACCCTGCCGCCGCTCGATGTCGGCAGCCTGCGTCATCAGCGCGACGAAATCGCCGAGACGCGGGAATTCGAGGCGGAGTTTCGCGCGCGGCTTGACGAGTCGAACGTAACGCTGCTCCCCTATCCGGCGGTCGATGGGGAGCACCTGGCCGACGCTTACTTCATCCCGCGGAAGCCGTTCAATGCCAACGGCGAAGGGACCGCTGACTACCTGATTTGGCGGTCCTTCGTCGAACTCCTTCACTCGGTCGATCCGGCGGATCGCGTCGTCCTGATCTCGTCGAACACGAACGACTTCACACACGATGGCGCGCTGCACCCCGACCTCGTGCGAGGTCTTGAAGCTTCGCGGGTGGCCTGGCACAAGGATCCGCGCGAGTACGTCACGGCGCTCGAGACTCCCGTCGCCCGACCTACCACGCTCGTGGCCGGGCGCTCTCTGGAGGTTACACAGGGCGAGACCGAGCTCGCCGTCGACGCGGCGTGGACGTACGTCTCCGGACAGATGTTGTATCACGAGATCACGTCTGGATACGGGTGGAACGAGTTCGAGATCCAGGGCTACGACGCGCCGCCCTACTTCGAGAACCCCGAGTTCGAAAGTATTGACCTCGACGAGAAATCTGCGAACTGGGACCCCTACGACGAGCTGGATGCCGGTGCCGGCGTACTCGGGCGACTCACTGTTCGAGCGCACGTCGGGATCGGGGCCTACATGTTCAAGTCGGACCTCGCTGTCTACGAGGGAGTCGACGTCGTCGACTTTGACCACAACGATCATATGGCCGCCGTCGCGGACGAACTCGAAGCGACCATCGAGTTCCACGTGAGGATAGAGGGCGAGCATGCTGAGGTGCTAAACGTGGAGTCGATCACTGCCGAGCCCGCCGCGGGCTAACTCCCTGGCGGACCATTCGTTGAGTCGCCCGAGCCGTGTACCACCAGTGTCCCCGTCATCCAGCTGATGCTGTGTTCGGGGTGTTCGGGGTGTTCGGGGCGTTCGGGGTGTTCGGGGTGTTTGGGGTGCCCAAAGGCCCGGAATGTCAGGCCTGATGCACCTTGCACCACCCTGCTAAGGTGGAGATCCCGTAAGGGGTCCGAGGGTTCAAATCCCTCCGTCTCCGCCAAGTTGTCCACGTTGAAACCCCGGCAGGCGCAAGCTCGCTGGGGGTTTTCCTTTGCCCCGTCAGGGCGCTGGCCGAGCCGCGGAGTTCGGCCCCTGTGGCGCTGTGTGGGCCCGTATCGCGGGTTTTCCGGCCGTTCGTGCCCAGTTGAGCGAGTCCGGCGATGGCGGCCACTGGTTGGGCCAGTCCACCGGTCATTTTCACGGTCATGGTCTCATGGGTGGGGTGCGGGTCGTCGTCACCGGTGAGGTCGATGGCGATGCTGGTGAACACTGCGAGGTTGAGCCATTTGCGTTGTTCGAGGGTGGCGGGTCGGTAGAGTCTTCCGGCGTTGCCGAGCAAGGTGAGCACGAGCTCGACGTGCTTGCGCACCAGGACCATGTCGTCCTGGCAGGCAGCGATCAGACGGCGGGCATCGTTCATCTCGGCCATCAGGGCGGCTTGGCGAGGTTTCAGGTCTTCAGCGGGGATGGCTTCGTCGAGGTGGGCATCGATGAGCTTCTGCTTCTGGCGTTCCAGCTTGATAAGCCGTTGCCGCTGGTTGGCGAGCACGGCCTGGTCGTGTTCCTGCCGGGCGTCGAGTTCGCTGCGGGTGAGCTCGCCGACTTCGCGGATCGCTTGATGGGATGTCGACACACGGAGGTAAACGACCGCACGCTTCAGAAGCGTCGGCTCGACCGGCGGCACCACCTTCACGGTGACGGGGTGTTGTATGGGTTGGTTGCTCATGGATGCCCTCCTTTCCCCGGAAAATGGGCGTTCCCGAGTAATTGGCTTCCGGAGAGTACCTCCGAGGCCAGGAGGAGTCGATACTCCGATCGGAAACCCGCAAAACCCGGCAACGGGCGGTCGGAAGGGTACTGACGGGGGTCAGAATGCCTTCGACTCGAGAGGGATCTTGGTGATGTAGTTATTGCAACAGGAGACCCGGCTACCTCTGTCACGAGCGTCACTTAGGAGCCGCGGGGCTTCCTTGTGTGAGCCCACGGCAACATCGTCAAAGGGATATGCGAAGTGCATATAGTCCCATCCCTCCGGCTGCGGCTGTCGTGGTTGCCGTGGCCGTGCTCCTCCTGCCGCTAGCTGCGCCGACCGTGGGACTACCAGCGGTCGTCGTCGCCATCGCGGTTCTTGCGGCAGGGCTGACTGCATTCACCATTGCAGTGGGTGGCCGACGCGAGACTCGTGCTGCCACATAGCCCCGCTAGATCCGCCGTGAACTCTGACGAACGATCAGCTCTGGCTGGATGACGATGCTGCGCACCGGCAGGGCCTCCGCCGACTCAGCCTGGTCCCTCACCAGGTCGACGGCGCTGCGCCCGAAGACCTCTCGTGGCCTGCGCACTGTCGACAGCGGCACCCCGGCCGACGAGGCGTAGTCGATGTCGTCATAGCCGACGATGGCAATGTCTTCGGGAATGCGAGCGTCGGAGCCGACCGAAATCGCTTGCATGATTCCCATGGCGAGCGAATCGTTCGCGGCGAAGATGCCGTCTGGCCAGTTCTTTCTCGGACGGCCGAGCAACTGCTCTCCGGCGCCGAGCCCCGCGCGAACGGACCGCTCCACGGTAGGAATGACCTCGAGTCGCACCTCGGGATGAGCGTCGACGGCGGCGCGAGCGCCGCGTAGACGCTCGGCGATCTGGTGGATCTGAATTTCGCCGCCGATGAATGCAATCGAGCGACAGCCTTGTTCGATCAGGTGGGTGACTGCTCGCTCCGCTCCGAGGAAGTCATCCACCGAGGTCGACGAGAATCGATCGGACTTGCCGTACGCATCGACCAGGACTGTCGGTATTCGACGCTCTAGCAGCAGGTCGAGCTCCCGCTCCCTGGTCGTCCCCGAAGCGAGGATCACGCCGTAGACGCGCTGCTGGGCGAACATTTCGATGTACTGGCCCTCACGCTCGGGATTGCCATTGCTGCTCACGATGAAGAGAAAGAGTCCACTCTGGGCGGCTCGACGTTCTACGGCGTCCGCGACGTCCCCAAAGAACGGGTTATTGAGTTCGAGAGCGACGAATGCCAGAGTTCTGCTCTCGCCCGCGCGGAGCTGTCTGGCGGCCTCATTGCGGATGTAGCCGAGATCTTTGATCGCCTTGCCGATGCGTCTCTTGGTGTCAGGCGCGACCCGTTGCGGGGTATTCAGGTACTTGGAGACTGTGCCGATGGACACATCCGCCCGCAGCGCCACATCTCGAATGCTGACCACTGTTTCGCTCCCGCTGATCGCGCGACTTTTCTCGGCCTGAAGGGCTGTCGTCGTTACATGATCATATCGATTACTCGGACATTCACCACTGCCAGTACAGTCAACTGAACCTCCAAAACAGGTAAAACCTATGATACGTTTCACCGCAGAAACCGCGGGCTGACCAAAGCGTGGCTCAACGAGGAGAGCACTCAAAATGATCCAACCGAGCGTCCGCGGCTCACTCGACAGCGCGGTCTCGAGCGTCTACGGCAGTCAGCGCGTCAGCCCTCCTTACGGACTTGTGGCGGATGGCCAACCCGCAGCGCGATCGGCCGGTGACATGGGCGTCTCGACTGTGGCCTCGAAGACGCCGATGCTCGGGTGGAAAGTTGCGTTGGAGTTCGGCCTTCGGGGCATGATGGGATTCGAGGTCGAGGTGTCTGATTCCTCGAACCAACCGGTGTGGCACTCGGGGACTGTCGCCTCAAGCGCCACCGAGGTGATCGTCGGTCGCGAATTGTCTGGGCATGCGGCCTACAACTGGCGCGTGCGGGTGGCAGACCACGACGGGCAGTGGTCGCCCTGGGCCAACTCCACCCTGGAGACCGGCCCGTTCGATTATTCGGATTGGCAGGCGCGATGGTTGTCGGTCGCCCATCGCGCGCGGATCGTGACGCGGTTTCGCCTGTCAGACCCCGTCGCTAAGGCGCGGCTCTACCTCACGGGCCAGGGAGTTGTGCGTGCCTGGGTCAACGGAGCCGTGATCAATCCCGACAGGATGGATCCCACGAGAACCGACTTCGTGCGGGCTCTCTTCAGAACATATGACGTCACAGAATCGCTCACTACCGGCGAGAACGCGCTCACGTTCGTTGTCGGTGTGGGGGAGTGGGCTCGCACTGGCGAAACCCCGCGGTTGCTCGCCGAGCTGGTGATCTGGCACGCAGACGGTTCGATGAGCCGTGTCGCGCCCGGCGTGGACTCCGAGGTGAATATGTCCGAGGTCACGGTCGATGAGCCGTTCTACCTCGAACGCCACGACGGAAGCGCACCCGCGACAGGGCCGGCGACGTTCCCTGCCCCCGTTGTTCTCGAGCCGGCGACGTTACCGACGTCTGCCGCGGCTCCGCCCATGGATGTCGCTTCAGATCCCACCCCACCTCTTCGCGCGACACAGACATTCGTTCCGACGGAGATCGCCCGCTCCCAGGGCTCTCGGCTATTCGACGTCGGTGTGAATATCGCCGGGCGATCGGCGCTCACCCTGCGAGAAGGGGTGCCAGAAGGGACCGTTATCCGTGTGCTGCACGGTGAGCACATCGGTGATGACGGGCACATCGACACGACGAACCTCACGATGCCCTACGACCACGGACGTGAGCGCCAGCTGGTCGAGTATGTGGCAGGGGGTATTGCGGGCGAGAAACACGAACCGTGGTTCGCATACTTTGGCTTTCGCTATCTGGAAATTCGGGGGCTTCCCGATGACGCGCTCGTCACTGTAACCGCCTATTCGATGCACACGGACCTCGCCTCGTCGGGATCCATTTCAACGGACAGCCCCACGATCGATCGCTTGCTCGCCACCGCGAGAAGGACACTTCTCAACAATGTTCACGGTGTGCCGGAAGACTGTCCCACCCGCGAACAGGCAGCCTGGACCGGAGACACTGCATCTGTCGTGGAATACGAACTCGCGGCCTTCGACAGCGCGACCTTTCTCGACAAGTGGATCGCGGATCTCGAGACGAGTCAGCAGGCTGACGGGCACCTGCCGGCGATTGCCCCCGACCTGCACGCGACACGCATGCCCTCCGATCCCGTGTGGGGTTCAGCGCTGCACCGGATATTGCTCGGGCACCTGCTCCATTACGGTGACATTCGGCTGATACGGCGAGCACTTCCGACGCTGCGCAGGTGGGCAGATTTTCAACTGGGCTGCGCTGATGACGACGGCATCATCTCTCGCTCACCAATCAGCTACGGTCACGACTGGCTGGCGCTCGAGCAGACGCCTCCGCCCATCCATCACACTGCAGCAGTAATCGATTGCGTTGTGGCGCTCGCAGATCTCGAAGTGGCAATCGGTGATCCGGATGCCGCGGCACAACGGCGCTCGGTAGCCGGTGCCCTACGTGCCTCCGCCCGCCGTATGTTCTTCGATCCGGTGACGGGAACTTTTGGGAATGGCTCGCAGGGGTCGTACGCCACCGCGATTGAGGCAGGAATCCTGACCGGCCGGGAAGCTGATGAGGCCGGTGAGCGCCTCGTTGGCCTCATCCGGGAACGGGGCAACCGGGTGTCGAGCGGCTTTGCCACCACCCGCAGCGTGGTCAGGGCGCTCACGAGGCTGGGTAGATCCCAGGTGGTCTACGACATTCTCCTGCAGCCAATGGAGCCCGGCGTCGGCGCGATGCTGAATTCGGGTCCTGGCACGTTCTGGGAATGCTGGTGGATCGATCCGACGAACACCGGCACAGGTTCGCTCAATCACGTGGGGCTCGGCGGACCTTTCGCCTCGTGGGCGTGGGAGGGCCTCGCCGGTCTCCGTCCGACCGCGCCCGGATATACAAGGTTCCGGATCGCGCCGCAGTTCATCGACGGCGTCACACGGCTCGAGCTGCGGACCGAAACCGTTCGCGGCGAGATCGCGATCAGCTATTCGCGGGCCGCGTCGAAGGCACGTGTGGAGATCACCGTGCCCCCCGGCAGCGAGGGAACATTGGAGATCGCAGGCCGGGCGGACCAGGTCCTGACGGCGGGCACGCATTCGATCGACGTCGAAGCGCTGCAGTTCCATCCTTGGGTACCAGGGTCGGATCCCGCGACGCCCTCTCGGTCCTCCATCGCTCTGGTGTCTGCAGACGTGGTCGGTTCGCGCATGCTCCTCAGCGAGTCAGAGGTCGTGCCCCACCGAGGCGATCCCACCCTCGAGATGCTTCCGATGCTCAAGTGCATGCCGGTTCCGCATGAGCAGCCTGACCATCCTGTGTTGAAGGTCATCGGCACCTCTCATGGCCGGAACGATGTCGCCCCGACTGTGATGATCAACCTGCCCGCTCCCCTCCCTGTTGCCGGAATCAGTTTCTTCTACGCGCTGATCGATCAGTGCCTGGAGGGGCCGGAACGGGTAGCGACGCCCTTCCTGCTTCTCCACCTCAGCGATGGAGGAACGCGAGGAGGCTCGTCGACCGGCTGGCCCGCGGGATGGAATCGCGTCGTGGCCGACACCATGGGGTTGGGCGAGGGAGTCGAAATCGTGGCAATCGAAGTCGGCCTGGAGTATGGCGACGATTCCGCGACAAACGCTCTGGCCGTCTATCCCCGTGAGGACGGAATTCGCGCCGGATTCCACCTCGGCGAAGTAGGGTTCAGCACGAAATCGCGGACCTGGTGAGAGGGTCTAAATGAATCGATTTATTCCGAGAAGCCGGTTGACACAATCGGAGAATGTAGGGCACTATGGTGAAACGTTTTATTGTGGTTCAAGCTCGATGGTGAGGTGGGGATTGTGGTGGTGACGCTCGACGCTACACTCCGAACTGCAGCATCTCAGGCGAGACCGGAGAAACGACAGCGGACTCCGCGTAAGCGCGTGTTCCGCTGGTGGTTATATCTGGCCCTCCTGCCCTTGGCGCTCGTCATCGGATGGTTTGCGTATTACCCCGCCCTCTCTGCTATTTTCTGGTCGTTCTTCCACTGGCAGCCTGCAGGAGTATCGACGTTCATCGGCTTCGGTAACTACGCCACGATGTTCAGTGACCAGATCTGGTGGTCGTCGTTCAGAAACCTCGGTCTCATCTTCGCGTTCACGGTGGTCGCATGGATCCTCCCGCTTCTTGCTGCAGAGCTTCTGATCTCGCTCAAAAGTGCACGGTGGCAGTTCGCCATGCGCACCCTCCTCATCATCCCGATGGCCTTCCCCGGGGTCGTCACAGCCCTGGTGTGGGGTTTCTTCTACAGCCCCAACGATGGAGTGATCAATCAAGCGCTTAAGGCGATCGGGCTTGGCGCGCTGGCGCAGAACTGGACCGGACAGGGCAGCACCGCGTTGCTCTCGCTCCTCTTTGTCGGCTTTCCCTTTATCGCAGGCCTTCCCTTCCTGATCTTCTACTCGAGCCTGCAGAACATCCCGACCGAGGTGCTCGAGGCGGCCCAGCTCGACGGTGTGGGAAGATTCGCCCGGTTCTGGCGGATCGACCTTCCACTGATGGCCAGCCAGGTTCGCATCCTCCTGTTCCTCGCGGTTGTCGGCACGCTCCAATACGGTTTCGTCGCGTACGTGCTGACGGGAGGCGGGCCGGACAACGCAACGATGGTTCCTATTCTGAGGATGATCAATGTGGCGTTCCAAGGCGGCGACTGGGGCTACTCCGCTGCCCTGTCTACAACGCTATTCATTATCACGATGGCTATCAGTGCGGTCGTGATTGTTGCACGCAAGCGCGGCGCAGAAACGACCGACGGAGGTGCGATGTGACGACGATCCAGTCCCGACGATCACGGCAGATCGGCTTGAAAACGATCCTGATCGTTCTGGCTGTCGTTTCCCTGGCGCCGTATCTCTTCATGGTCGTCACCTCGCTGAAAACGAACCAGCAGTTCGCCGACAGTTTCTGGCAGATCTCGTTTCCCCCGCACTTCGAAAATTATTCGGTCGCTTGGAACCAGGTCGCGCCCTATCTGTTCAACACCGCCATCGTCGCCGGGATATCGATTGTCCTCATCCTGGTGATCGCGTCGATCTCCGGCTTCGTGCTTGCGCGGTATCGGTTCGGCGGCAAGCGTGTCATCTTTGGCGCTGTGCTCGTGCTCATGATGGTCCCAGGGCTGGCCAATCTCATCCCGCTCTTCATCCTCATGAAGAACCTGGGTCTGCTCAACACCTACATCGTTCTCGTCGTTCCGTATACCGCGGGTGGTGTGGTGCTCGGCACGATCCTGATCCGCAATTTTGTGGAGGGCATCCCGCAGGCGATCTTCGATGCGGCGCGCATCGACGGGGCGGGTGGAGCGCGACTCTATCGCTCGATCATGCTTCCGTTGTCGCTGCCGGTGCTGGGAACGATTGCGCTGTTGACGGTCAGTGAGGTGTGGAACGACTTCTTCTGGCCATTGCTCGTCATCTCCGACAACAGCCTGCGTACCGTATCGGTGGGTTTGCAGTTCTTTCAGGGGCAGAATGTGACCGACTACGGGCCACTCATGGCGGGGTATCTGATTGCGAGCCTGCCCCTCGTGCTGCTCTTCACTTTCCTGTCGAAGTACTTTCTCGCCGGCGTTCAGGGGGGTGTGCCCGGCGCCCACTAGCCGTGCTCGATCGACGGGATGCTCCGTTCTTTCGGGTTCGTGAATGAAACGTTATACCACAGCTCACACATCACCAAGAAAAGAGGAAGCATGTTAGTAACAACGAAGTTGCGAACGAAACGAGCGCGTCTGTTCGCGCTCGCGACGGTTGCCGCGCTGGGCGCAGTAACCCTGGTGGGGTGCTCGTCTCCGTCCGCATCGGGGAAGGTGACCATCACCCTCTCCGGACCCAACCAGTTCACCAGCGACGCGAACACGTTCGGTCCGGCGTGGGAAAAGCTGGTCGCCAATTTCGAAAAAGACAATCCCGACATCACGTTGAAGACGAACGTGCTGCCGCTCACCTCGTGGGCGCAGACCTCCGCCGCACAGTTGACGGCAGGCACGGCTCCTGAGCTGATCTTCCAGCAGACAACGCATACGCCGGATCAGGTTCTATCCCTCGATAGCGCGCTGAAGAAGAAGAACCCGTTCTCCTCCACTGGAAAATCCTGGAGCGACGACTTCATTCAGCAATATTTTAAGGACTCCAACCAGCTGGTGAACTCAGCTGGCCACTACGAGGCGATCCCGTTTAACCTGGTCGCGGTCGGCATTTACTACAACAAGGGCATCCTCAGCAAGGCCGGGGTGAAAGCCTCCGATCTCAAGAGCTTCGACGGATTCATCAGCGCATGCACCGCGATCAAGGGTGCTGGCTATGCGCCGCTTGCAACAGACAGCGGCAACCTACCCGTCGGCTGGGCTGTCGTCGCGCTGAACTCGATGCTGCTGAACTCCGAAGCAGAGAAGATCAACCAGTTCGCTGTGGACGGCACCGCCGGCACGGCAGATATTGTGACAAAGAAGAGCATTGCGCACGCCTACCTCACTGGTGAGCTCGACGTCACAACCGATCCGGGATCAGCAGAGGTGCTGAAGTTGCTCAAGAAGTTCTACGATGCCTGCGCAACCCCGAACTGGTCGGGAATCAAGTCGCAGGGTGCCTTCACCGGCGGAACGGACTTTCCCGGCGGCAAGGCTGCGATGGCCTGGGGAACGAACTTCGCCACCACAGGGCTCGCCGACGCGAGCTTCAAGTACGGCACGCTGCCCTTCCCCACGCTCTCCACCAGCGACTCGAGCCTCGCGTCGGGTAAGCCGGCCCAGTTCGGTGTCACCGCTGGCGGAACCTCTTACATGATCCCGGCGTATATCAAGGGTGCGGAGCGGGCTGCGGCCATCAAGTTCCTGCAGTACGTCTCGAGTCCCAAAGTTCAAACGTGGCTCGACAAAACCGGCGGCATCCCCGCTGTGGCTGGCTTGACGGCCCCTCCCGGACTTGAAGCGATGAACACGGGAGCCTGGGCAACCGTTCCTCCTCTCGGCCAGGCTGCGCTCTTCCAGGTGCCAGCAGCGATCGCCGCGAACAATAAGTACGAGGGCTATCTCCTCGGCAGCACGTCGCTGAAAGAGGCGCTGACGAAGCTGAACTCCGACGGGATCGCCTGGGCCAAGGAGCAGGCTGTGCAAGGCAAGTGGACCGAGGACTGGGCCACGAAGTAGGCGTCACCAGGGGCGGGCCGTCGGCAACGATGACCCGCCCCTCATGCAAGACCCCTTCAACGAAGACGAGGATGTCATGAAGAGAAGAATGATCGCCGCACTGGCCGCGGGCGCACTGGCCGCGCTGGCCCTGACCGGAATCAGCCAACCGGCGTGGGCGACAAACACGACCTTCTACGTCAACAATCAGACCGGATCCAACTGCAGCGACACGGGGCCGGCATCGCTTGCACAGCCCTGGTGCACGTTCACCCCGATCAACTCGCATGGCGCATTCGAACCAGGAGACCAGATCCTTCTCGCGAAGGGCGCCACCTGGAACCAGCAGATGAACCTTTCGGGTTCCGGCACGTCCACCAGCGGAATATCGGTCAGCGCGTACGGAAGCGGCGCCAACCCGAAGATCAGCCGAAACGGATCGGTGGACGATCGGGGCATCAAGCTAGTCGACGGGGACTACTGGAGCTTCAGCCACCTCGAGGTCGCCAACGCGGCCTCAGGCATCCTGGCCTTCTATGACACGAAGGGTCACAACGGACTGAGCTTCACGGACATCTATGTGCACGACATCAAGGGCCTGATCTACTTCCAGCAGGACGGCGCCGGCGCGCAGGTCCCGAGTGCCATAGCAGACAACGTGCGCAACTCCTCCGGCATCCAGATCACCGGCAAACACACCACATTCTCCTCCACCGACTACTTCATCAAAGGTGTTCGGATGGACGACATCAGTGGCGACCACAATCTGAACACCGTCGGCATCGACATGCTCGGACCGGGCGAGCAGGTCACCTCCAACGTCGGAAGCAGCGGCGGAGCCGGGGCCAACATGGTGCAGAACGTCGTGATCAATCATCTTGCCAGTCACGACGACAACTGGCAGTGCGACGAGGCACTTCGCCTCTTCACCGTCAAACACGCGGTCGTTATGAATTCGGCGCTGAACAATGAGGCGCCGTGTTGGAATGTCGGCGGCACGACGGCCGTGATTCTGGGTCACCTGGAAGACGTGTCGATCGTGAACTCGATGTTCACCAACGTCGCTCACACCGGCTCGAACGACGAAGACGCGATCGACTTCGAGATCTTCAACAACAACGTGAGAGCCCAGAATTCTCTTTTCGAGAACACTGCCGGTTCGGCGATGTCGTTCCTGCGTCTCGGGAACCGCCCAGGCGACTATTCGACGAACAACGAGTCGTCCTCCAATGTGATGATCAACAACGGTATCCCCCAGGGATTCGGCCCGATTCTGGTGCTCAACCTGGCCGACGTCGCGTCTCCCATCACGGGAACGATCAAGGACAACATCAACGTCAACACGAACTTTCTCTTCGATCAGAGCGGTGGCTTCGGCGGCTTTTCGACGACGAACAACCAGACGCTGTCCAACGGATCTGGAAACGTGTATTTCTCCGCCGCGGATTTCAGCGGCACCCAGGGACTGAACGGGTGGTCGTACCAATCCTTCGACGGAGTCAACTATTCCAACCTGGTCTATAACGCGGCGTCCGAGAAGTGGACCCCATCCGGGCAGGGGACTCCCGAGATCACCCAGTTCGATCAGCATCCGGGAACCTCGGCGGCGAACTGGGTCGCCAGGGCATGGACGGCACCGAGCACCGGCACGGTGAGCCTGCGGGGACGCATCCTCAAATCGGACAACGCCGCGCTAGGCAATGGCATCCTCGCCCGTATCACCAAGAACGGCAGCCAGATCTGGCCGGCCAGCGGCACGCAGACAATCGCTGCCGGGGACGAGTACACGGGGGTCGGTTCCGTGCTCGACAACGTGGCGGTCAACGCCGGCGACGTCATCCGTTTCGAGACGAGTGCGAACGGCGATTCGTCGTACGACAAGGCGAGTTGGACGCCGAGTGTGGCGTACACCTCCCGGCCGAGCCAGGCCTACAACTGGGGCTTCAACGGCGGCCACGAAGCAGGCTGGAATGTCTACGGCGCGACATCGAGCACTGCGCCGGGGACGGATCTCAGCGCGCTCAACCTCACATCAACCGGGACCGACCCCCGCATCGAGTCATCGAATCAACTGCACATCGATGCCGCATCCGCCTCGACGGTGACCATCCGGATGAGCAATGCCACGAGCAGCACCACGGGAAGGATCTACTTCACCACCGCATCGTCGACGGGGACGAGCGAATCGAAAGCGGTGCCTTTCACTGTGGTGCCGAACAGCGGATATACGACGTACACCGTCAACATGGCGTCCAACCCTCTGTGGACCGGTGAGGTGATGTGGTTGCGGGTTGATCCGATCGACACGGCCGGCGCCACGAACATCGACAGTGTCGTCGTCTCCGGCAGTGGTGCACTCTATGCGAATCGTTTACTCGACAGCGGGTTCGAAGACCCATCCGCGAATTTCTACACCTACCAGCCGGCCGGTGTCTGGCAATTCCTCGGGAATGCCGGGGTGCAGCGCAGCCACAGTGCCTTCAGCGGGACGCAGGGAGCGGCCGAAGGCCAGCAGACCGCATTCATCCAGGGAACGGATTCGGCGAAGCAAACACTGAATCTCTCGGCCGGAGCACACACAGTGACATTCTCCGTCGCTCAGCGCACGAACAATGGTGGTGCCCAGGCGCTCGACTTCTACGTCGACGGCACCAAAATCAACACCTCGGTGTTCACTCCGCCCTCTGGCGGCGCGTTCCAGAGCTTCACCTCACCGAGCTTCACGACGACGGCCGGAGCGCACACGATTCAGTTCACGGGCACGAACGTCGGAGACAACACAGCGTTCCTGGACAAGGTCACGATCCAATGAGCGGCGAAGGGCGGAGCTCTCTCGTCCTTCGGTCTCTCTGTATCGTGAGGCACAGCGAAGGGCGCCATCGATGACAGCGCAGTGGATCTGGAGAAGAGACGGACATCCGTCGCCGCGCAACGCCTTCACCTGGTTTCGAACGGTCATCACTCTCGACGAACCGCCGGTGGATGCCTCACTTCGTTTCGCCGCGGACAGCACCGCTCAACTCTGGCTCAACGGACATCCGCTCCGCCGCAAGGTCACTCGATTCCACGAGCCGGAGGTGCGTGCGGAGCAGGTCGACGCAGCCAGGCTGCTGCGGAACGGTGCGAACGTTGTGACCGTACTTCATCACAACTGGGGTGGAATCACGACCTTCCAGAGAACACAGAACGCCCACGCCGGGCTGTACCTCGAAAGCTCCTGGATGGTGAGTGACGAGAGCTGGGAGTGGAAGGCCGCCGACGAATTCGAGAGCCACGACAACCAGTTTCTCGGGCTGGCGGATGACGCCCCGCGCGTGCGCTTTCCTGTCTACTGGAACGCAAGGGCAGCCCGTGATCTGCGCGGCGATGTCGGCCTCTCGACTGACCGCGAAGAAGGCTGGGGCCCTGTTGCGATAGTCGACAACGGCCCCTGGCCTCATAAGCCCGCGGTCGTGGAGACACCGGCACAGCGCGAGAGTGACCAGCGCCCCCTTTCCATCCTTGCCGCCGGACGCTCGACACTAACGGTCGACGAAGGAGAATCGTCACCGTCGGTGCTCGCCGCCTCTCGCCTCTCGCCCGACCGCACGATGCTGCACCGTCTGGGCAGTTTGGTCGACGGTCAGGCCGTCACAATCGACGGACAGGCCGGCGAAACCCGGTACCTCACGATTGACTTCGGCCGGCCGGTGCACGGCTATCCCTTCCTTGAATCGTCGGCGGATGTCAATGTCGACATCGACGTCGGATACGGCGAGCTTGCGGTCTCGCCCTACGACGGCCACACGCTCGTCAGCGAAGACGGCCGGATCGATGTCGACGGCGTCGTCGGGCGAGGCTACGCCGACCACGTGCTCGCCACGACCGAGCGGAGACGGTATGAGCTTCCCGACGAGCGAACCGCGCGATGGATGACCGTGCACATCACTTTTCCGGCCACGGGCAGTGTCGTCATCCACGACCTGGGCTTCGTGAAGTCGCAGTATGCGATCGAGCCGCGCGGGTCGTTCCGATCAGGAGACGAGCGACTTGACCAGATCGTCAGGCTGTGCGAAATTCACGCTGAAGTCACGATGTCCGACGCTTTTGTCGACACTCCGGGCCGAGAGGACGGCCAGTGGATCGAGGATGCGAGGCCGCGCGCCCAGATCGCCGAACGCTGGTTCGGTGACACGCGTCTGAGGCGGCTGGCGATCAGGACGCTCGCCGAGGGTCAGGGAAGCGATGGTCAGCTGCATCCCTTCTTCCCCAGCAATTTTCCCGCCTACCCTGCACCGTGGGACTGGTCGGTGCAGTGGGTCGCGATGCTCTACGACGACTTCGTCTGGCATAACGATCTCGACTTTCTGAGGCGTCATTGGCCAACGGCTCTTCGGCTGTGGGACAGGCTCCTCGATGATGTCGGCGACGACGGCATCTGGCGAGCGAGTTGGGTGCTCGGCGATGTTCGCAACTCTCCCCGGCCGCCCGTTGGCGCATCGAGCGGCCTCATCACGCCGTGGATCATCGAAAGACTCCGATGGAGTGCGGTAATGGCCGATGCTCTTCAGGATGCCGCGCATGCCGAGCTCTGGAGGGCCACGGCCCAGCGCATGTCTGAGAGCTTTCGGCGATCTCACGTGGTTCGCTCCCACGAAGGGGTGAGCGCCATCGTTGCCGATGTCTACGACCCTGCAAGCGGTGGGCATGACGGATACGGGCAGACCGGGCAGCTCGCACCGCTTCTCGATGGTTCGATCGATGGCCAGGAGGCGAGAGAGCTCATCGACTTCGTCTTTCCCGAGCCGGTGGGCTCGCCGCCGCGCGGCATTGCACGCTGGAACAACCCCAGCACCGTGTATCGCGTTCTGAGCGCGCTGAGCGCGCACGGATACGAGCGTCGGGCCATCGCGCACCTGATCGAACGGTACGCGCCATACCTGCCGGGGCATCCGCGCAATCTCCTTCCGCTGTCGCTCCAGGGGCCATACGGTGGCCCTCTGCCCGAATACTGGGTGTCCAGGGCAGACCGTGGGCTCGCTCCAGGCGAGATCAATACGGCACAGCCCGTCGACGCGACCGGTTCGCACGGCTGGGGCTCCGTACCCCTCCTCTGGCTGCACGAAAACCTGCTCGGCGTCACGTTCACCGGAAAGGGCAGCGGAGCGATCTCCATCAAGCCGGCTTCGGCCGGTCTTCCCTTCGTGCAGGGCACAACTATCACTCCAAACGGAGCGGTCTCGGTCTACTTCGATCCGAGTGGCCCGAGGCTCTCGGTCGAGATTCCCGTCGGCTGCGTCGCGACCCTCAGTTTTCCGGCTGAGTTCCACGGAGTGCTTGTACACGATGTCGATCGATCTGGGCCGTCGTTTCCGGGCATCGAGAACGCCGTACTCCCCGAAGCCGGCCGGTACACGTTCGCGGCTGCCGGTCCGAACTGGTGAATGCCTGCCTGGCGAGACAGTCCTCGACCCTGAAAAATCGACCCTGAAAAACATGAAGGTGAGCCATGAATACCGCTGACGCTACGTCGTCGTTCGCAGACGTCATCCGCAGTCTTGAGGAAGGCACGTTCGGCCCTGATCCGAGAACGGATGTCGACACGGCATCGCTCGTGGAGTGCTATCCGGAGCTCGGCACGGTGAGCCTGCGCGACGTCCGGATCCCGGCACGTCACGGTGACATCGCCGCCCGGCTCTATCTACCAGAGGGGCCACCGCGAGGCGGTCTCGTCTGGGCCCACGGCGGCAGCTTCATTGGCGGCAACCTCGACATGCCCGAAGCCAATTGGGTCTCCCTTGCTGTGGCGGCCCGTGGTTTCGCTGTGGTTTCTGTCGAGTACACCAAGGCACTATTCGGGGTGCACTTTCCGGTGCCGTCTCTCGACCTGCTCGATGCATGGAACTGGGCCGTCGGTGAACTCGGCGTGAGTGCGGATGCCATGCACCTGGGTGGCGCCAGCGCCGGCGGCAATCTTGCCGCCGGTGTTGGTGTGCGTCTGCGCGACGGACAGGGGCAGCTGCCTGCCTCGCTCGTGCTCGTGTATCCGCAGGTTCACACTGTGCTTCCCGAGCCATCGGCCGCCGCGCGCGTCGCGGCAGAGACTCTGTCGCCGAGTCAGCGCTTTCCGCAGAGCATGGTGACCGCGATAGCCACGAACTATCTGGGTTCCGAGCAGGATCCCGACGACCCGTACGCCTACGCGGGGCACGCGGATCTCAGGGGCATGCCTCCGATGCTCATCCTGAATTCGGAGAGTGACGAGCATCGCTATTCCGGGGAGGAGTTCGCGCGGCAGGCGATGGATGCCGGTGTGCCGATAGGTGTCATTTTCGAACCGGGCAGCACACACGGTCATCTCGATCGTCCACACACTGCCGAGGCGCAGCGGAGCATCGCTCGTATCATCCACTGGTTGGACGGCTTTTCGACCGACGTCGCCTAAGGGATTCGCCATGCTCGATCGTCCGCATATCCGTCCCGAACCGCTCGACCCGGAGCGATTCGCGAATCCTGAGGCCGACGACCGGCCCGGCCTGCGTTGGTGGTGGCAAAGCGCGGTCGCGGTCGAGGAGCTCACTCGCCAGTTGCGGGCGATAGCAGACGCGGGTTTTCGCGAGGTGGAGATCGCCTTCAGCCAGGGGTTCTGGGGCGATGAGAAGCAGCGTGATGCGCTGGGAGCGGTCCTGAGCGAGGCGGAGCGCCTCGGCGTAGGGGTGGCGATGACGCTGGGGGCGTCGTGGCCCCTCAAGACGCCGAACACGACGACGGGCACGGGGTGCAGCACCCGGGAACTGCAGTACGGATCGGTGCGGCTCTCCGGTGGAGAATCGGGACCGGTACGTCTTCCGGCTCCGTTCGACGATGTCGACGCCGAACGCCCGTCGACCCTCGTGCGAGTCACCGCCGCCCGGGTCGTGCACTGGAATGAACCGCCCGCCGTCGTCACGGTGGAGGATCCTTGGATTCCCCCTCGTCGTGTGATCAATCCGCCCCTCGCTTCGACCGTGCTCGACTCGGAATCACTGATCGACCTGACATCGCAGCTCGTCGATTCCACGATTCCGTGGGAGCCACACGACGGCGACTGGATGGTCTTCGCTTTCTGGATGCGTGACTGCGAGCAGGGCGTGACGAATTTTCTGGATGGGCGTGCCACGCAGGCTGCCACCGAATACCTCGACGAGCATCAGATCGGTGCGGGCAACCGTGAGCTGCTCGGCAGGGTCGGCACCGAACTCTTTGAGGATTCGCTGGAGCTCAACGCTGACTCGCTGTTCTGGACATCCGAGATGCTTGAACGCTTCACGGAACGCCATGGCTACGATGTGACGCCCTACCTTCCCCTGCTCTTCGCGCACGGGATGTGCCGCTTCTGGGTGCCGAACGAGGAGCCGATGTCCGACTTCGAGCTGGATACCGGTGTCGGTGCGCGGGTGCGCCGCGACTACTATCGCCTACTGACCGACCTCTATATCTCCGATCATCTGCTCCGGCTGCAGAAATGGTCCGCGGGTCACGGATTGCGGCACAAATCGCAGATGGCGTACGGCCAGAACCTTGATGCGATTCGCAGCAATCGCGAGTTTGTGCGGGCCGGAGGGCGAGCCGAGGGCGAATCGTTGAACTCCGGGGACCGCGCGCCGATCGACCGCTCGAACGCCACCTGGCGCTTCGCCCTCGACTCGCAACGATCCATCGTGGGTGGGGCGCACCAGGGGGGCGCGGTGCGCATCAGCACGGAACTCGGCGCACAGTTTCGGGCTGCCTACACTTTCACCCTCGGGGATCTGCAACAGATGCTCGCGAAGGAGTGGGCGGCGGGGATCACCAAGCCCTTTCTGCACGGGGTGGCCACGCAGGAGCCCGGAGCTGCGTGGCCGACACAGACCCGATTCGAGCAGCACATCGTCTCGGACAGCTGGAATGACACCCACTTTCCCGAGTGGGCCAATTGGCCGTCTCTCACCGACTACTGGGCGCGAGGCACCGTTGTACTCGAGACGGGGGTTGCGCGCACGGACATCGCCATCTATCGCGACGGTTTTCTGACGACTGCCGCGCGCGGTGTGCGGGACGCGAGCCTGGACGCGACCGCTCCTGCACGTCTTGCCGACACGGAGTCTCTCGAAACGGCGGGCTTCACTGTGCAGTTCGTCGACCCCATCGGGCTCGCCGAAGCGGGCACCGTCGGCGACGACGGCACGCTGTTCCCCGAGGGGCCGGCCTACCACGGACTCATCGTCGACGAGCGGATGCTTCCGCCCGAGGCGGCAGAGGCCATGGCCGAGGCGGCCGAGCACGGGGTGCGCGTCGTTATCGTCGGCGAGCTACCCGCGGCCGATTCCGGATTCGCACATGGTAGCGCGGGCGATGAGCGGGTGCGTGCCGCGATTGCTCGAACGCTGGCCGCGCCCTCGGCGACGCACGTCGAAGTGATGTCGGAGGCGTCCGACGCGTTCGCTCGTCTCGGACTCGTTCCACGGGTGGTGGCCGGTGGCGCGGCATTGCTCTCCCAATGGCGCGAAGCAGCATCGACCCGCTACATCCTGGTCTACAACACGCATTCACAGCCGATTTCCGTGAAGCTATCGCTCGAGGGGGTCGGTCGCGTGCGCGAGCTCGACCTGGCCACCGGGCGCGTTCTCGCCACGGCGCACAGGGCGGAGGGCGACCGCACCACCGTTCCGACGCGCATCCCTGCGCTTGGGGTGCGGGTATTCGAACTCGACCTGTCCGCCGAACCCGAGCCCATCGACGACGGGCACACCGCCACGGAGGTCGAGCTCGCCGTTGAGGGGTGGCGGCTCGACGTGAGTAGCGAGGAACCGGCTGGCCCCCGCACCATCGCGCTCGACGGTGTCGGCCCAAAGGACTGGAGGGACGTGGAGGCGCTGCAGCACGTCTCGGGAACCGGACGTTACACCGCCCGAGTGGTGCTCCCTGATGAACTCGTCGGGCTGCCCACGGTCATCAACCTTGGCAGGCTCGCCGGGTCTGCCGTGGTGCGGATAGGCGACCGGGTGTTCGGCACGGCCTACGTCGATGACACCGTCATCGATCTCGGTGAGGGTCTCGTGAATGGAGAGGAGATCGAGATCGAAGTTCGAACAGCGCTTCGCAACGCCGTGATCGCCAGCGGAATCTCCGACCTGATCGGCCCGGATTCCTCACAGCCGCATGGGCTGATCGGGCCGGTGAGGATTCTGGTCGAGTCCGATGGAAACCCCGAGGGAAGAACCCGATGACCGAGTTAGATGATGCGGCAGCCGGTCCCCTCGCCGGTCTCCTCGTGGTGGACCTCAGCAGGGCGCTCGCGGGACCGCATGCGGCCATGATGCTCGGCGACCAGGGTGCACGCGTAATAAAGGTCGAAGCGCAGGGAACGGGCGATGACTCGCGGGGCTGGGGTCCGCCGTTCGTCGGCCCAGCCGACGACCCGCAGGCGACGTACTTTCTGGCGTGCAATCGCAACAAGGAGTCGATCACTCTTGATCTGAAGTCTGACGAGGACCTCCGCACGCTCGAACGCCTCATCGCCCGTGCCGATGTGCTCGTCGAGAACTTCAGGTCGGGTGTGATGTCACGGCTTGGCTTGTCAACCGGGCGGTTGCACGAACTCAATCTGCGGCTCGTCATCCTGTCCATCACCGGGTTCGGCCACGACGGACCGGAGGGTGGCCGCGCGGGCTACGACCAGATCGCTCAGGGTGAGTCCGGCCTGATGTCGATGACTGGATCGGGGCCAAACGATCCGCAACGGGTGGGTGTGCCGATCGGCGACCTGCTCGCCGGGATCTATGGTGCATACGGCGTGCTTGCGGCTCTGCAGCGCAAGCAGAAGACCGGGCGTGGAGAAGTGGTGCGCACGTCTTTGCTCGCCGCCCTCGTCGGGGTGCATGCATTCCAGGGCACCCGCGCCACCGTAGCGGGTGAAGTGCCTCGCGCACAGGGAAACCATCATCCGTCCATCGCGCCATACGGTCTCTTTGCGTGCGAGGACGGCGCGGTGCAGATCAGCGTGGGCAGCGAGGCACTCTGGCGCCGCTTCTGCGACACCTTCGGGCTCGATTCGGCCGCACCCGGATTTGCGAGCAATGCCGAGCGGGTCGCCCATCGCGCGGATGTGATCCGTGTCATCGAGCGGGAATTCGCCACGCACACTGTCGAGCGGCTGCTCGTCATGCTCGACGAAGCGGGAATCCCGGCAGGCCGCGTGCGAAGCCTGGACGAGGTGTACGCGTGGGATCAGGTCGCCTCTCAGGGACTGCTTGTCGACGTCGAGCACACGATTCTCGGCCCGATCACGTTGCCGGGGCCGCCTCTCCGATTCTTCGAGAACGTCGGCGATGCCGAGGTGGAGACGACCCTGCGACAGCACAGCTCGCCGCCCGCATTGAACCAGCACGAGGCATCCATTCTGGCCTGGCTGGATGAGACTGAACCCCGCCCTTAGCATGAAATATGAAACGATTCATCCTACGCCTATATGCGCGACGGTCGTTCGTCACGCTGTCTCTTTGTCACTCGCCGGGTACTCGAACCTCGACAAACGAATGGGATCCATCATCACTCTGCAACTGCCGCCCACCTTTGAATTCGGCGTAGCAACCAGTGCCTTCCAGATTGAAGGAGCCTGGGATGAAGACGGCAAGAGCCCCTCCATCTGGGACACCTCCAGCCAGACCCCGGGAAAGGTGCGTGGCGACGTACCAGGAAACGTCGCCTGCGATCATTACCACCGCTATCCCGAAGACATCGCGTTGGTGAAAGACCTGGGGATCGACACGGACCGGCTGTCACTGAGCTGGTCGCGGCTTATGCCCGATGGCGTTGGCGTTGTGAACCAGAAGGGGATCGACTTCTACGATCGACTCATCGACGACCTGCTTTCCGCCGGCATCCAACCGAATGTGACCCTGTATCACTGGGACCGGCCCCAGGTGCTCGAAGACCGGGGCGGATGGCCTAATCGCGATATCGCGGACTGGTTCGGCAAGTACTCCGCAAAGTCCTTCAACGTCGACTTTTCGTCGGCACAATCCACTCCAACCAGAAAGGCCTGATCTCCGTGCCAAACAAAGACACCATCGTCTCCGTCAGAGCGTTCGTGGTGAAGTCGCCTAAGCGTGTCGCCGAACCGATACCGGATGCACCGGAAGATGTGCACGACTGGCGCCGTGGCAAAGTTGCGAACCCGATGACCAAGTACCCGGAGTTCAGGAATCATCGTCCCTCGGCGACCGGTCGCGACTCCGGACGCACCGTCATTGTGCAGGTCGAGAGCGCATCCGGCGAGATCGGCATCGGCACAACGAATGGCGGGGTCGCTGCCGCCGCCATCGTAGAGCTGCACCTCGCGGACATCGTCGAGGGTCAGTCGGCATATGCGCACGAGACGATCTCGGATCGCATGTTCGGGAGCACCCTGATGTACGGCCGCAAGGGCATCGTGCTCCACGCGATATCGGCCGTCGACCTTGCAATCTGGGATCTGCATGGGCGCCTGGCGGGCCAGCCCGTGTTCGAACTGCTGGGCGGACCGACCTCCGCGGACATCCCGATGTATGGAACCGGCCCGCTCGCTGGCCCGATCGAGGCCCTCGGCTTCTACGGAGCCAAGCTTCCCCTCACCTACGGCCCCAGCGAGGGGGAAGAGGGATTCCGCCGCAATGTCGAGCGGGCAACACGGGCACGTGAGGCGGTCGGCGACGCCTTCCCGCTGTACTTCGACTGCTGGATGTCGCTGAACGTCGACTACGCGGTTCGCCTCGCGCAGGCGGTCGAGCCTCTCGGATTCCGTTGGCTCGAGGAACCGCTTCGGCCGGACGACTACGCGGGACACGCCGAGTTGCGCCGCCGGATGCCAGCATCGATGACCCTCAACACCGGTGAGCACGAATATACGGCGGCTGGCTTCCGCCTGCTGTGTGAAGCCGGGGTCGACATCATCCAGCCTGACCCCATGTGGTGCGGCGGCATAACGGAGATGAAGCGCATCGCCGCGGTTGCATCCGCGTGCGGCAAGCGCATCATTCCCCATGTGGGCGGCATCTACAGCTACCACTTCCTGAGCGCGTATCCAGAGGCGACGTTTGCCGAATTCCCGGTCATGGTCGGCATGGGCGACAGTGTGGTGCCGTTCCAGGGTCCGCTGCTTCTGGGCGAGCCACTGCCGGTCGATGGTCGTGTGGCACCAGGCTCCGCACCGGGCTTCGGCTTGGACCTGAACCCGGACTTCACCCTGGTGCGTCCCGTGACGCGCGAGTCACTCGAGGAGTACGCGTGACAGACCGGCTTCGCTTCGCCATGGTCGGGGCGGGATGGTGGGCACACGCGGCGCATCTTCCCGCGCTCGCTGCAGTCCCGAGCATCGAGTTCGTCGCCGTCTGCGACCCGGATGCTCAGCGCGCGAACGCTGCGGCGCGCGAATTCGGTGCGCACGGTGCTTTCACCGACGTCGCAGCGATGCTTGACGCGGTCGAGATCGACTGCGCCGTTGTGGCGACTCCGCACACAACGCATCGTCCCATCGTCGAAGCGTTGCTCCGCGCGGGGGTCGATGTACTGGTCGAGAAGCCTCTGACGACGACGGCCGAGGACGCCTGGGCGCTCGTTGAGCTCGCCCGCGAACTGGGGCGCACGCTCTCGGTCGGGTTCACCTATCAGTACGCGGCAACCGCCTCCCGGGTGCGCGAGACCGTGGCAAACGACATCGGTGAACTCGTGTGCGTTAACGCGGAGTTCTCATCCGAGACAGAGGGTCTGTTCAGCACGGTGGATCCGCTCGCCGCCCACTTGGAGGACCCGAGCCGGCCACATGGAACGACCTACTCGAATCCACTGCTGTCGGGCGGGGGCCAGGGGCAGACCCAGCTGACGCATCTTCTGGGAAACCTGCTCTGGAATACCGGCAAGCAGGCCGTAGAGGTCTTCGCCTATATGCACAATCGTGGCCTCGCGGTCGACGTCGTCAATGCGCTGACATTCCGACTGGACGGCGGAGCCATCGGCACGGCAAGCTCGACGGGTACGACTCCCGTGGGTTCGCGTGTGCGCCACCGGATTCGCTATCACGGCACCCGCGCCGTTCTCGAACACGACCTGCTCAAGGCCGAGGCGTGGGTGTTCGAAGCAGGTGGCGGCATCCGTCACATCGAGAATCCGGCCGAGTTTCCCACCTATGCGCGGTCCGAACCGGTGCCGACGTTTGCCCGACTCGTGCGCGGCGAGATTGCCAACCCGGCGCCGGCAGATGTTGCCGCGGCATCGGTTTCCCTCATTGAGGCCGCGTACATCTCGGCGACAGAGCATCGACCGGTCGATGTTCGTCGCGGATCGATTAACAACAGTTAGGAGCAGCCAGTGGAACAGTCCCCCCGCACCGTCGTCGTGGGAGCATCGCAAGGAATCGGTGCGGAGGTCGCGCGCACCCTGGCGCGATCTGGCCCTGTCGTGCTCGCAGATATTAAACAGGATGCCGCTGCCGACCTGGCGGCGGAGCTCACGGCGAGCGGAGCAGAAGCGACCGCTCTCGGTGTCGACATCACCGACCCGGAGTCTGTAGCGGCGCTCGTGGCCGCAACTCCGGGAACACAGCGCCTGGCCATCGTCGCCGGTGCATTCTCTGCTGGCCCGTCACTCGAGGTCGAGTCCGCTGAGTTCACGCGCATCCTCAGCATCAACCTGGTTGGCGCTTACGACGTCGCACGTCAGTATTCGGCCGCCATGATCGGGTCCGGCGGTGGCGCGATCGTCGCCATCGGCTCGATCGCCGCCCGTATGCCGAGACTGCGCCAGGCCGCGTACAGCGCGTCGAAGGCCGGGATGCGGCAGGCCATGCGCGTGCTCGGGCTCGAGGTGCGTGAGCATGGCGTTCGCATCAACTTCGTCGCGCCTGGTCCAACGCAGACGCCGATGATGGCGGAGCTCGCTGCCGACCACACCGGAATCCAGCTGTGGGAGGGCGAGCTTGAGACGTGGCGTCCACGCATCCCGGACGGTCGCGTTGCGCAGCCAGAAGATGTCGCCAACGCGATCGAGTTTTTACTCTCAGACAAGGCGGCGCACATCTCGCTGCACGACCTCTACGTGGACGGTGGTGAGAGCCTCGGCATGTGACAGTAGGCCGATGAGCTAACGGGCGTGGCCGTCACTGCACCATGCTGCTTGCCCGCACGATCAGTTCTGGCTGAAGAAGGTGCCGACCGTGCTTATGGTTCTCGTCTCCTGCCACCTCCTGTTCGAGCAGTTCGAGCGCGGCGCGCGCCAACGACTCCCGGGGTTGACGAATAGTGCTGAGCGGCACCACCGTGGATGACGCGAAGTCGATATCGTCGTAGCCGACGATCGCGATGTCCCGCGGCACCGAGAGCGTGCGATCGAGAATGAGGGTTTGGATCAGGCCGATCGCGAGCAGGTCGTTCGCGGCGAAGACGGCATCCGGCCTGTCCTCTTCGCGGAGCGCCAGGATTCGCTCGGCGACGTGCCTGCCCTGCTCAACCGTGAGGTCGTCTGTCTCGATGATGGAGAGCGTGACGCCCGCCGTCTCCTGCGCTGCGCGCGCCGCCCCGGACACGCGGTCACCGATCTGGGAGAGCGGTCCACCGGCGACGACCAGCCGTCGTCGACCGGTCTCGACGAGATGGCGCACCGCCATGTATCCACCGGCAGCACCGTCGAGTCCGACCGAGCACACCTCATCCGAATCGAGGTTGCCGTCGAAGAGAACTACGGGGGTTCCGCTCGCCCGCAGTCGGCTCAGCCTCGGGGTGAGACCATGCTGCGGAACGATGAGCAGTCCACGCACACGCTGCTCATCGAACAGGTCGATGTAGCGCTGCTCTCGGGCGGCGTTCTGATCGCTCGAGCCGAGCACGATGGTGTGGCCGACTTCTTCCGCCGCGGCCTCGAGTTCGTGGGCGAGGTCTGCGAAGAATGGGTTGGCGATGTTGACGGCAACGAAACCGATCGCCGTTCCCCTGCCCATGCGAAGCTGGCGAGCGAGGTCGTTGCGCACGAAGCCGAGCGCCTGCATGGTCTGCTGCACCCGGGCGAGCGTCTTCGAACTCACCTGATCGGGGTGGTTCAGCGCGTTTGAGACCGTACCAACCGACACGCCAGCAGCCTGGGCAACGTCGCGGATGCCTACGTTGGCCCTCATGGGATGGCTGTCAGATTATTCATTGGGTAGGGTGCAGTTTACCTGCGAGCGCGTGCCAGGGAGCCCGGCAAAATCCCGCATGACGTCACGCCGTCGCCAGCATGACGGGCGCATCCACGGCGAAGCTGTGGTGGCCGTGTTCGACGTTCGTTACGAGGGTGCCATCCGGCAGCTCCACGGCCGCTGTCACGCCGACCGGCACCGTCAGTTCTAGCTCGAAGCGGCTCTCGATCAACTTCCAACTGGAGCGAATTCGACCGTAGGGGGAGTCGTAGGTGATCCCGCCGCTCGTCAGCCCTGCCCCGGGAACCGGGGCGACGCGTACCGTACGACAGCCGGGTGCAAGGCTGGTCAGACCGCCGATCGTGCGATGCATCCAATCCGCCACGGCCCCGAAAGCGTAGTGGTTGAACGAGGTCATCTCTCCCGGGTTCACAGAGCCGTCCGGCAGCAGGCTGTCCCAGCGCTCCCAGATCGTCGTGGCGCCGAGGTCGACGGCGTAGAGCCAGCTCGGGAATGCCCGCGTGGTCAGCATTCGGTAAGCATGATCGGTTCGCCCCGCGATGGTGAGGGCATGCAGTACGACGGGCGTGCCGAGGAATCCGGTCGCGACCGTGAAGCCCTGTGACTCGACCAGCTCTGCAAGGCGCTCACCGGCGCGGGATCGAACCTCGTCGTCATCGATCATCTCCCACGCGAGCGCAAGCGCGTAGACCGTCTGGCAGTCGCTCGTGATACGCCCATCGTCATGCACATACGCGGCAGAGAAGGCGGACCGGATGCGCGCCGCAAGCGTCGCGTAGCGTTCTGCGTCTCCGGTCATCCCGAGAGCATCGGCGCTGAGGGCGAGCAGGTCGACCGAGTGGAAGAAGTAGGCGGTCGCAACGACATCGGGGTCAGCCTGGGCTGCCGCTGGTTTGTCCGGTGGGGCGAGCGGGTCGAGCCAATCGCCCAGCTGTTCGCCGCCGCGCCAGAGCAGCTCATCGCCGGCGAGCGAGTGCACGCGTTCGACCCAGGCGACCATGCTGGCGTACTGCCGCCGCAGAATACCGACGTCGCCATCGCGCTGGTAGAGCACCCATGGGACGACCACCGCGGCGTCTCCCCATCCCGCGAGGGCGGATTCTTTGGGAAACACCCGCGGAACGGTGGCGGGTACCGTGCCATCCGGCAGCTGGTCGAGCGCGAGCGAATCCAGCCATCCGCCGAGAAATGCCGAGACGTCGAAGAGGGTGGATGCCGTGGGGGCGAACACCTGGATGTCGCCGCTCCAACCCAGGCGCTCGTCGCGCTGGGGGCAGTCCGTCGGCACGTCGAGGAAGTTACCGACCATGCTGTTGACGACGTTCTGATGCAGCTGCGACAGCGCGGGATCGGAGCACTCGAACCAGGCAGTTCGGGTCAGGTCGCTGCCAATTGACACGGCTTCGATCGAGACGATCGCCCCGGGCGGCAGGCCGTTGATTTCGGCGTAACGGAAGCCGTGGTAGGTGAGCTCCGGTTCGAGCAGCTCGTCGGTCCCGCCCGCAAGGACGTACCGATCGGTGGCTTCTGCAGAACGCAATGGACGGATCGACAGCTCGCCGTCATCCAGAACTTCGGCGTGCCGCACGACGACCGTCGTTCCGGCGGGCGCCGTCACGCGCAGCCGCACCCAGCCGACGAGATTGCGCCCGAAGTCGGCGATGACGCTGTCGGCGTGAGCCTGCACCGTGGTCGTCGCGATCGCCTCCAGCTCGCGCACGGGTGGGGCGACGGCGAGATCGAGCCGTCCGATTTCGGCGTCGAGCCGCTCGACGGACGCGGCAAGCGATGGTGTAGCCTGCGCCCGCAGGTCTGTCGTCTGCCCGTCGTAGAAGTCATTGGCGAGGATTCGCGACGGCGCCGTTCGCCACTGCTCGTCGGTGCCGATCGTGACGCGGCGCCCGTCTGCGTACTCGAGTTCAAGCTGCGCGAGCAGGCCAAGCCGGTCACCGTAGGCGCGCGCCCTGTGGATGGGCAGCGAGGCAATCCGGCCGCGATACCAGCCGTTGCCGACCAGCGCGCTGAGCTGATTGTCACCCTCGCGCAGCAGGGTGGTCACGTCGTAGCTTCGAAAGCGGATGAGGCGGTCGTAAGTGGTCCACCCTGGCGCGAAGTGGTCGCCCGACACGAGGTCACCGTTGATGCGGGGTGTGACAATGCCGAGCGCGGTGACGTGCAGACGCGCCCGGATGAGACCGGAGTCCACCTCGAACGCGGTACCGATTATGGGCGCAGGGTCGCCTGGATCCGCGCCCGCTGCCGGCGTGATCCAGTTCGCAACCCAGTCGGATTCGTGCAGAAGGGATGCCTCGACAGCGGCTGGTGGACTCCACGGACTCCAGCCGCCAGGGCCGGCAACGCGCACCCGCAGTTCGGCCCAGTCTCGTGACTCAAGCGGTGCGAACGGCCAGTCGAGAAGAATCTGGCCGTCGCCTTCGAGAGGCGCGATCAGCGTGCTGCCGTCCGGATACGTCGCCTCGATTTCGATGCCGGTTTGACGCCACCCGGAGACAGCCGTACCGACCCGCCAGCTGAGGCGCGGGGAGGAGACGCCGACGAACGTGACCGGTGCGTCGCCCGCCCGCCCAGGCGTCGATGGGCTCGACTGCTCGAACCGGATCGGCTCATCGATGCGCACGCCGACGCGCACCGCGCTCGGCGCGGAGTCCTTGTTCATGGCGCTGCCTACTCGAGGCCGGTGCCGGCGATGCCGCGGGTGAACCACTTCTGGAACACCACGAACACAACCAGCACGGGCACCATGGCGATGACGGCCGCGGCAAATCCGACGGAGGGCGAGATGTTGGAGAACTGGGTCGTCGCCAGCGGCGCGAGCGCGAGGGTCAGTACCCTGGTCTGCTCTCCAGGAGCAGCGAGCAGCGGCCAGATATAGAGATTCCACGCGGTGAGGAACGTCACAACCGAGTACGCCGCGATGATCGGTCGCGCCAGCGGCAGTGCGATGCTGTAGAACGTCCGGAACCAGTTGGCCCCGTCGATGCGAGCAGCATCGATCAGGCCGTCAGGGAGCGTGGAGAAGAACTGTCGGAACAGCAGCACTCCCACCGATGCCTGCCCGGCGATCGGAAGGACCAGCCCGAAAAAGTTGCCGATGAGCCCCAGCTGCAGGGTGACAACGAAGGTCGGGATCAGGAGCAGGTTGGTCGGCAGCAGCACGGGGACCAGGAACAGTCCGAACACCACCTTGGAGCCACGGAACTTGATCTTCGACAGCGCGAATCCCGCCGGCAGGCAGATGGCCAGCTGGATGAGCAAAACGCTGCCAACGAAGGCAAAGGTGTTCAGGATTGTGCGCGGGGTGAGGTAGCTCCAGGCCTGGGCGAAGTTCTCCCAGATCGGCGTGGTCGGGAACAGGCGCGGCGGGTACTGCGCGATGTCGCTGAACGACATCAGGGAACCCGACAGCAGGTACAGCATGGGAAAGGCGATGATGAGCCCGAGCAGGATGATCGTCGAGTAGCGGCCAATGCGCAAACGTGCGGGTCTCATCGTGAGAATCTCCTGGTGATGAGGCGGCCAAGGCCGATAATGGCGACGATGATGACCATCTGGACCACGGAGAGCACGCTCGCGTAGCCGACATCCTGGTTGGAGAAGGCCTGCCGGTACGCATAGAGGCTGAGGGCGGTCGTCGCTCCGAGTGGTCCGCCGTTGGTCATGATCAGTGAGACATCGAGAGAGCTGGCCACGTAGTTGACGATTTGAAGAATCGCCACCACGAAGGTTGTGGATGCCACGTTCGGCCAGGTGATCGACCACAGCGTGCGCCACGGTCCTGCGCCGTCAAGGGCAGCGGCCGCATAGATGTCCTCGGGCACGCGCTGCAAGCCTGCCAGATACAGGATGATCACGATGGGCAGGGCGAGCCAGATCATCATGATCACCAGCGCGGGCAAGGCCAGCGTGTCGGTATTGAGGATGTCGACCGGCGGCAACCCAAACACGCGCAGTAGGGCGCCGATCGGCCCCTGCCGCGAGTCGTAGATAAAGGCCCAGAGCACCGCGGAGACCGCGACCGAGAGCACAACCGGGACGAAGTAGAGCACCCGCAGAACACCCACGCCCGGCATGTTGGCGTTGATCAGAACGGCCAGCATGAATCCGATGGCGATGGTCGGAATGACCCCCAGGAGCACGAAGAGCAGGGTGACTCCCAGGGAGTTCCACGCCGCCGAATCGGTTGCGAGCTTCGCGAAGTTCGCGAAGCCGACGAAGGCGGGGGTGTCGAAGAAGTCCCACTGGTAGAAGCTCAGCCCGAGGCTGACGATGGTGGGGATGATGATGAACACGATGAAGAGGACGAGCGCGGGGGCGAGCAGCAGCCAGGCCGATGCGGCATCCGCTTTGCGGTACTTGGTCTTTTTACGAAGTGGTGACCGGGGGTGCCGGCGCTCAGCGCCGGCACCCCTCTTGGTCTCTAGGACGGTCAAGGGTCTACTACTTCAGCAGTCCGTTGAGTTCGTCCTGCGCCGCGGTGTACGCCTCCTTGATCGACATGCCTTTCAGTACTACCTGCTGCATAGCGGTCTGCAGGGCGGGTACGACCTTCGGCTGCACGGCATCCGGGATCGTGTTCGGAAGAATGGCGTTCGGAACGGACGCCTTGATCGTCGCGACGAAGCTCGGCGGAACCGGGGCGGCCTCCGTCAGCCACGCGCCCTTCGCGATGCCATCCGTTGTTGCGGGGATGATGCCGTCGGGCTGCCCAGCCTTCATGCCGCCAGCGGTCGAGTAGAACCATGCCATGAACTGGTATGCGCCCTCCTTGTTGTCCGACTTTGCACTGATCGAGAGAGAGTACGAGCCACCGCCGGTGGTCGACTTACCATCGAGCTTCGGCATCGGGAGGATGTCCCAGTCATCTTTGATCTTCTCGCGAAGACCGGCGACACCCGCCGTCGAGCCGATTCCCATGGCAACCTGCCCGCTCTCGAGCAGGGTGTTATTGGTGGCGAGGGAGTACGGCGTGCCGAACTTGTCGATGTACGGGGCGAGGAGCTTGGTCCAGGCCTCGATGCCGCCGTCGTTCGCGAAGATGAACTTCTTCGTTTTCGGGTCGTACAGGTTGCTGTCGAAGGCCTTCAGCACCGGGTAGAACGTGAAGACCGCGCTGCCGTCACCGATCGGGGTCTTGATGCCGTATACGGATCCGCCCGACTTCTCGGTGATCGCCTTGGCCGCGGCGTACATGTCGTCGTAGGTCCAGTCGGCCGTCGGCACGGGCACGCCGTACTTCTCGAAGAGGGCCGTGTGGACCGAAATGATGCCGGTGTCGGCACTCACGGGGATGCCGGTGATGGTCTTGCCCACCTTGTACTGATCGAGGAAGGCCGGAATGAAGCTCGAACCCTTCAACCCGTCGTGGCCCGAGTCGAGCCATGGCTTGATGTCGTAGAGCAGGTGGTTCGAGTTGAGCGTCTGGTTCAGTGTGTCGTAGTTGAAGATGATGTCGGGCAGGGACTTGCTGAGCCCCTGGGTGACGAGCTGCTGGATGTAATCCGGCTGAGCGTCAGGCACCGCCTTCACGGTGACGGTGAAACCCTTGTGGGTTTTCTCGAACTCCTTCGCGTACCGTTGGAACTGCGGAACCAAACCAGAGTTCATCCCGATGAGGATGTTCTTGCCGGTCGTGCCGCCCGTGTTGGTGTCGCCGCCACTGCTGCAAGCTGCGAGGCTCGCTGCGAGGACTGTCGCGACGGATAGTGCTGCGATCCGCCCGAAGAGGCGTTTTTTGGTGACCACTATGTCAACCCTTCTGTTACGTCGTTGTGATTGCAGAAGTGGGATCGGGATGGATCCCGTTCCCGAGTGATAGGACTCGGATATGTGGAGCATTTGATACGTTTCAGAACACTCCGAGTGTCGCACTGCTCCTTTCCGATGTCAATGGCATTTCGAGGCTGTTTGCCCGATTTGCCGACCTCCGGCGACCGATCAGATGTCGACGCCGATGTATTTGCTTTCTAGGAACTCGTGGATTCCCGCGAATCCGCCCTCACGCCCCAGGCCACTCTGCTTGTACCCACCGAATGGTGCGGCCGGGTCGGAGATCACGCCCTTGTTCACGGCGACCATGCCAGACTCGAGCGATTTTGCGACCCGCATGCACCGTGCCAGATCGCCAGAGAAGACGTACGAGATGAGGCCGAACTCTGAGGCGTTCGCCAGGGCGATTGCCTCGTCATCCGAGTCGACCGCGACAACGGGAGCCACCGGGCCGAAGATCTCCTCCGCCAGAATCGGGTTGTCTGCGTCAAGCGATAGCACGGTCGGAGGGTAGAAAGCGCCCACTCCGGCGGGTTTTACGCCGCCCGTGAGAACCACGGCTCCGTGGGCGACAGAGGCATCCACGAGGCTCGCGATCTTGTCGCGTTCGCCGATTGAGACGCTGGCGCCGAGGCCAGCGCCGTCGGTCAAACCCGGGGCCATCCGGATGCTCGCCATCGCCGCGGAGAGTCGCCTGGCGAACTCTTCGGCGATGGACCTTGACACGTAGAAACGATTCGCGGCGGTGCACGCTGCGCCGCCATTTCGAAGCTTCGCGATCATCGCGCCGGCGACAGCTGTATCGAGATCCGCGTCGTCGAGCACGATGAACGGAGCATTGCCCCCGAGCTCCATCGAGGTGCGGATCACCCTGTCTGACGCCTGTTTGAGGAGCAGTCTCCCCACCTCTGTCGACCCCGTAAATGAAAGGTTTCGAACTCGCGGGTCTCGCAGCATTCGTGACACGGCCAGCCCGGCAGGAGACGGCGTGACGATGGTGACGACGCCGTCAGGCACCCCGGCGCGAGCGAGCAGGTCCACGATCGCCAGCGCGGTCAGCGGCGTCTCCATCGCGGGCTTCAGGATCACGGTGCACCCCGCGGCGATCGCCGGACCGATCTTGCGAGTGGCCATGGCTGCCGGAAAGTTCCACGGCGTTATCAGGAGCGAAACGCCCACGGGGTCGTGCGTGACGATGATGGTCTTGTCGCCGTTCGGCGCCAGCCGAAAGTCGCCGGAAATCCGCACGGCCTCCTCAGAGAACCAACGGAAGAACTCCGCCGCATAGGCTATCTCGGCGCGTGCATCGGCCAGGATCTTGCCGTTCTCACGGGAAACGAGCCGAGCGAGCTCCTCGCTCTCGGCGGTCATCAGCTCATAGGCTCTGCGGAGCATTTCTCCTCGAACCCGTGGTGACAGTGCCGCGAAGCTGGCGGATGCTGCAGCCGCAGTCTCGACGGCATCGAGACAGTCGGCCTCGCTGGAGATCGGGATCTCCCCGATGACCGAGCCGTCGCTCGGATCGATAACGGCGTGCGGTGTGCCAGAGGCCCGGTGTCCGATGTGCGATGCGGTGTCAATGCTCATGTTTCCTCTATTCGCCGGTCATGCCACGACGCGGTTGCGCAGCGTTCCGATTCCTTCGACTGTTAGTTCGACAACGTCACCGGGCTCCAGCCACTTGCCCTGCTCGGCGCCCGAACCGTCGCCAACCGTGCCGGAGCCGAATACTTCGCCCACCCGCACCAGTTCATCGCGGGAGGCGTATGCGATCATCTGCTCGAACTTCCAATGCATGTCGGCACTTGAGCCGTTGGTCCATTCCACACCGTTCACGAGCGCGGACATCCCGAGGGAGTACGGGTCTCCAAGCTCATCCGCCGTCACAACGACAGGTCCGAGCACGTGGGCTCCCAGAAAGTCCTTGCCCTTCGCGGGGCCGAGGCCCACCGTCATCTCTGCCGCCTGGATGTCTCGCGCCGAGAAGTCGTCATAGATGGTGTATCCGAAGATGTGCGAGAGAGCATCCTCTTCGGCGATGTCGACTCCCGCGCGCCCGATGATCGCGGCGAACTCGAACTCGAGATCCAGCTGATCTGCATACGCGGGAATGGTCACGTCCTGTTCGTGGGCGCCGATGGCCGAGGGGTTGCCCTTGTAGTAGACAGGGCGGCGGTACCACTCATCCGGTATCTCGCGTCCGAGCTTCGGAAAGACGTTGAGAAGATGCTTCTCGAAGGCCATGAAGTCACGCAGGAGAGGTGGATCACTGATCGCGGGGAGATGGGTGATCTCGCTCGCGTCGTAGCGGATACGTGCACCGCTTGGATCGCGCTCCCAGCCATGCTCGAGGGCGGCGGCAAGCGCCTCGTCGGCCAGGTCACGGGACCTGGCACCACCCTCGATAAAGCCGAGAAGGGACCCGGGCACGAGGGCGGCGGTGATTCGCCGCGCACCCTCGTGCGTGATGCCTTCTGCGGCGAGCAGCGCTCGTGTCGCGGAAGCCAGATCGACGAGCTCGCCAGTGTCGGCGTCGCCGGTCACGAGCGCACCGAGATGGGCGACCCTGCCCTGGTCGCCCGTTGTCTCGAATGAGACGAGCTTCATCCGATTACCTGACGGTACAGTTCACGCTCCCGCTTCTCGAGCAGCGGCACGATGATGCCCTCGATGAACTCCGTAAAGTGCGGGGTTTCGCGGTGCGCGGCGACGGCATCCTCGTTTTCGTACACCTCATACAGGCAGTACAGGTTCTCGTTCTCAGGGTCGACGTTCGCGTTATACAGCAGGCAGGCTGGCTCATCCGCCTTCACGCGCTCGGCCATCTTGCGGAGAGTATCTTCGACGCGTGCGGCATTGCCCGGTATGACGTAGTAGCGGGCGATCAGGGCTGAGGTCATGGTGTAGTCACTTTCTCGTTAGGTCGTGCTGATTGGGATCGTGCTGAGTGAGGTAATTGTCGATGGGGGCAGCGAGCCGTGGTTCCGCGACGAGCGCCGCGAGGTTGTCGCCCAGGATGCCCGCGAGCTGGCCTGGCGCGAGGAAGTCGGAGTGCGAGCGCACGACTTCGATCGACTGCCGGTAGGTGAGCTGGTCGCGAGAGGCCGGGAAATCGCTGCCCCAATAGAGCCGCGCCGAACCGAAGCCGCCCACAATCGCGCGGAAAATCTCCTGGGCACCCGGATACGGATAGTCCCAGTATTCAGACGAGTTGTAGTTGAAGCCCGAGATCTTGACACCGATGTTCGGCAGGTCGCTGAGGGCCACGAGGGAATCGAGCTCGGCTGCCGACGACGGATGCGACAGGTGATGGATGAGCACAGGCAGGCTGGGGTTCGCGGCGGCGATGGGCCTGAGATCCTCGAACCAGGCCGCCGAGAGCGCAAGGGAGGCGATGAGTCCAGCGTCAGCCGCGAACCGGAAAAACTCACCGGCGTCATCGGATGCGAGCCAGCCGTCATTGGCACCGGACGTCACATAGTGGGTGAAGCCGCCGGCTCCGGTGCGCTCGATCTCGGCGCGCAGGCGCTCGGCGGAACCCGGGCTGTGATGCTCCTCCCGCCACACGCAATCCACATCCACCCACGGCGTGATCCGGTCGGGATGCGCAGCGGCAAGCCGTGTGACGTAGTCGTTGTTGTCGTCGTTGGCGAAGCCATCGCCCCCGGCCCCACCACCGATGCGGGCACACACGACCGCGGCGCGTTCGACGCCGTGCGTGTCCATCTCGTACAGCAGCGCCTCGATGCTGCCGCGTGTGTCTGGATCGGGCACCGCGGTGTCGTACGGCCAGCGGCGCCAGGCGTGGCAGTGTGCGTCAAAGAGCATCTCAGCTCACTCCGCGGCCGGCGACGACTCGATCGGTGATCTGCGCGCGCGGCTCGATGCCTGCCGAGAAGCGCTCCAGCTCGTCGACCATGAGAGCGAAGAAACGTGGCTGCGCCTCGACCGTCACCCCGGCGATGTGTGCCGACAGAATCACGTTCGACATCCCCCGCAGTGGAGAGTCGACGGCGAGGGGCTCCGGGTCATGCGCGTCAAGGCCGAACCAGGCGTCGCCCTGCTGTGCTCGTGCGATCAGAGCCCCGACATCCACGACGCTGCCCCGCGAGACATTGATGAAGACCGCATCCTCGCGCAGCATGGTCAACTCGGCCTCGCCGATCATCCCTATGGTGTGCGGGGTCGCGGGCGCGAGGCAAACGACGACGTCGCACCCCATCACCGTCGCGAGCGAGGCGAAATCGACGCGCTGCGCATCTGCGAGCTCGCGGGGGGCGTACGGGTCATACGCGATGATCGGGCACTCGAACGGGGTAAGGAACTCGCGCAGGCGCCAGCCGATGTGCCCGAACCCGATGAGGCCCACCGTCTTGCCCGTGAGCTCGCGGCCGGGAGGCCTGGTGCGGTACTCGCTCTGGCTCATGTCGTGACCGGCAATGATCTCGCGAAAGTGCGCGTTCTGGCGCAGTCCCATCAGCATCAGTGCGAGGGCCCACTCGGCCACCGGCCACGACGACGCGTGGGTGGTGTCTACGACCAGCACACCGGCGGCGCGTGCCGCGGCAACGTCGATGCGGCCGGCGAACCGGTCGCCCTCGATGTCGCCGACGAGCCTGAGGTTCGGCGCGGCGGCAAAGACGCGTGAAGTCACTCGCGGAGCGCCGTGGAAGACGAGCAGGACATCCTTATCTGAGGCGAATTCTGCGAGGCGATCGTCGAGCTCTGGGACGACCGGGACCTGTCCCCATGGGTCGCCTGGCGCCTCGAAGTCGGCGAAGCTGATCTCGGCAATCGTGCCGAGACGGGTGAGGTCGGCCTGGCTGATGTAGTGGTCGCGGAGGTCGGGGTGACAGGCGATTCCGACCCGGAGCTTCGTGGTCATCGGTAAGCCACCGATCCGTCCTCGCGCAGGGCGGGCAAGATCGCAAAGACACCGACGGGAGCGCCGATGAGCGCCGCATCGTTCAACTCCATCCCGAGACCAGGGGCATCGAAGGGGTAGAGGTAGCCGTCGACCAGCGGGGTGATCCTGTTCACCATCGACACGACAGGCTCCACATCCTGTTCAACATGCTCCTGCACCTCCCAGTTCGGAATCGTGATCCCCAGGTGTACATGCGCCATCGTCGCGACCGGTCCGGATGGCACGCAATGGGGGATGACGCCGAGGTGGTGCGCCTCCGCCATCGCGCAGATCTTGCGCACGTGGGTGAACCCGCCGGCGATGCCTACGTCGGGGCGAATGTAGGAGATCCCGGCGTGCTCGATGTACTCCCGGAATTCGTAGATCGTGGTGTTTCGTTCCCCGGCAGCCATCGGCACGGTCACCTTCGCCGATACCTCGCCGAAAGCGATCGCGCTGTCGGGCGGGATCGGATCCTCGACGAACAGCGGTCGGAACCTGGCGAGTTCCGTGATGAGAGCGATGGAGTTGCCCGGCTGCATGTTCCTGTGCAGCTCGATGCCGACATCCATTCGATCGCCGACGGCGTCACGGATGGCGCCGAAGCGCTCCACGAGGTCGGCGGTGCGCTCTGCATGCCGCATGCCGTGGTGCTCGTGTTGGAAGAGCAGCACCTTGATCGCCGTGTAGCCGGCCTGCTGGGCTGCGACCGATGCGGCAACGACCTCGTCGGTCGTCCCGGTCTGCACCACCTTCATGGCGCGAATACCCCTGCGCGAACGGCCACCGAGCAGCTGCCACACCGGTTCCTCGAAGCGCTTGCCGCGCAGGTCCCAGAGTGCCTGATCGATCGCGCTGATCGCCCCTCCGAGGGTGATGCCGCGCCAGCCCAGCGCACGGTACATGCGCAGCCAGTGGGCCTCGACATCCATGCCGTCGGCTCCCACCAGGTAACCGCTGAGCGCTTTCACGACCTCGACGACGGCGAGTGGGAACGCGAAAGCCGTCGACTCGCCGATGCCGGTCAGGCCGGATTCGGTGGTGAGACGCACGAAGACCGAGGTGTTGGATACGAAGGTCTCGACCTCGGCAATGCGCATGGATTCGGTCACGGTAGCTCCGCCGGGTAGGTGTAGTCGGGGGCGAATCGCTCGCTCGGTGGACGGATGAGTTCGACGATCGTCGAGATTCCCGGTCGCTGGAAGTAGGCGAACAGGCCGTCTCCGCTCGCGCCGAACCGGCCGCTCTGGAGGGGCACGAACCCTCGTTCGATGAGGTCGGCGACGGCCGCCTGGTGATCGTCGACGACAGCTCCGATGTGATTGGGGCCTTCCCCGATCTCGTCGAGCTGATCGGCGAAGATACTCGAGCCATCGATCGGTTCGATGAGTTCGAACTGCACCTCTCCCGACATCGCCAGCGCGTGCCTGAAAGCAAAGGGCACAGCTGTGCCGCGATAGACCCCATCCATGAGCTGGGGTGGCCTCATGGTCCACACTCTCCACGGCCCGATCCCCAGGTCATCCGCCCAGTGGCGCACTGCAGCGTCGAGATCACGCACAACGAACGCGGTCTGGCGGAATCGCAATCGTTCGGTCACCGCGCGCTCGCAGCCAGAGCCTGGTCGATGGAGTCCTGGTAGGCGTGCACCGTTCCATCGAGCACCTCGTCGACCGTGATCTCGCGGCCAGCCACTCCGGATTCCAAGATCGCGAGGACGACAGTGAGGGCACGCAGGCCGCCCATCCCGTCGACCTCTGGCGCCCGCCCTGACAGCACCGCGTCGGCAAAGTCATCGATCTCGACGGCGAGGTAGCCGGAGTCCACGATCGACCATGACGCCCCTTTGCCGCCCGTTCCGTCCGGGCCGAGTACCGCGATGGTCGCCTCCGAAAGCTGCAGTTGATCCCCGACGGCGTCGACCAGCGCCGCGCCGCTGAGCACGCGGTCTCCCAGGGTGACGACGACGTCACCGTCGGTGCGGTCGGGCGGAATCGACATCGAGCCTCGCGTGCCGTGCACCGTGCGTTCGCTGAAGTGGATGCCTGGGCCAGACGGCAGATAGGCGAGCTGCACGTCCACGTTCGAGCGCGTGCGCATCGAGGCGAGAATCGAGTCCTCGCCATCCGCGACTATCGCATCGCTGCCGTCGGCCGGAAAGCGCAGAGGCTCTGCGATGATGCCCCTGCCCCACACCCGCTCGACCGGGCCGAGCAGGTATTCGATGATGTCGGCATAGTGGATGGCCATGTCGAGCCCGATAGCGCCGCTCGCCTTCAGGTGTCGCCACCTGCTGATGATGACGTTGCTGTCGCCTCCGATGCGCACTTCGCGCATGAGGTGAACTGTGCCAAGAAGTCCGGCATCGAGTACGGACCTGGCGAGACGGTTCGCGCCGCCGCGGCGATAGTTCTCGCCGGTCGCGAGGGTCATGCCGGTGCGCTCGGCGGTATCGATCATCGCCCTGGCGGTGCGGACGGTGAGCGCGAGCGGCTTTTCGCACAGAACGTGACGGCCAGCCTCCATCGCCGCAATCGCGATGGAGTGGTGAGTTCGCGGGTCGGTGACGATGTCGATGGCCTCGACCGCTGGGTCGCTAAGGAGCGCGGCCAGTTCGGTGTAGACACTCGGTCGGCGCCCGAGCAGGCGCTCGGCCTCGTCGGCCGCGCGCTCGGCCACTTGCCGGTCAAGATCCAGTATCGCGACGACGTTCGCCTTCGCCACCCCGGCCGCGTGAAGGGCCGCGTAGCCGTGCACATGGCGAGTGCCCATGAAGCCCGCTCCCACGAGAGCAATGCCGAGCTTGCGCACCGAACGCCTCCTTGCGAATATCGATGATGCAGTCATGGTATCTGAAACGTTTCGATTTTGCTACGGAAGATTGATTATCGGCCAGACATTGTCGGCCGAACGTCATTGGCAAGACAGCATCGGCCGAACATCCTCGGCCAGGATTCGCAGCGAATCCCCCAGAGGCCAGTCCATGAACCAGCAGACGACCTCGTCGACGCCGAGTGCGCGGAAGGCTGCGAGCTTGGCCGCGACCTCGTCCCGAGTGCCGATGATGAAACTGTCACGGCAGGCCGCACCGAACGCCTCGGGATCATCGATGGCGGTTCCGTTCGGGAACATGTCCGAGGTCGCGAACCCGAGTGGCGCGCGCTCCCGCAGCTCGGCCCACCGCGTCATCCACCGGTCCCACTCAGACGCATCGTCGAGCACGAGCACCTGGGTCTCGAGGCTGCGCCGGAGCGTCGCTGGATCCCGCCCGATCGCCTCGCACGCCGCGTCGATGCGGGCGGCCTGCGCCGCGTACTCGGTGAGGGAGGCGGGCAGTGCGTTCCAGCCGTCCGCACTCGCTGCGATCAGCCGCACGGCGGAATCGCTAAGGGGCCCGCCGAGCCAGATCGGCACGTCGTGAGCGGGCACAGGGGTACTCAGCGCTCCCTGCAGCTGGTAGAAGTCGCCATCGTGATCGACGGGCTGTCCCGTCCACAACGCGCGAATAACGTCGGTGGCTTCCGCGAGCCTCGCGATCCGGCGGTCGACATCCGGGTCCCAGTCGAACCCGTAACTCGTGTGCTCCCGCTCGCGCATCCCGTGCGAGACGAAGAGCTCGAAGCGTCCATCCGAGATCACATCGACGGTCGCTGCCATCTTCGCGATGAGCGGCGCCGACCGAAAGCCGATTCCGAGATGATTGTTGACAAGTCGGATGCGCATCGTCGCGGCTGCGGCCGCGGCGAGCGTCGTCCAGCTCTCGAGAAACTCGCCATCGCGTCCGTGAAAAAGGTGGTCAGAAAACCAGACAGAGTCGTAGCCGAGCGCCTCGGCCGAGCGAATGGCTTCGAGCGTCTGGGGCCAGTCGAGCTTCTCGAGGCTGGGGGTGCGCATGGCCGGGACGCCGGGAGCGGCGAACATGGGAGCGGCGAGCCCCAGCCGAAGAAACTCCGCGCTGCGGTCGGGGTCGGTGCTGTTCATGAGAAGCCTCTTTCTGAAACGTTGTGGATCGTGGCCTGGGGGCGGCCGAGATCACCAGGTTCGTGGCGCGCTGGTCCATCCGATGCGACCGAGACGGAAGGAGAATTGTCGCGGAGTCGGCGGCAGCGGCACGGGCGGCCCGAGCGCCGTATCGAACTCGTCCGTCCAGCGGATGCCGACCATTACCTCGGCCACCCTCGATCGCCCGGCCCAGCCGTCGAGCTCGACGGCCACGCGATTCCAGGCGATCGGAAGCGGCCTCGCCACCGCCTCGCGATGCTCGCCGTCCACGCTCGTGAGTCGCATCACGATGCGCACCGCCCGCCCGACGATTCCGGAATTATCCACATCGAAGCTGGCGAAGGCGAAGGATGCCGCGGAGAGGTCGAGGGGCGCGTCCTGTTCCAGCACCAGCCACTCTGTCTCACCCGCCGCGAAGTCGGGAATGCTGACGTCCAGCGTCGGCGCGGCAATGGGCTCGTGAAAGACGGGCGTGCAGACGACGTCGGTGTTCGCAACGGACACCGTGGCCTCGCCGCCCACCGGCGTCCACTGGCTGAGATTGCCATCGGAGAGCCACACCTCGCCGACATCCGCACGCCTCTTGAGCGGTCGTGCCGCAGCCGGTGCCACAGCGGTCGCGTGGTATTCGACAGTCACGGCATGCTCTCCGGAGCCTACGATGACGATTCTCCTGCCAGAGTTACCCGTCTGCGTCGCAGCGGGTTGGCCGTCAAGCACGACCTCGTTTGCGCCAGGACACGTCACCTCGGCAATGCTGCCCACCGGCACGGTGAGTTCGGCTCGGTAGACACCGTCGGCCAGCTGCCAGGACGCCATGATCGTGCCGCGTGCCGTGTCCCGGCTGAACCTGGAGCTTGTGACGGCCGAGAGCAGCCGCGGGTCGAGAGTGAACCGTCGGAAGCCCGGTTCGAGCAGGCGAAGGCCTGCGACATCCCGCCACACCCATGCGGCAAAGGGCGCCGCGAGGCCAATGTGATCGAGCGAGGCCACGCCGACGTTCTCGTTGTCGATCCACCAGGTCTCCCAGAAGGTACCTGGTCCGTCGATGAGCATTGCGCCGATTCCTGGCTGCTCTGGCTGCCGCACCGCAGCGAGAAGGCTCGAGCCGCCATCTGCGTCGGCGAGTGCGCGAACGACCGCCTTCGTCGCCGCAAATCCGCTCGCGAGCCGATCGCCCCTGACATGCACAGCCGCCCGGAGGCGAGCCTGCAGCCCAGGGATGTCCAGCGGGTCGGCGAGCCCCGCGACCAACGCCACCGCGCTCGACCCCTGGGAGTCATTACCCCAGGTGCCTTCGACGGGATCTCGCAATTGCTCTTTCGCCGAAGCGACGACGGCGTCTGCCTGCGACCGACGCGATGCCGCAGCCTGCGCGTCGCCGACAGCCTCCTCGAGGTCGGCCAGAGCGCGCAGCGAGACCACGACGGCTGCCGTCTGAAGGAGCACGGGGGGCGTCTGTTCGAGGGCGAGCCAGTCGGCGCCGAAACTGATGGCGGCATTCCTGACCACCCCGTCGACGAGCGTTCCGAGTTGCCAGTCGGCCCACCGCCGCATCGCGGGAAGAAGCGGTTCGATCTGCCAGGTGTCTCCGCTGATTCGCCAGAGCTGCCACGGGATCTCGGTGATGGCCGAGCCCCAGACGGGGTCTGCTGGCTGCTCGCCGAGCGCCCCCTGCAGTTGTGGCGAGATGCCGAGGATGCCGCCATCCGGCCCAGCGTCCAGCGCGACATCCGCGAGCCAGTTACGGTACACGCCGGCCAGGTCGAGGTGGGAGAGCGCCGCCTCGGCGGAGACCGAGGCGTCCCCTGTCCACCCGCCCTGTTCTCTGGTCGGGCAGTCCTCCGGGAGCCCGTGCGTGTTGTTGAGCTGGGTGCGCACGGCGTAGTCGACCAGGCGATCCAGCTCCGCGACGCTCGTCGTCAGCTCGCCCACCTGTTCAACATCGGAATGCAGAACGCGGGCAGACACCCCGGCGATCGAGTCGTCGTCGAGTCCCGCGACCTCGACGTAGCGGAAGCCGTGCACCGCGAACCAGGGGCTTGCTTCGACGTGCTCCGAGTCGCACACCACGGCGAAGACCTGCCGCTCGCGATGTCTGTCGTCTGGCAGGCGAATATTGGTGGTGTCCACCCGGCCGTCGGCTGTGAGCTTCTCGCCCTGAACCGAGGTGATCCGCTGCCCGGCGGTCATGCCGTCGAGCGTGAGGGCCACGCGTGCGGCGACGTTTTCGCCCAGGTCGAATACGCGGATGCCATGAGCCGGTCGCCCGATCAGCGAGCCGTTGATCGTTCGAACGACTCGCACCGGCGGGCCGACGTTTGGAACCACGATCGAGGGGGAGGCCGGTGAGGCGTCAGGTGCGACCACCTCGAGCGGAGTACGCGCGGCGTTCGGGTGCACGGCACCAGGGTCGTGCTCTTCGAGGTAGAACGGCTCATCGACGACCAGGCCGGTCGGAGTGCTTGTCCAGTCGCCGGAGGTGCCGACGACGAGCTGCGTGCCGTCCGCACACGAGACCCGAAGTTCGGCCAGCACCCGTGGGCGATCGAGCACGAGACGATAGTGGCCGAGCGAGGCGACGATCGACAGGGCGAATGGACCCCGCGCGGCGGCGACCAGGTCGGTCACGTCGTAGGTTCGCGCGGTGGCGCGCATCAGCGACGAGTCGGTTGGGTCGAGTTCGTCGGGTCCAACAACGGTTCCGTTCACCGAGATCCGCGCCGGTCCCCAGCCGGCGATCGAGACGCGGCCCGAAGTAACTGCCGAGGTCGTGGCGGGCACATCGATGCTGGCGGAATGAGTCGGCGGGGGAGCGATCCACTCCGCGTCCCAGTCCGCCACGGTGTACGCCGCGCTGTCGAGGGGAACGACCGGAGCCCAGTCGGAGACGGTTCCGCGGTCATCCCGAATCCGCACCGTCCAAAAGATGCGGGAGTGCGGCGGGATCGGACTGCCACCCCAGGCAATGCCGGAGTTTTCGGCCGAGTCGACCATGCCGCTGTCCCAGAAGTTCGGGTTCGTTTCCGGGTGATCGAGAGACGACGCCACGACCTGGTAGCCGGATTGCTGCTGGCCCGTCCGGGTGAGAGGCACCATCCACGACAGGCGCGGCCGATCGACCGAAATGATGCTGAGCATCCGCGACCCGGCGGTGGATGGCGGGAGTGCGTCCGCTCGCAGCCTGACTGGCGCAGGGGCGGGTACTTCGTGGGTTGTCACCTGTGTCGACCTTTCAGCTCTCGCGTGGCGATCTAGAAGTGGAAGGCGCCGATGTTGTCCTTCGTGAAGGTGAACGGATCGCCGAGCACAACGGTGCCGTCCTTGCCTACCGTGAAGTCACCAAGCTTTCCGGCGGTGAATGAATCGCCCTCTTTGCCCGTGATCTTGCCGTCGATCAGGGCCTTGGCCGTGTAGGAGGCCAGGTAGCCGAGGTCGGCCGGATTCCACAGTGCGAACGCGGTGACGGTGCCGTCGGTGATGTAGTCGCGCATCTGGTCCGGGGTGCGGAGACCGGTCAGTGCGACCTTGCCCTTGAACTCCGAGGTGGAGAGGTAGCGTGCCGCCGCAGCAATTCCGACCGTGGTGGGAGACACGATGCCCTTCAGGGTGGGGTACTTGGCCAGAAGCGCCGACGTCTTGTCAAACGACGTCTGGTCGTCATCGTTTCCATACACGGTGTCGATGAGCTTGACGTTCGGATGATTGGCCGTGAGGTCTTTCTTCATAAGCTCGATCCACGCGTTCTGGTTGGTCGCGTTTGCCGCAGCCGAGAGAATCGCGATGTCGCCGGTGTCACCGATCTCCTTGGTGATCAGGTCGACCTGCGTTTTGGCAATGCCTTCCGCGGTCGCCTGGTTCGCCGCTGTCGCGCTGGTAGAGTCCAGCGACGATCTTCACGAGGGTCGACTTGCCTGCGTCGTTCTCTCCCACGAGGGCGTGAATCGACCCCGTCTTCACCCTCAGGTCGGCAGAAGCCAGCGCAACCGCAGAGCCGAAGGACTTGGCGACGTTACGAAGCTCGAGAACGGCCTGCCCGGTTGTGGGGGGGCTCATCGACATACCGGGGGAACCTCCTCGTTGAGTGTCGATTGAATCGTTTTAAGGCGAAACTCTTCTGACTCTATGTCGGCCGCGTCGCATCCGTCAAGCGAGTTAGCGCGCCGTACCGCAATTGCTGTCTAAATCGCTCATGATCTTCACCGCACCGACCACGCGGACTGCCTTGGACCGCGACGACGACATCACCGGATCGGCCGTAGCCGTAACGTTGCGTGATGCGCACCATGCTACACTGAGACGGTGATCAAGTCCTTCCGACACAAGGGCTTGCGCACGCTATTCGAAGCGGGCAGCGCCGCGGGTGTGCAACCGAATCATGCGAAGCGACTGCGTATGCAACTCGCGGCGCTCGATTCGGCGCAAGCGATCGATGACATGGATATTCCCGGCTTCCGGCTGCATCCGCTGAAGGGCGGGATGACCGGCCGTTGGTCAATCACCGTGAATGGCAACTGGAGAGTGACGTTCGAGTTCCGTGAGGGGAACGCGCACGTCCTGGATTACGAGGATTATCACTAATGGACGAGTTGAAGCCGATGCACAACCCACCGCACCCGGGTGAGTTCATCTCCGAGGTGTATCTGGAGCCGTTCGGGGTAAGCGGCCGTGAACTGGCTGCGCAGTTGGACGTCGCCGCGTCGACGCTCAGCCGGGTGCTCAGTGGCGCGAGCCGGGTGACGCCAGAGATGGCTCTGAGGCTGTCGAAGGCATTGGGGCGCAGCGCGGAGAGTTGGTTGACGATGCAGGACGCGCACGACCTCTGGGTCGCTCGTCAGCGCCTCGACCTCGGCCGCGTCCACCCGCTGGAAGTCGCGTCAGCCTGAGCGCGCCGAGGAGTTCTATCCACGAGACGGTCTCACTCCACGCGACGGGAGCATTGTCGCCGCGATCGTTGCTGGCGGCACCGCCGGAGTTGGTCGCACTATGACGGACTACGCGTCACGTCGCCTGCGAGACCAATCCCGCGACCCCTTCTAGGAGGAGGAATCGAGGCCAAATCGAACCCTCGGCGCGGCCCCCTTCGTGTGTCCCCTGGCATTCGATCTCGGTCCTTCGACTCGAACGCTCTCGACTGTCCGGCGCCTTGTTCTCGATCGCGGATCGTTTCTAAGGGCGGAGGCCTCGGAGGATGAGGTCGAGGTATGGGCTCGAGCGGTCGGAGTTGCGGGGTTTCTGTGGCAGGGCGCTGATGAGGGTAAGCAGCTCGGTGGGCGTGAGGTCGTCGCGCGCCACCCCCGCCCCCTGGGCTCGGCGAAGCAGCTCGGCGAAGCTCAGCTTCATGGGCAGACAGGCCGTAGCCACCGCGGAAGCGTCGTCGGCGAGCGCATCGCCCAGCCGTGCGCTGATGCCCGGATAGCGCATCGGCGTGCGGTCGTAGTCGCGCAACCAGAACTCCATTGCAGCCCATGGGTCCTGCGCATTCAGCAATTCATCCGCCTTGGCCGCGAGGCGGTCGAAGCCGTCTTGCATGATGGCGGCCGCGAGGTGGTCTCGCGTGGGGAAATGGCGGTAGAGCGTGCCTTTGCCGACGCCCGCGGCGCGCGCCACATCCTCGAACGACACCTCGGGGCCTTTGGAGAAGGTGATGCGGCCGGCCTCGAGCAGCGCGTCGTAGTTGCGCCGAGCGTCGGAGCGCTGTGGCGTTGGGACGCTCAGGGGTGGGGTCATTTGCACGAGTCTAATTGACAAGCGGACGGGACGTCCATATGGTGTTAGGGACCGAAGAGGACGAGCAGTCCGTTTATGCCGCAGGTCCGCGAACTCGGCTCGACCGCAAACCATCTAAGCAAGAGGAATCAGCATGGGTACACGCCTCGAGGGCAAGACCGCCCTCGTCACCGGCTCCACGAGCAACATCGGTCGCGCGATCGCTGTCGCGTTCGCCGTCGAGGGCGCGCACGTGATCGTCTCGGGGCGCAGTCGTGAGCGTGGCGACGCCGTCGTGGCTGGGATCCGTGCGGCGGGTGGGCGAGCCGATTTCGTGGTGGCAGACCTCGACGGATCGCCCTTCGCCTCCCGTACACTGGCCGCCCAAGCAGTCGATGCCCTCGATGCCCCTATCGACATCCTCGTGAACAACGCGGGAATCTTTCCCTCCGGAGCGACGGTCGACATCGACGAGGAGACCTTCGACCGCGTCTATGCCGTCAACGTGAAGGCTCCCTTTTACCTCACTGGCGCGATCGCCCCCATCATGGCCGCTCGCGGAGGCGGCGCGATCATCAACCTCGGGTCGTGGATTGCGCGGCTCGCGATCGGAAGTAGCCCGCTCTACAGTTCGACGAAGGGGGCCGTCGAGACCCTCACTCGCTCCTGGGCGGCCGAGTTCGGTCCGGCGGGCGTGCGTGTCAACGCGATTTCTCCTGGTGTCGTGCGCGAGACCGTCGACGGCGCGACATCCGTTGTCCACCCGTCGAGCGTTGCGGAGCGCATGATGCGGGGTACTCCGCATGGTGCGAGTGGTACCCCCGACGCTATCGCCCACGCGGCGGTGTATCTCGCGAGCGATGAGGCCGCCTTCGTACACGGGACAGTGCTCGATGTCGACGGGGGTCGCGTGGCCGTCGCCGTCGTGCATCCGGCCAACTAGCAACGCGCCATCATACGTGTGAGGAGTGTTCCTCTCCATGAAGTACGAACTCGAGGTTGCAGATGCGGTTGTGTGGCTCTGCTCCGACAAGTCGAGCTACGTGACCGGCATCGCTCTCCCCGTCGACGGTGGCTACACCGCCCGCTGATCCACTCACCAGAACTTCGAAGGAAATCATGAACACGCAGTTTGACCCCTCTAACACCGTGACGATCGGCGGCGACCTGAACGTTGGAAACATTGGCTACGGCGCCATGCAACTCACGGGCCCCAAAGTCTGGGGCGAATACCCCGACCATGCGAAAGGCGTCGACCTGCTCCGGCAGGTCGTTGACGACGGTGTGAACTTCATCGATACCGCCGACGTCTACGGACCGCACTCCAACGAAGAACTGATCCGCGAGGCGCTATACCCTTATCCGGAGAATCTCGTGATCGCCACGAAAGGCGGTTTCGTGCGAGGCGGCCCCCAGTACAGCGACATGAGCGCCGTCGGGAACCGGTCGTACCTCCGCCAGGCCGCATACATGAGCCTTCGACGGCTGAGCCTGGGGCGCATCGACCTCTATTACCTGCACACCCCCACCATGACCGACGCTCCTTTCGAAGAGATCATCGAAACCCTCGCCGGAATGAAGCAGGACGGACTGATTCGCCACATCGGTCTCTCCAACGTCAGCGCGGAACAGCTCAACACCGCCCTTTCGATCACTGACATCGCCGCTGTTACCGTCCACTACGCAGTCGGTGTTCGCCTCGGCGCCGCAGTGCGGCAGGTCGCCGACGAAAAAGGTCTCGTGTTTTCACCATGGCACCCCGGCGCCATCCCCGGGGGTGACGAGGGCGTCCCGTTCCACACCGTCATCGATCCGATCGCAGAGAAGTACCAGGTGACCCCGCAGCAGATCGCGCTCGCATGGCAGTTGCACCGCACCCCGAACGCGTTGCCGATCCCCGGTACAACTAGCCTCGGGCACCTCAAGGAAAACATCGCAGCTGCAGACATCCGACTGGATGGGGGCGAGGTCGACGCTATTACGGCGCTATCCCCAGAGGACGTGTAACGAAGGGTGGGCTCGGCATCTCCATAGTGGAAACGGGGCCCTGATTGGAGAACAGAGGCCCTGCCAAGGGACTGCGGCCGTGATCGCAATGTTCTGCAGGATCACGTACATGGAGCGGGTCCACATCGGGCGAGCCAAGGTTAGACGGGGCGTTCCACGGCTTCGACATCCCGCATCCCAACGCACCGGTTTCGCGGGAGTTCTCTGGACAGACCAGGTAAGGGGACTTAGCTTGTAGCTTGCTGCTCAAGATGACTGGTCATATAGGCTGGCTGCATGGCACGCGCAAGCTTGAAAGAACAACTGGTCACCGGTTCCGCCCCGGTGTTCCTCGAACGCGGTTTCAACGCCGCGAGTGTCAACGACATCGTGCGGGCCGCAGGTG
>JAODMW010000006.1 GCA_025464815.1 Microbacteriaceae bacterium | reverse complement strand
AGCATCTCGATCGCCTCCTCCGCGGCGCCGGCCCCCAGCTCGGGCGACAGCACGACCCCCAACCAGAGCAGCCCATTCGACTTCCGCTTCGACAACGGCCAAGGTAGTCCGCAGACCACGACTCAGGCCACGATTTCGCTCCCGGTCATCCAGACCGATGCGGCCATCAACCCCGGTAATTCCGGCGGTGCGCTGCTCAACTCCAACGCCGAGGTGATCGGCATCAACGTCGCCATCGCGGGCACCGGTTCCTCGAGTACCAGCACGCAGTCGGGCAACATCGGTGTCGGCTTCGCCATCCCGGCGAACCTGGCCCAGCGCGTCGCCAATGAGCTCATCAAGAGCGGCAAGGCCAGCCACGGTCTGCTCGGTGCCAGTGTCGCGGATGTCGCATCCGGAGACTCCAGCGCGGTGGTCGGTGCCAGCCTCAAGAGCGTGACCTCGGGTGGAGCAGCCGGCAACGCAGGATTGAAGGCAGGTGACGTGGTCACCAACTTCGACGGCGTCCGCATCACCGGGGCTACCGACCTCACGGCCCAGGTGCGATTCCTCGCCGCGGGTTCCAAGACCGACCTGACCTACGTACGAGGTGGCACGTCCACGACGGTCTCCGTCACCCTGGGGGAGCTCAAGTAACTCCAGCACGACAACAGGCACGGATGCCCTGCGAGAGCAGGGCATCCGTGCCTGTTTCGCGTCGGCTGCTAGGCTCAACCGATCCCCAACCTGACGCATTGGACGCTATGACAACCGAGGTACCCGCCCTGCCAGGCGTGTCCTACGTCATACCGGTGCTCAACGAAGTCGCCTATATCGAAGACGCGATTCGCACCGTTCTCGCGCAGGATTACGCCGGTGAGAAGGAGCTCATTCTCGCGCTCGGGCCATCCTCCGATGGAACCACCGAGCTCGTCACCCGTCTCGCCGCGGAAGACAGCCGCATCATCTCGGTGCCCAATCCCGATACGGATATCCCGGTCGCGTTGAACGTCGCGATCATGGCGAGCAGATATCCCATCGTCGTTCGCGTCGACGCCCATTCGGAGCTCGATCCGAGCTACACCCGGCGGGCGATCGACACCCTCAGGCGAACCGGAGCCGCCAATGTCGGCGGCGTCATGAAGGCCCGCGGCAAGACGCCGTTCCAGTCCGCGGTCGCCCGCGCCTATAACAGTCGGTTCGGGCTCGGCGGAGGCAGCTACCACGGAGGTGCGGAGGAAGGTCCGGCAGAGTCCGCCTATCTCGGCGTCATCCGCCGTGAGGTGCTGGACGAAGTGAAGCTGTTCGACGAGTCTGTGCGCCGCGGCGAAGACTGGGAGCTCAATCTGCGCATCCGCGCCGCCGGCCATTCTGTCTGGTTCGATCCATCACTCGAAGTGACCTACTGGCCGCGCGAAAGCTGGACCAAGCTGGTGCGGCAGTTCTGCGCGACGGGCATCTGGCGCGGCGAACTCGTGCGCCGCTATGCAGGCCGCAACCCGTGGCGCTTCTTCGCTCCGCCCGTTCTCGTGCTGGCGGTGCTGCTCAGCCTGGTGCTGCTCGTGTTGCAGCTCACCGGTGTCGTACGAGGATGGCCGGGCATTGTGCTCTCGCTGATCTATCTCGGCCCGCTCGCCTACCTCGTGCTGCTGCTCTTACTGAGCTTCTCGAAGGCGGGAGGGCCGGGTTGGGGCGACCGCTGGCGATTCTTCCTCGTGCTGCCCACCATGCATCTGAGCTGGGGTGTCGGTTTCATCATCGGACTCGTCCGTGGCGCACGCGACACCGTAGACACGTCGCGCACCGGTATCTAGCCGATAATCCGCTCGCTGAGCAGTCGACGCACGACGCGCTCTGCCGCGTTGCCGTCGTCAAGCGGATTGAAGCGCGCTCGCCAGGCCCGGTATTTTTCGGCGTACCGGGGCTGGATCGCCTGGCGATTTTCGACGAGTTCGACGAGATCTTCCAGCGTGGAAACCACCGGTCCGGGTGCGGCAGGAATCAGGTCGAAGTAGAACCCGCGCAGCTTCTCCCGGTAGTGGTCGAGATCGGGCGTGAAGAAAAACAGCGGCTTGCCGGTGACAGTGAAGTCGAACATCACCGACGAGTAGTCCGTGATGAGGGCATCGGCGACGAGGAAGAGCTCGGAGACATCCGGATAGCCCGTGACATCGAGCACGTTCCGCGCGTACAGGTTCTCGCCGGGGAGCAGCGTGCGCGAGTGGCCGCGGATGAGTGTCACGTAGCCGTCGCCGAGCGTTTCGGCGAAACGTGAGACCTCGAGGTGGTCCACGTGATCGGGCCGGTCATCTCGCCAGGTCGGCGCATAGAGCAGCACGGCTACGTTATCCGCTATTCCGAGTCGCGCCCGGACCGCGGCGGCATCGCCCTTCACGAGCACGTCGTCGCGCGGGTAACCTTCCTCCCAGACCGGACCGAAATACGCGTAAGCCTTGCGGAAAACCTTCTTGCTGTAGGGATTCTGAGCGAGCAGGATGTCCCACCGGGACCGTTCGCGCAGGGTAGCGAGCACGGCACGCAGACCCGGTCGCAATCGGCTCAGCGCGAGCTTCTTGAGCATGGTGCCGTGCCAGGTCTGCAACACGGTCTGGTAGTTACGCTTGCGGAGCCGCTTTCGCAACCAGTCGTTCACGACGAGCAGGCGGGCGGATCCGCGGATGCGCCACCACTCGGCGCTGCCCTCGATCAGCGCGATCGCCCCCTCCGGCACCTCGACCGACGCGTCGGCGACGCTCCAGTAGCGCGCGATATCCGGGCGCAGTGTGGCGAGCGCCCGATCGATCGCGCGTGGGTTGCATGAGGCGTTGTGACCGAAAAAGCTCTCGAAGAAAACCGCGTTGAGCGGTTCGTAACGAGCGGTGCGGTAATCGGCTTCGAGCGAAGCCTGTTGGAGCCGGCCGCGCTCGCGATCGCTGAGAGGGGCTGAGAACGTCACATCGAGTCCTGGGCCTTCGTTCGAGAAGGCGATGCGGGTGATCGAGGGAAGAAACTGCTGGCTCGGCAACTCCGTAGTGACGACGACCGGGAGAGTGTCCGACGTGAGCGCGTACCGGCCGGAACGCGGCGGCAGCAGCGGACTTTGCCAGGTCGAAACGAGCAGTGGGAAGACAGCCCGCCAGCGACCGTCGCTCACGGTGAGCTCTGCCACCAGGGTCTGTCGTGACCCGTCCAGCGACATGGAACTCGGTGTACCGGCATCCGTCGGTCCCTCGAACCTCAGACTCGGCTCCGCCCCGGCGGCCACCACCACGGTGTCGACGACCAGGCGGGCAGGGCCGACCGGCGCGGAGGGAGTGATTGTCATTGCTACGCTTTCAGCCGGTCGAGTATCTCGCCATACACTCTTTCAGTATTCCGGCCGTCACGGTATGCGAAGTGCCGGTCGCCCAATCGGTTACTGTGCGCCCTCAACTGCGCAGCCCAGTCGGGATCCCTGTCGTAGCGGGCGAGCTGGTCCAGCAGCGCTGACCAGGAGCGCACTTCGCGCCCGCCACTGAATTCCCGGTAGGGCTCGTAGAGTCCTCGGGATGCCGCATAGGAGTCCTGGTCCGGTGCGAGGAACAGGATCGGCCCGCCCGTGAGGGAGAAGTCGAAGGCGATCGACGAGTAGTCGGTGATCAGCAGGTCGACGCCGGGCAGGATCGGCGTGACATCCGCTTGTACGCTCGATGCCAGCAGCACGATCCTGTCGGAGACACCGAAGCCCCGCGCGTAATCCCCGACGCCGTGCGGATGCGGGCGCACCACCAGAAGCGAGTCGCTTGCCTCCAGATAGGCTCCGATTCGCGCCCACTCCTCGTCGCCGGGGGCGCCCGGATCAGGAGCGCCATCGCGCCAGGTGGGGGAGTAGAGCAGCACTCGTGGCTGGAAGCCCGGGCCGAGATGCAGCCGCTCGAAGAGCAGTGCGCGTGCGTCGGCGAACCGCTCCTCGGCAGTACCGCGTGAGAGAGCGTCGTCACGTGGATCGCCGGTGACCACGATCCGATCGGAATCCAGTCCGAATGCGGTCTGCAGGCGGCTCGCCACCAGCCGCGATGCCGAGGGCATGAGGCTTATCCCCCGATACCCGCGTTTATATGCCCGTCGCAGAATGTTACCCAGCTGAGGAAGGCGAGAAAGGATTCCGCCACTGGTCGTCACCGGCGAGTCGAGCTGGATGAGTTTCAGCGGGATGCCGTGCCAGAGCTGCACGACGAAGGCTCCGCGGGTGCCGAAGCGGTTCACGTCCCCGAATCCATGTGTCACGACGACGACCCGCGCGCGGAGGGTCAGCCACAGCCCGCGCGCGCTCGACTTGACAACGGCCGGAATCCCCAGCGCCGTGGCATCCGCGAGTTCCTTCGTGTCGCGGGCCAGCCAGGTGAGACCGAGGAGCGGGTTCTCGGTACGCGCGAACCGGAAGAGTTCGAGTGCTCCTTCGCCGACACCCGAGCCAGAACCGAACACCCACTGCTGGTTCGTGCGGGGAACGACGAGGCTGGCGAGCGCCCCCAACCCGTAGAGGGGAAGGGATGAGAGCTTCTTCGCGTTCCCCTTCGCAAAGCTGAACCCGGGCACGAGTGGAGCCTAGCAGGAGCCTGATCGCGGTCCATCCGCTCGCGTCAGGCGCAGGCCGAACAGATGCGGGCCATCGCGACTGAGCGATTGCCGTGGCAAGTCGGTCGAGCGTCCGCTAGATCAGCGTGTCCTGTTGAAGGCTGGATTTTGGACGGATGCGAGCGAAGTCGAGCAGGGTAGACGCGCGTTCACCCTTCGCATGCCATTCCTTGACGATGCTTTCACCGAGGAGCACGTAGTGCCACTCGCGCCCATCGCGTAGCTCGGGATCCAGCAGATTGAGCTGCTCGCACCAGGCCAGGGCCGCCCGTTGCTTGCGTTTGACGTTCTCGTCGCTCAGTGACGATTGGGCCTTCGTTTCGA
>JAODMW010000056.1 GCA_025464815.1 Microbacteriaceae bacterium | reverse complement strand
CTCCGGGTGGATCGCCTCGATCTTCTGCAAGCCGTTCTTGCGGAGAGCGTAGTTCGTGTGCGAGTTCATACCCATGGGGCCGGGACGGTAGAGCGCGATGACGGCGGAGATGTCTTCGAAGCTCGTGTGTTTGTGCTGTTTGAGGAGCGAACGCATCGGTCCGCCATCCAATTGGAACACGCCGAGGGTATCGCCGCGGGCGAGGAGATCGTATGTCTTCTGGTCGGCATCGAGGTCGAGGTCTTCGATCACGAGCCTGGTGCCCGTGTTCTTCTCGATCATCCGCAGCGCATCCTCGATGATGGTCAGGTTGCGCAACCCCAGGAAGTCCATCTTGATGAGACCGAGGGATTCGAGCGGCGGCTGGTCGAACTGCGTGATGATCGCGCCGTCGTCCTCGCGCTTCATGATCGGCAGCACGTCGAGCAGCGGTTCGGCCGACATGATCACGCCGGCCGCATGCACGCCCCATTGGCGTTTGAGATTCTCGATACCCCGTGCGGTCTCGAAGACTTTCGCGGCTTCCTGGTCACTGTCGAGCACTGCACGGAAGTCCGCCGCCTCCTTGTAGCGCGGTGCGTCCTTGTCGAGGATCTCGCCGAGCGAGATGTCCTTGCCCATGATGGCCGGTGGCATGGCCTTGGTGAGCTTCTCCCCCACCGAGTAGGGCATGCCGAGCACCCGCGCTGAGTCCTTGAGCGCCTGCTTGGCCTTGATGGTGCCGTAGGTGACGATCTGGGCGACACGGTCGTCGCCGTACTTGTCCGTCACATAGCGGATGACCTCGGGGCGGCGGCGGTCGTCGAAGTCGACGTCGACATCGGGCATGGAAACGCGCTCGGGGGTGAGGAAGCGCTCGAAGATCAGTCCATGGGCCAACGGGTCGAGTTCGGTGATTCCCATGGCGTAGGAGGCCATCGAGCCCGCCGCGGAACCGCGTCCGGGGCCGACCCTGATGCCCTGGCTCTTCGCCCAGGAGATGAAGTCCGCGACGACCAGGAAGTATCCGGGGAAACCCATCTGCTTGATCACGTCGACCTCGTACTGGGCCTGGGCGAGGTGGGCCTCGGATGGCGCGTTGTTGAAGCGTCGCAGCATCCCCGCATTGACCTCCTTTTCGAACCAGGTCGCCTCGGTCTCGCCCTCCGGGACGGGGAAGCGCGGCATGAGGTCGCGGTGCTCGAAGCTCACCTCGCACCGCTCGGCGATGAGCAGGGTGTTGTCGCAGGCCTCCGGGTGATCACGGAAGAGGTGGCGCATCTGCGAAGCCGACTTGAGATAGAACTCGTCGGAGTCGAACTTGAAGCGGTTGGGGTCGTCGAGAGTCGACGCCGACTGCACGCAGAGCAACGCGGCGTGCGCGGTCGCATCGTGAGCATGGGTGTAATGGAGGTCGTTCGAGGCGACGAGCGGGAGATTCAGGTCTTTCGCGAGCCGCAACAGATCTTCCATCGTGCGGCGTTCGATGTCGATCCCGTGGTCCATGACTTCGGCGAAGAAGTTGCCATCCCCGAAGATGTCGCGGAACTCGGCGGCAGCCTTGCGCGCCTCCTCGTACTGCCCGAGGCGCAGCCGGGTCTGCACTTCGCCACCGACGCATCCGGTGGTCGCGATGATGCCCTTCGAGTATCGGTTGAGCAGCTCACGGTCCATGCGCGGCTTGAAGTAGTAGCCCTCGATGGAGGCGAGCGACGACAACCGGAACAGGTTGTGCATGCCCTCGTTGTTCTCCGAGAGCAGGGTCATGTGGGTGTAGGAACCGGAACCGCCTACATCGTCCTGGTTCTGGTGGTTTCCGCCCCAGCGCACACGGGTGCGGTCCTGCCGTGCGGTTCCCGGTGTGATGTAGGCCTCGGTGCCGATGATCGGCTTCACACCGACGGCGGTGGCCTGCTTCCAGAAGTCGTACGCTCCGAACATGTTGCCATGGTCGGTCATCGCGATGGCGGGCATTCCCTCTTCGGCCGCGGCCTTCATCAGCGGTCCGACGCGCGCCGCGCCGTCCAACATCGAATACTCGCTGTGCACGTGCAGATGCACGAAGGAATCACTACTGGATGACACAACTTCTCCGACTAGCCGAGGGTGTCATCTAACAATAAGCCCGGCTCAGTCCGCGCGGAGCACGTCGAGCGCGTGTTGCAGGTCGGCGGGGTAAACGCTCGTGAAGAACACAGGTTCGCCGGTCCCCGGATGCCGGAATCCGAGCTGCATTGCGTGCAGCCACTGCCTGCTGAGGCCGAGCCTGGCCGAGATGGTCGGATCGGCGCCGTACATGGAATCGCCGACACACGGATGGCGCTGGGCGGCCATGTGCACCCGGATCTGGTGGGTGCGCCCGGTCTCCAGATGGATCTCGAGGAGGGAGGCACTGGGGAAGGCCTCGAGCGTCTCGTAGTGCGTGACGGAGTGCTTCCCGTCGGAGGTCACCGCGAATTTCCAGCTCGAACTCGGATGCCGCCCTATCGGCGCGTCGATCGTGCCCGACAGCGGATCGGGGTGGCCCTGCACGACGGCGTGGTAGATCTTCTCGACCTCGCGATCATGGAACTGCCGCTTGAGTTCGGTGTAGGCCCGCTCGCTCTTGGCTACGACCATCAGGCCGCTCGTGCCCGCATCGAGCCGATGGACGATGCCCGCGCGCTCCGCGGCACCGGAGGTCGAGATGCGGAACCCGGCGCCGGCGAGTGCCCCGAGGACCGTCGGACCCGTCCAGCCGACCGAGGGATGGGCGGCGACGCCGACGGGCTTATCGACCACGACGATGTCCTCGTCGTCGTACACGATGCGTAGGTCCGGCACCACGATGGGCTCGATGCTCGGCGCGACCTTCGGCTCCCACGACACCTCGAGCCAGCTCTCGGCACGCAGCCGATCCGACTTTCCGAGCACGACACCGTCGGCGCTCACTCCCCCGGACTCGGCGACCTCGGCCGCGAAACTCCGTGAGAATCCGAGGAGCTTGGCGAGGGCGGCATCCACTCTCTCCCCGGCGAGCCCGTCTGGAACGGGCAGGCTGCGTGTTTCCATGCAGTGCCTACTTGCCGTCCGCGGGGGCTTCGACCGGCACGCTCGGGCCGCCTCCGGCATCCGAGTCCGTCGGCCGCTTGTGCGTGCGCCGACCGTCGAGCCCCACGCCGCGGACCGTCAGGATGATGAAGAGCCCCATGCTCGCGACAATGAACGAGTCGGCGACATTGAAGATCGCGGGAAAACCTGCCACCTGGATGAAGTCGACCACATGGCCGACGCCGAAGCCCGGCTCCCTGAACAGCCGATCGGTGAGGTTGCCTGTCGTTCCCCCGAGCAGCATCCCGAACAGCACGGCCCAGCCGACCGAGCGGATCCGCCGTGCAAAACCGATGATGAAAATCGTGACCGCGGATGCCGCGATCGAAAAGATCCAGGTGGACCCGCTCGCAATGGAGAAGGCCGCACCCGAATTCTTCACGAAATGGAACTGCAGAACCGTACCGAGGACGCTGACCATGTCACCCTCGGTGAGGTTGCTGACGATCAGGTACTTGGAGAGCTGATCGATCCCGTAGACAGCCAGCGCGACGAGGGCCAGCGCGATGAGCGCCCTGACGCTGACCTTGGCGCGAACCTTCGCCTGCGGCTCAGTTACCGCCAAAGCCCTGATAGCCGGACGACGGGGGCGTCTGGACGGCGTCGAAGCCACCACTCGGGGTCGAGGTGGAGCTCGCGGTGCTCGTTGCCAACTCGGATGCATCGAGCTCGCGCAGCTGGCCCTCGATGTAGCCCTTCAGCTTCTGGCGGTACTCGCGCTCGAAGGTGCGGAGCTCCTCGATGCGACCCTCCAGCGACACACGCTGCTGCTCGAGAGCGGCGATCTGGGCACGCTGGGTGTCTTCCGCCTCACCGACGACACGGGCCGCGGTCGCATGACCCTCGGCGATGAGCGCGTCGCGCTTCTCGATGCCCTCACGCACGTGCTCCTCGTGGAGCTTGCGGGCGAGCTGCAGAAGGTTGTTGGTATTGCCGGAGTCCAGGGCGTTCTGGTCGGTGGTGGCGGGATAGGAAGGAGCGGCCGCGGCGGGAGCGGCAGCGAACTGCGGCTGGCTCGGCTCGGCGGCGGGTGCCGGAGCATCCGGGGTGCTGCGCTGCAGTTCGTTGATTCGAGATTCGCCCGCGACGAGACGCTGGCGGAGTTCCTCGTTCTCCTGGTTGAGGCGGCGAAGCTCGACAACGACCTCGTCGAGGAAGTCGTCGACCTCGTCCTGGTCGTAACCCTCGCGGAATTTGGTCGGCTGGAATCGCTTGTTGACTACGTCTTCAGGCGTAAGGGCCATGGGTGTCACCTCAAAAAACTCTCTGGTACAGCGTTAATAACGGTTAGCTAACGCTAGCAAACTACCGGGTCCAAGGGGGGCGTGAACTCGCGTGGCGGTCGACCACTGTCCCCAGAGTACACAGGTGCCTACGAATACCTCAGCACGAATGTGATGTAGATCAGGATCACGTCGAGCAGCATCACGATGCTCCAGGCGAAGTCGAGCGCAACTCCGCCCGCGCGGATGGGCGGGATGAGTTTGCGCACGAACCGGATCGGCGGATCGGTGAGCGAGAATACGATTTCCGCGAGCAGCATTGCGAAGCCCTTCGGGCGCCAACTGCGTGCGAAGGTGCGAGCCAGATCCAGGATGAACCTGGCCCAGAGCACGAAGAAATAGAGCAGGAAAAAGAAATAGGCGATGGTCGCAAGGACAGTGAGAATCACCACGGAATCCTCAGTCCGTTCGGGGAGAAATTATGACTGCGCGAAGAAGGACGCGTCCACGTCCGGCTCGACCTCGGCCTGGTCGCCGCTGACTGCGACGTGGGCCGGCGACAGCAGGAAGACCTTATTTGTGACACGTTCGATCTTGCCATAGAGACCCTGCGACAATCCGCTGGCGAAGTCGATCAGTCGACGCGCCTCCGGTTCGCTCATCTGGGAGAGATTGATGATGACCGGAATGCCATCGCGGAAACTCTCGGCGATGACCTGAGCATCCTTGTACTGGCGAGGATGCACGGTGAGGATCTCATTCATGTCCGCAGCGGCCACGTTCCTTTGATTGGGGACTCGACGAAGAGGGGTCACAGGGGCACGATTGCCGGCCGATTGTGGCACGTGCTGCGCTATCGGCGCGGCGGGCGCAGCCGGGGCGGCATCCTCGTACTCGAATTCCTCATCTGCCAGGCCCAGATAAACCATGGTCTTACGCAGCGGGTTAGCCATTTCGTGCCTCCTGTGGTGTGTCTCGAATCAGATTAACCGGCGGCCGGGCGGTTTCCCGTGATTGCCGAACCAATCCGCAGGTGTGTCGCGCCCTCGAGGATGGCCTCGCGGTAATCGCCCGACATCCCGGCGGAGATGAACCGAGCCGCCGGGGCGATGCTCATGACACGCTGGGATGCGGCGCGCACCCTGGCGAACGCGGCACGAGGATCCTCGCCGACTGGCGCAACCGCCATCACCCCGAGTAGCGAGAGTCCGTGTGTCGCGAGCACACGTTCGGTGAGGCGCTCCAGTTCCGAATCGCGAACCCCTCCCCTCGCCGCGTCGTCGGTGAGGTTGAGCTGCACGAAGCAGTCGATCGAAGGCTCCGTCGACACGAGCGCGTCGACGACGGAGTCGCGGTCGAGGGAGTGGATGACGCGGGCGTAGGAACGCACCTGACGTGCCTTCTTACTCTGAAGCTGTCCGATAAAGTGCCAGACCAGGTCGAGGTCGCGGAGTTCGGCTGCCTTCGCCAGTGCCTCCTGGTGCCGGTTCTCCCCGAAGTTGCGCACGCCGAGTGTGTGCAGCTTGCGCACGAGCTCGGCCGGATGGAACTTCGTCACAACGACCGTCGTGATCGCGCGCGGATCCCTGCCCGCCTGCCGTGCCGCTTCGGAGATTCCGGAGCGGACGGCATCGAGACGATCCTGCAACACCTCGATGCTCGTCATGCAGTGCGCATTACTTCAGGAAGTCGGGCACGTCCAGGTCGTCGTCGGCATCGTCGAAGACCGGATCCTTCGGTGCGCTGGGGAGCTCCGGCTCAGCGGACCAGGTCGGCACGGATTCTTCCGTCTCGGCCTGTCCCGCCGCGACAACCGCCTCGGCCGGGACCATGGCGTCGACGAAATTCGAGCGGTGCCCGGCCTTCTTGACGACCGGCTCGCCGCCGTCGAAGCCCGCAGCGATGACGGTGACGCGCACCTCGTCGCCGAGGGTGTCGTCGATGACCGCACCGAAGATGATGTTGGCCTCCGGATGCACCGCCTCCTGCACGAGACGTGCGGCGTCGTTGATCTCGAAGATACCGAGATTCGATCCGCCCTGGATGGAGAGCAGCACACCGTGGGCACCGTCGATGCTCGCCTCGAGGAGCGGAGACGCGACCGCCAACTCCGCCGCTTTGATGGCGCGGTCGGCACCTCGCGACGAACCGATTCCCATGAGGGCCGAACCGGCGCCCTGCATGACCGACTTGACATCGGCGAAGTCGAGGTTGATCAGGCCAGGCGTGGTGATCAGGTCGGTGATGCCCTGGACGCCGGCGAGCAGCACCTGGTCGGCGGTCGCGAAAGCCTCGAGGAAGCTGATACCGCGATCACTGATCTCGAGCAGGCGGTCGTTCGGAACGACGATGAGGGTGTCGACCTCGCTCTTGAGGGCCGAGACGCCGACATCGGCCTGCGCGGCGCGACGCTTTCCTTCGAAGCCGAATGGCCGCGTGACGACACCGATGGTGAGTGCGCCGATCGACTTCGCGATTCGAGCGACGACGGGAGCTCCACCGGTACCGGTACCGCCGCCCTCGCCTGCGGTTACGAAGACCATGTCGGCACCGGCGAGTGCCTCTTCGATCTCTTCTGCGTGATCCTCAGCGGCGCGACGTCCCACCTCGGGATCGGCGCCTGCGCCGAGCCCGCGGGTGATCTCGCGACCGACATCGAGTTTGACGTCGGCATCGCTCATCAGAAGCGCCTGCGCATCCGTATTGATCGCAATGAACTCGACGCCGCGAAGGCCGAGCTCGATCATCCGGTTGACGGCGTTCACGCCACCGCCGCCTATGCCGACGACCTTGATCACGGCTAGGTAGTTCTGGTTCGATGTCACGTCCGGCCTCCGCTAGAAACTTTCAACCTTTACCTGAGCCTTAAAGTTATGCTCAGTATAGGTTTCTTGTTCCGAAGTTAAGTGCGCGAGGCGCGAGGGGGCGTGAGGCGGTCCAGCGTGTCGGAAACGGCCGTTCGGATTCTCAGGTCCGTGGCAGTGACGATCAGCCCCCGCCGACCACCGGAGTGTTCGGCGCGGAGACGTCGTACTTGACGACGGCAGTGGGGTTCTGGGTCGCAATGAGCGCCACGAGCACCTTCGCCTTGAGGACCGAATTCTCCGCGCTCCCCCAGATGACCGACTGGCCAGCACCCGTGAGCACCAGCGTGACGTCGTCGGTGGTCTGCGCAGTGACCGTGTCCACCCGCTTGAGCACCTCGGCAGGCAGAGCCAGCAGCACCGCGACGGCGGCCGTGAAGCCAGCGCTCTTCTTGGAGGCCGTGCCGAGTTCGATGAGTGGAAGCCCCGCCGGCCGGTCGGTGGCCGTCTCGATTTCGACACCGGCGGGATCGACGACCGTAAAACCGGTGCTCGTCGCGAGCGCTCCGATCGGTGCCCTCTCGGTGATCCGGACGATGAGAGTGTCGGGCGGAACGGTCTCGGTCACATAACTGCGGATGAGCGGGAACTTCGACAGCTCGCGCTTGATGCGATCGAAATCGATCGTGGCGAGAGGCTTGCCAACCTGGTCAGCGATGGCGGCCTGCACGCTCGCCGCGCTCACGCGGGACGCACCCTCGATGGTGACGGTCTTGAGGGAAAGGAGTGGTGAGTAGACGGCCCCAGTGACAAGCGCCCCCGTGAGCAGAAGACTCAGGATGCTCACCAGAAGGGTGATTCGGCGTCGACGAGAACGGCGGGTGAATCTCTTGACCTCGCTGCGTTCGTACCGGCGGCGCAGTCGGGCGGCCTTCTTCGCTTCGCGGTCGGCGGCAGGAGCCTGCGTCGCGGTCGAGGACTTTTCGGGAGCCGGCCTTCTGACGGAGGGCCTGGCGCGAGAGACCTTCTCCGGTCCCTGCCGGGGAGTCGGTGTCGCTTTCGCCGGCCGGGCTGGACGCGCGGGCCTGCTCGGCGGGTCCTCCGGCTTGCCCGCCGTCCGGTCGAATCCTTCGGGTCGCTTCACTCGGTCAGGTCGTCTCTGGCTGGTGCGGTCCTGGATGCCGGAATGGTCTCGAGGGCGGCCAGCAGCTGCGGGATGAGCCGATAGACGTCCCCACCGCCCATCGGAATCACGAAGTCGCCGGCGCGAGCGATCGACGCCGCGTACTCCACGGCATCCGTCCATTCTGTGAAATAGGCGACCTTCGAGGAATCGCCGAACCTCTCGCTGATGAGCTCGCCGGTGACGCCGGGTTCGGGATCCTGCCGCGCACCGTAGATCGGCACGATGATGGTGTGGTCGGCGAGCGACTCGAACGTCGTCGCGAACTCCGCCGCCATCTGACGGGTACGCGAGTAGAGGTGCGGCTGGAAGATCGGGATGAGCCGACCACCGCCGACCGCTCCGCGGGCGCCGGACAACGCTGCGCGGATCTCGGTCGGGTGATGGGCGAAGTCGTCGTAGACCCGCACCCCGCGAACCTCGCCACGCAGCTCGAAGCGGCGCTCGGTTCCCTCGAAGTGCGCGATCGCGTCCAGCGCCGCCTGCGGTTCATAGCCCAGTGCGACGAGTACACCGAATGCGCCTGCCGCATTGAGGGCATTGTGGAGCCCGGCCACTCGCAGCGTGGTGCTGTAGTCGGTTCCGCGGTAAGCGAGCGAGAACGACACGGTCGCAGCGCTCAGAACGGAGTGCAGCCGCACGTCGGCGTCGGGATGCTGTCCGAAGGTCGTGACTGCCCGGTCAACAAGACGGGTCGTGACTGCGACCGCTCGTGGGTCGTCGCTCGAGATGACAACGCGCTCGCGTGCCGCGCGGGCAAAAGTGACGAAGGCTTCTTCGAATGCCTCCTCAGAGCCGTAATGGTCGAGATGGTCGGGATCGACATTGGTCACGAGCGAGACGGCTGTGTCGTAGAGCAGGAACGAGCCGTCCGACTCGTCGGCTTCCACCACGAACACCTCGCCATCGCCGGACGCAGCGCTCACGCCGAGTGAACGGATGACTCCCCCGTTGACGAAGCTCGGATCGCCGCCCAGCTCGAGCATCGCGGTGATGATCATCGCGGTCGAGGTCGTCTTTCCATGAGCACCCGCGACCGCGACGACGCGATGGTTCCTCATCAGCCAGGCCAACGCCTGCGCACGATGGACGATAGGAAGCCCGCGCTCGCGAGCAGCCAGGTATTCCGGGTTGTCCTCGGCGATCGCCCCGGTCACCACGAGGGTGTCCGCGTCGGCCAGGTTTTCGGCGGCGTGCCCGATCGCGACCGGTACCCCGCGTGCCTGCAGTGCTTCGACGATCTCGGTGGCGCGGATGTCGGAGCCGGTGACCGGAAGGCCGGCGGTCACGAAGAGGTGGGCGATGCCGCTCATGCCCGCTCCGCCGATTCCGACGAAATGAACGGTTCCGAGGTGCTCAGGAACGGCCTGGGAGAAATCGGACTTGATCATTGTGACGAATTTACCGTGCCCGTGAGGGCATCCACGACGAGGTCGACCATGCGGTCCGCACCATCCAGGACGCCGACCGTGCGCGTGCGTGCGGCCATGTCGGCGATGAGAGCGCGGTCCTGCAGCAGAGGGACGAGATCGCTGGCCACCCACTCCGGAGTGAAGGCGGCGTTGTCGACGATGAGTGCTCCCCCGGCCTCGGCGACGTCACGAGCGTTCAGGCGCTGCTCACCATTGCCGATCGACAGGGGTACGTAGACGGCGGGCAATCCGAGGGCGCTGAACTCGCTCACCGTCGCCGATCCGGCGCGCGCGACCGCGAGATCGGCGGCGGCGATCGCGAGATCCATGCGATCGCAATATGCCATCAGCCGGTAATCCGCGAGTTCGGTCGAGGTGAGCTCCGAGCGTTCGCCAGTCACGTGCAGGATCTGCCAGCCGGCGCCGAGGATGCTGGCCGCTGCCGCATAGATCGTGTCGTTGATCCGCTTCGCACCCTGAGATCCGCCGGTGACCAGAAGGGTGAGCTTGCGCGGATCGAGTCCGAAGAAATCGACCGCGGCCCGACGCTCGGCGGCGCGGTCGAGCGATTCGATCTCCCTGCGCAGCGGCATGCCGACGAATCGGGCGTGCGGCAGCCTGGCGGAACGGAACGCGACGCCGACATACCTGGTCAGTCGAGCACCGAGACGATTGGCGATTCCCGGCTTCGCATTCGCCTCATGCACGGCGATGGCGGTCTTCTCCCGACGCGCTGCCAGGTAGGCGGGCGCGGACACATAGCCACCGAAGCCGACGACGATGTCGATCCGGTGTTCGCGGAGAAGTGCCTGGATCACGGTGACCAACCGGCCGAAGCGTCTAGGGAAGCGCAGTGCGGCCGCGTTCGGCCGTCGCGGGAACGGCAGGCGGGCGACGACGAGAAGCTCGTAGCCTCGCGCGGGAACGAGACGTGATTCGAGTCCTTCGGAAGTGCCGAGCACGAATACCTTCGCATCGGGTTCGCGATCCATGATGCGATCAGCCACTGCGAGCAGCGGGTTCACATGGCCCGCGGTGCCGCCGCCGGCGAGAAGATAGCGCGTCACCTCTGGCGACCGGCCGGAGACGCTGGGAGCGCCGGCTCAGGTGCATGCCGGGCGAAGGACAGGACGATGCCGATCGCGATCATCGTGGTGACGAGGGCGGATCCACCGGCAGAGATGAGGGGCAATGGAACCCCGAGAACCGGCAAGACGCCGAGCACCACCGCGATGTTCACGAAGGCCTGGCCGATGATCCAGACCATGACAGCGCTCACCGTGATCTTGGCGAAGGGATCGGTGTTCGCACGGATAATCCGCACGAAGGCGATGGCGAGCACGATGAACAG
>JAODMW010000049.1 GCA_025464815.1 Microbacteriaceae bacterium | reverse complement strand
TGCTATTCCTCGGGCGCCATGCCGGCTATCCGGTCGCGCTGGAGGGAGCACTCAAGCTCAAGGAACTGGCCTACATCCACGCGGAGGGTTTCGCCGCGGGCGAGCTCAAACACGGGCCGATCGCGCTGATCGAACCCGGCCAGCCCGTGTTCGTGATCGTGCCGAGCCCCCGCGCGAAGGACTCGCTGCACAAGAAGGTCGTGTCGAACATCCAGGAGATCAGGGCCCGCGGCGCGCGCATCCTGGCGATCGCGGAGGCGGGGGATGTCTCGGTGCTGCCGTACGCCGACACCGTGATCAGGATTCCGCTCGCGTCGACCCTCTTCGAGCCGCTGCTCGCGGTCGCCCCGCTTCAGATCTTCGCCATGGAACTGGCCGCCGCGAAGGGCCTTGACGTCGACCAGCCGCGCAACCTCGCCAAGTCCGTGACTGTCGAGTAGCGATGATCGTCGGCATCGGCGTTGACGTCGTCGACCTGGCCCGGTTCCAGCGGGCGGCGGGCCGAACGCCCGCGCTTCTGGCCCGGCTGTTCGCCGAGAGCGAACAGATGGACGGCTCGGCGAAGCGCCCTCTCCCCTCGATGGCTGCACGTTTCGCCGCCAAGGAGGCGCTCATCAAGGCCATCGGCGATTCGACGGGGGTTCGCTGGCACGACATGGCCGTGGTCTCCGACGGCCAGCGCAATCCATCGTTCGAGGTCTACAACGCCCTCGCCGGCATCATCGCCGCACGCGGGATCACCTCCATCCATCTCTCGATGAGCCACGACGCCGGCGTCGCGATCGCCTATGTCGTCGCGGAGGGAGACGGATGACCGCCCGCCCGTTCCGCGAGGCCCGTATCGACCTCGGTGCCATCGCCCACAATGTGCGAGAGCTCAAGCGCCAGATGGGCGACACCCTCGTGATGGTGGTGGTCAAGTCGCGCGGCTATGGACACGGTGCCGTTCCGGTGGCGCGAGCGGCAGTGGAGAGTGGCGCGGATTGGCTCGGCGTCGTCGAGATCACCGAAGCCCTCGAGTTGCGCGCCGCCGGAATCACCACTCCTGTGCTGGCCTGGCTGCATGATCCCGGGGCGGCCTTCGACGAGGCCGTCGCGGGCAACATCGACATCGGGGTGAGCTACCTCGAGCAACTCGACCGGGTTGCCGCGGCATCCGGAACGGCGAACGTGCAGCTCAAGGTCGACACGGGGCTCGGCCGGAACGGTGCGGCCGATTCGGAGTGGCCGGAATTCTTCGACCGGGCCGTCACCCACGAACGCGCCGGCCGCATCAGGGTTCGCGGGCTGTGGAGCCATCTCGCCAACGCGGGGGAACTCCAGGATCTGGAACAGGTGGCGGCCTTCCGGCGGGCAATCGAACTCGCGAAGTCGACCGGGCTGAAGCCGGAAATCCTGCACATGGCGGCGACTGCCGGCGCCCTTCGCGTGCCGCAGTCGCGATTCGACCTCGTGCGCATCGGCCTCGGAGTCTACGGACTTTCACCCTTCGACGACGCGACCTCGGCCGATCTCGGCCTGCGCCCCGCGCTCGAACTGAGCGCGGCGATCGCCTCGGTCAAGCGGATGCCCGCAGGCAGCGGGGTGTCCTACGGATACGACTACCGCACCGCCGCCGAAACCAGCCTCGCCCTCGTGCCGCTCGGCTACGGAGACGGCGTGCCGCGGCACGCCTCCAACCGTGGCCCGGTGTCCATCAATGGACGCAGCTACCGCGTCGCCGGTCGTGTCGCGATGGATCAGTTCGTCGTCGACGTCGGGGATGACGACGTGAAGATCGGCGATCGCGCCGTACTCATCGGCGACCCTGCGGCGGGGATGCCGTCCGCGGAGGACTGGGCGGCGGCATCCGGCACCATCAACTACGAGATCGTCACGCGCCTCGGCGGCAGGATCGAGCGGACGTACATCGCGTGAAACTCCTGGTCGAGACGCCGGACGATATGGCAGAACTCGGGGCGCGGCTCGCCCGTCAGCTTCGCGGCGGCGACCTGGTCGCGCTCAACGGCGAACTCGGCGCAGGCAAAACGACGCTCACCCGCGGCCTCGGCGCGGAACTCGGCGTGCGGGGGGCCGTGACGAGCCCGACCTTCGTACTCGCCCGCACCCATCAGCGCCTCGACGGCGGTGCGCCGCTCGTGCACGTGGACGCCTACCGGCTGTCGAGCCCGGCGGAGCTCGACGATCTCGACATCGACTATCGGGCGTCGATCGTCGTAGTCGAGTGGGCCGCGGGCATGCTCGACGGCGTCACGGACGACTGGCTCGAGATCGGCATCGAACGCCCGGTCGGCGGTGTGGCGACGGAGGACGGGGTCGAAGCCCGCGAGGTGACGATCGTCGGCCACGGCGAGCGGTGGCGCGAGCTTAAACTGTTCTGATGCTGCTCGCGATCGACACCTCTGCCGGAACGAGTGTCGCCGTCGTCGATCGGGACCGCGGCGCGATCGTCGAACTCGGCGAAGAGGACACGCGCCGTCACGCTGAAGTCATCGGCGAAATGATCCAACTGGCCCTCGATCGTTCTGGGGTCGCGATCTCCGAGCTGTCCGGAGTGGCGGTCGGCATGGGTCCTGGCCCGTTCACCGGCCTCCGGGTCGGAATCGCCGCTGCCCAGGCCTTCGCGTTCGGCGCAGGCAAACCCGTCGTGCGGGTGGTGAGCCACGACGGCATCGCCTGGGGCCATTACGCCGCAGGAGAGCGCGGTCCGCTTCTCGTGGTCACGGATGCACGCCGCCGCGAGGTCTATTGGACCGCATACTCCGGTGTCGATACGGAGGGACTTCCGCTGCGGGCACAGGGGCCGGGGCTGTCGAGGCCGGACGATCTGCCTGCGGCGGTGGACGGCTATTCCGGCTACTCGCGGCTCGACGTGAGCGAGGTCTCCGCGGCATCCATCGGCCTGTTGGCCGAGGGGCTCTATCTGCACAAACGCGAGTTCGCGGGCCCCGAGCCGCTCTACCTGCGCTCGCCGGACGTCACACTTTCGGCTGGTCCGAAGCGGGTCAGCTAGTGAGCTGGCAGTTGCGCCGCGCGTCGGTGGCGGATCTCGAACCCATCATGGAGCTCGAAACGGGCACCTTCGGCGATGACGCCTGGTCGAGCGACGCCATGAGGAGCGATCTCGCGAACGCCCAGTGCTACTACCTCGTAGCGGAGCGGGTCGGCTTCCCCGGCGTCATCGACGGCTACGCCGGGCTCTTCGCGCCGCAGGGAGCTCACGAGGGAGACATCCAGACGATCGCGGTCGCGGAGGGCGCACGCCGTGGAGGGCTCGGCCGCACTCTCATGCAGGCGCTCATCGGAGAGGCGCGCAAGCGTGGCGCCGATGAGGTGTTCCTCGAGGTGCGTGCGGACAACCCCGGTGCCCAGCACCTCTACGAGACCCTGGGCTTCGAAGAGATAGCCGTGCGTGTCGCCTACTACCAACCGGATGGGGTGGACGCGATCGTGATGCGCCTGCGTATCCCAGAACCCCAGACGCAACCGGCCGGCGCGCCGGAGCTGAAAGGGTCGCGCAGCGATCCCGCGACGCCGGCGTCAACCGGACGGTTCTTCGGCACCACGGGGCCACTGGTCCTCGGTATCGAAACCAGCTGCGACGAGACCGGGGTCGGCATCGTGCGTGGCACCACCCTGCTCGCGAACGTGATCGCATCGTCCATGGAAGAGCACGCCCGCTATGGCGGCGTCGTGCCGGAGATCGCGGCACGTGCACACCTGGAGGCGCTCACGCCGACGTTCACGGCAGCGCTCGCGGAAGCAGGGGTCACGCTGCAGGAACTCGATGCCATAGCGGTGACAAGCGGTCCGGGACTCTCTGGTGCGCTCATGGTGGGCGTCGGTGCCGCCAAAGCGCTCGCAGTAGCCCTCGACAAGCCGCTCTACGCCGTCAACCACCTCGTGGGACATGTCGGCGCCGATGTGCTGCGCGAGGACGGTTCGGCGATCGAGCTGCCGACGATCGCCCTGCTCGTGTCCGGCGGCCACACCTCCCTGCTGCTCGTGCGCGACCTCGTCTCGGATGTCCACCTGCTCGGTGAGACCATCGACGATGCCGCTGGCGAAGCCTTCGACAAGGTCGCGCGCCTCCTGGGGCTTCCCTATCCCGGTGGCCCGGAGATCGACCGCGCAGCGGTCGGCGGCGACCAGAAGGCGATCCGCTTTCCGCGCGGCCTCAGTCTTCCCAAAGACATGGAGAAGCATCGCTACGACTTCTCCTTCTCCGGACTCAAGACCGCGGTCGCCCGCTGGGTCGAACAGCGGCGCGACTCGGGGGAGGAAGTGCCGATCGCAGATGTCGCGGCCAGCTTCCGCGAGGCCGTCGCCGATGTGCTCCTCACCAAGGCCGTCGCGGCCTGCCTCGATCTCGGCGTTCCCCGTCTGCTGCTGGGCGGTGGAGTGGTCGCGAATTCCCGTATTCGGACATCCGCAGCGGAGCGCTGCGCGGAGGCGGGAATCGAGCTGCGGATCCCCCCGCTGTCGCTCTGCACCGACAATGGAGCCATGATCGCGGCCATCGGTGCCCAGCTCATCGAGGCCGGACACGAGCCATCCGGACTCTCCTTCGGCGCTGACTCGACGCTTCCCGTGACCGTCATCCAGGGCTGAGCGAAACTAGGAAACACCCCGGGTGGCCCGTTGACACGAGGACCACCTGATGCCACTATGGCACCGCCGGAAGAATGTTCCCTATGAAGCTTGGAGTTCTCCATGTCAGACGACAATCTCACCCCGCCTCCCCCGCCGCCCGCTGCTCCTCCGGCTTCGCCTTATGTGGCCCCCGCGGCTGGGCCGAAGCAGGCATTGAGCCTGACGTCGTTCATCCTCGGTCTTGTCGGCTTCATCTTCTCCTGGATCCCGTTCGTCGGGATCATCGGATTCCTGGCCGGTGTCGCTGCGGTCATCCTCGGGTTCATCGCGAAGAACAAGGAGCCGGCCGCTCCGCGGTGGATGTGGATCGTCGGCGTCATCGCCGGTTTCGTCGCGATCGCGATCAGCATCGTCTACCTGATCATCATCATCATCATTGCCGTCGGCGCGGCCTCATCGGTCAGCAACCTCCCCGGCTACTAGAAGACACGACGAAGGGCCCGCGCATCGCGCGGGCCCTTCGTCGTTAAGCCCGTTCGGCGAGCAGCGCCAGGTGCTTGCCGGCCACCCTCGTGACGAAGAGGGTCGCACTCCGTTTGCCCTTGTGGGCGAGCTTCTTGCGCAACGGGGCGGGGTCGACGTCGACCCCGCGCTTCTTGATCTCGAGGCTTCCGATCCCTCGGGCCGCGAGCTCCTTCTTGAGGCTTCGTTCGT
>JAODMW010000039.1 GCA_025464815.1 Microbacteriaceae bacterium | reverse complement strand
CCTCGACGATCGATTCCGCGCCGACATCCTGCACGTCGATCACGCGTACCGCGCTTGAGTCCAGGTAGTCGTTCTCGCCGTCGTCGACGTTGCGGATGCCGGCGAGGATCGTGCGCGAGGGCGCCAGAGGTTTCTGCGGCACGAGCGTCGGCGTCCCCTCCCCGAACAGCGTCCGCAGAACCATGCCCGTGAAGGCATCGGACGGTGAGGACTCGGGGGTGTTGAGATCGGGGTGCGCATCGAACCAGATCACGGCCATCGCGTCGTTCCGGGCGTCGGCGTGCTGGATCGCCGCCAGCTCGACACCGCAGTCGCCGCCGATCGTGATGGGCAGGCCGTCGACGTTCGCGAGCGCCGTCAGCTGCGCATCGCGAACCGACTGCAGAGAGCTCAATCGCCGCACGCTCGTGCCCTCGTTGCTTCCCGCGCCACGGGGGATGTCGACCGTTACGGTTGCAGCAACCGGCAGGTCTCCACGGATCGCCTCCGCTCCGTCGACCAGCCGCATAGCGCGAGACGAGCCGGAACCCTGCCATTGGGGGACGACGAGGAAGGTGGCAGCCACAGGTCAATTATGGCTGCCACTCCGGGCCATTCGCGCAACTCAGATGGTGCGCGGTGCTTCCGCCAGCTTGGCCGTCAGCTCGGCGACGTTCGCGCGTGTGCTGTAGGCAGGCCGGTCCCGGTCGACACGCCAGCTCTCGGAGAGGGGTCCGGTATTCACGGTGTCGAAGCCGAACTCGTCATAGAGCTTCGTGACGAAGGCGGCCGCATCCTCGTGATCGGAGGCCGTGACGAGGGCACGACGCTGCGGATCACCGGCCGGAAAGGCGTCGCCCGTGATGTCCGCGGCGAGGATGGCATTGAAGGCTTTGGCGACCTTCGAGGTCGGCAGGTGCTCCTGGAGCTTGCCGGAGGGTGTAGCCCTGCCCTGGTCGATGTCGTCGTAGTGGCCGTCGCGCTCGAAGTAGTAGTTGTTGGTGTCGATCACGATCTTGCCGGCGAGAGGTTCGACGGGAACCTCGGTATATGCCTTGAACGGGATGGTTACGACAGCGACATCGGCCGCCTCCGCGGCCTCCAGCACGGTCGCGGCTCGCGCATTCGGACCCAGTTCGGTCACCAGCCCCGCGAGCGTCTCCGGCCCGCGCGAATTGCTGATCACCACGTCGTAACCGTTTTCGATCGCCTTACGCGCGATCTGGCTGCCAATGTGTCCTGCACCGATGATTCCGATTGTTGTCATAACGGGCGCAACGACAGCGGGGTCCCGAATCTTCCTGAACCCCGCTGTGATTCACATGGGAGTTACTGTCCGATCGCCGGCGGCGTCGGGGCGCCCGCCTTCAGGGCGGCGAGACGCGCATCGAGCTCGATCGCGTCATCCGAGGCATCGAGCTGCTCGAATTGCGCATCGAGGCTGGATGCCGCGAGCTCCTGCTGCCCGAGGACGGCTGCTTCCTGTCGGCGGATCTTGTCTTCGAAGCGGCTGATCTCGCTGGTCGGATCGGTGAGGTCGATGGACTTCACGGCGTCCTGCACCTGCTTCTGGGCATCCGCGGTCTTCGAACGGGCGATGAGCTCGTCGCGTTTCGAGGAGAGCTGCGCGAGCTTGCCGCGCATCGCGTCGAGACCCTTCTTGAGTTGGTCGACGACCGCGGTCTGCGAGGCGATGGTGGGCTCGGCGTCCTTCGCCTCCTTCTCCGCTGCGATCTGACGCCCGATGGCGACCTTGGCCAGGTTGTCGAATTTGTCGGCGTCCACGGCATTGCCCGCGGCACGCAGCTCGTCACCCTTGCGGCTCGCCGCGAGGGCCTTGTTGGCCCAATCGGAGGCATTTGCGACATCTTCGGCGTGATCCTGCTCGAGGAGGCGGAGGTTGCCGATGGTCTGTGCAACGGCGCTCTCGGCCTCGGCGATGCTGTTCGTGTAGTCGCGCACCATCTGGTCGAGCATCACCTTCGGATCCTCGGCCGAATCGAGGAGCGCGTTGATATTGGCCTTCGCCATCTGTGCGATCCGCCCGAGGATTGACTGCTTTGCCATTGTTCTTCCTTCCGTTGTGGAACCTACCGGCTGAAACCAGAATCTGCCGCCGCTGCCCGTGCGAGGCTGCCACTCGAAGAGTCGCCGCGAGAACTGCCTTTCGAAGATACCGTCACTACCGGAGCCGCCGCTGAACGAAAACGTCGGTCAGTCGAGGTGCACCGCGGTCGGCGGGCCGGTGACGAGGTCATTCGAGGCGAGGCTGCCGTCACTTGCCTGGCGGGAGAGATCGATTGCCGCGGAGACCTGGTACTCGCCGGCGGCGACGTGCGGCAGATCGCTGCGGAAGCTGTCGCCGAGGTCGTCCTCGGCCCCGCAGATCACCGGCGTGAACGAGGCCTGGTAGGTCATGGATGCCCCGGGTGCGAGATCCACGATCGCCGCCATCGCGATCATCGGCCCGTTGCTGTGCCAGAGAGTCACACCGTCCTTCGACAGGGTGATCGCGGGCGTGGCGGCCGTCGTGCCGACGATCCGCTCGCTCCCCGTGTTGGTCAGCGTCACTGTGCCCGAAACGCTGGAAGCGGATGCCGGCGCAGCCGGGAAGTCGGCCGTCATCACCAGCCCGGCCGGGTTCGCCGCCACCTCCGCGAGCTGCGCGCCACAGAGGTTGATCTTCTCCGCGGGCGCGCGCTTCTGGCTCTCACCGGAGGAATCGGACGCGATCGTCGGCGCTGCCGCCGATCCGGCGGACATCGATTGCGATCCCAGGCTGCGCAGGCCCGCGACGCTTGCGACACCGATTCCGGCGACGGCGAGCGTCGTGGCTCCGCCGACCGCGACCTGTGCGCCGAAGCGGCGACGCCTGCTGCGGCGGATCACCAGGGCGAGATCGATGCCCGGCTGTGCGGAAGCATCGGAATCCAGCAGTCGTTTGAGTTCAGATTCGGTGGACATGCGGTGCTCCCTCTTTATCGGTGCCACTCTCCGGCGCGAGCGCGATGGCCATTTTCCCGAGACCGTCGCTCAGGTAGCGCTTGACGGCGCCCGCGCTGATGCCGAGGGCCTCGGCGATGTCGTCGACCTTGAGATCCTCGTAATAGCGCAGCACGAGGCAGGCACGTTCTCTCGGCGTCAGCTTCCTGAGTTCCCCGTGAAGGTCGAGTCGGCCCTCTGTCGCGGACACGGCCGAATCCTCGAGGTCCGGCACGGCGACGAGATGCGCGATCTTGCGCCACCGACTCGACCTGCGGCCGCCATCCAGATAGCTGTTGAGGATCACGCGCCGCACGTACGCTTCGGCACTCGTGACCGTGAAACCATTGCGCAGGCGACCGAAGGTCTTGACGAGGGCGTCCTGCACGAGGTCCGCCGCGTCATCCGCGCTTCCGCAGAGAAGGCGGGCATAGCGCACCAGAGAATCCCCGCGCTCCGCGACGAGGGCGGTGACAACCGCCTGCCAGCCCTCGCTGTCCCGCCGTACCGCCGCCTGCGCCGCCAATGGATTCCCCTCGTGCGTTCTTCTTTCTACTCCTTAAGACGCACGAGGGTCGCGAAACGTTGTGCCGGAACCGAATCAGTTCTCGACGGAGAGCTTGAGGCGTCGTCGGATGTCGGCGAGTTGCGTTCCCAGCGCGGCGGGAAGCCGGTCGCCGAAGCCGGCGAAGAAGGCCTCGGTCGATTCGAGTTCGGCCAGCCAGGCTTCCGGGTCGATCTCGAAGAGCTGCTCCCGCTGGCGTGCGGTCACCTCGATCCCCTCGAGGTCGAGTCCGTCGTCCGCGGGCTTCCAGCCGAGTGGCGTGTCCACCGCGGGCGCCCGTCCGTCGACCCGCTGGAGAATCCATTCGAGAACGCGAGAATTCTCGGCGAAACCCGGCCAGAGGAATGAACCGTCGTCGCCCTTGCGGAACCAGTTGACCTGGAATATCCGCGGTGCCGTGCCCGATGCGTTCAACCCCTCGCCGACCGACAGCCAGTGAGACCAGTGGTCGGCCATGTTGTAGCCGCAGAACGGCATCATCGCGAAGGGGTCACGGCGCAGTTCGCCGACGGTCCCCTCCGCCGCAGCGGTGCGTTCGGAGGAGATGGTCGCCCCGACGAAGACGCCGTGCTCCCAGTTCCTGGCCTCGACGACGAGCGGAACATTGCTCGCCCGCCGCCCTCCGAAGATGATCGCGTCGATCACCACGCCGTCCGGGTCATTCCACTCGTCCGCGATCGACGGGCACTGGGCGGCGGCGACGGTGAAGCGTGAATTGGGGTGGGCGGCCGGGGTGCCGGATGCCGGTGTCCAGTCGTTGCCCTCCCAGTCGATCAGATGATCCGGGGCCTTGTCGCTCAGCCCCTCCCACCACACATCGCCATCGTCGCGCAAAGCCACGTTGGTGAAAATCGTGTTTCCCCACAGCGTCTCGATTGCGGTGGCGTTGGTAGTCGGTCCTGTACCCGGAGCGACCCCGAAGAATCCGGCTTCCGGATTGATCGCCCGAAGTCGGCCATCAGGTCCCGGCCTGAGCCAGGCGATGTCATCGCCGATCGTCTCGACAGTCCAGCCGGGAATGGACGGCTTGAGCATTGCGAGGTTCGTCTTTCCGCACGCCGATGGGAAAGCGGCGGCCACGTGGAAGACGCGCCCGCGCGGATTGGTGACCTTGAGGATGAGCATGTGCTCGGCGAGCCAGCCTTCGTCGCGAGCCATCACGGAGGCGATACGCAGTGCGAAGGATTTCTTGGCGAGCAGCGCATTGCCGCCGTAGGCCGAACCGAAGGACCAGATCTCCCGGGTCTCCGGAAAGTGCGAGATGTACTTCGTCGCGTTGCACGGCCATGGCACGTCCGCGGCGGCATCGAGCAGGGGAGCGCCGACGCTGTGCACGGCGGGAACCCATTCCGTCTCCGACGTGATGAGGCGCAGTGCATCCGTGCCCATCCTGGTCATGATGCCCATGCCCGTGACGACGTATGGGGAGTCAGTGACCTGCACGCCGAGCTTGGAGAATGGGCTGCCGAGCGGACCCATGGAGAAGGGGATGACGTACATCGTGCGTCCGCGCATGCTCCCGGCGAAGAGCCCGTTCAGGGTCGTGCGCATCTCATCGGGGTCGCGCCAGTTATTGGTTGGGCCCGCATCCTCTTCCACCTCGGAGCAGATGAACGTGCGAGCCTCGACCCTGGCGACATCGTTGCTGTCGCTCCTGGCGAGAAAGCTGTATGGGCGGTGCTCCGGATTGAGGCGGATGAGGGTGCCGTTCTCGACCATCTGGTGGGTGAGGCGGTCGTATTCGGCCGTCGACCCGTCACACCAGACGATCGAATCCGGCGAGGTCAGCTGTGCGACCGAGTCC
>JAODMW010000033.1 GCA_025464815.1 Microbacteriaceae bacterium | reverse complement strand
GTGGCGCTCGTGTCGTTCGACGGCACGAAGATCGGGCAGTTCGCGCGTCCGTCGCTGACCGCACTCCGCCAGCCGATCCACGACATGGCTCGTGATGCGGTGTCGATGATCCTCGATTCGGATGACGGACGGCCGGTTCGCCCCCGCGCGTCAGTTCTGCAGGGAAATCTCGTGCTCGGCGAGAGTTGCGGCTGCCGGGATGACGTCGGCTCGCATCGGGTATGAGGACTGGACTCCTGCGCGCCTGACGACGAACGAGCCCGACGCAACGGCGATCTCCACCGCACGCACGAGTGATTCCCCGGTCGCGAGCATCATCGCCAGCGCGCCGACGAACGCGTCCCCGGCTCCCGAAGGATCGATCACGTCGTCCACCACCGGCGCCATGATGTGTCCGGACTTGCTTCCCGTCGCCCACACCGCGCCCTCCGCCCCGACGCTGATCACGACCGAGGGCGAGAGCTGGGCAAGGCGCTCGGCGGCACGCTGCGCGCCCTTCGCTCCTGATACCACTTCGCCGAGCAGGGATGACGCTTCGATCTCGTTGACGACGAGCGGGTCGCAGAGGGCGAGCACCTCATCGCTCGTCGGTCGATATGGCGCGAGATTCAGGATCGCCCGCAATCCCGCGGCATGGGCGGAGGTGATCGCGGCTTCGATGACGTCCGCTGCGATCTCACCCTGGACGAGCACGGTCGTCCCGTCGTCGGCGAGGCGGCGGATAGCGTGCGACACCCGCGAGGCTCCCAGGGCTACGTTGGCGCCAGGGATCACGACGATGGAACGCTTGCCGTCCTCGTACAGCGAGACGACGGCGAGACCGGTCGGCTTGTTGCCCACCACTTCGACCTCGCTCGTGTCGACGCCCTCGGAGATGAGCTGCTGGATGACGAGCGAGCCGTCGTGGTCATCCCCGATGCAGCCGATGAAGGTGACCTTCGCGCCCAGGCGCGAGGCGGCCACGGATTGATTGGCGCCCTGCCCACCGGTTTGTTTCTGGATGGCCTCGGCGAAGAGAGTCGTTCCCGGCTCCGGAAAGTTCTGCAGACGCACGATGTAGTCCTGGTTTGCTGAGCCAACGACCACAACTCTCACGCTCATCCTCGATCCTGTGTCTCGCCGGGTTTATCCGAGCATGATGCTTTCCAGACCGTCATGATAGCTCGCACACAGGTTTCCTGTGCGGTGCACGCGTACTCGGCAACATTGCTGCGTCGCACGCCGGAAAACCAACGATGCCTCCGTGTGAGACTGTGCGTATGACGATCGACGCCGGTTCTGTGACCTCGCGCGGCTTCATCGATCTCGAAGAAGCACACGTCGCGCACACCTACAGTCCGCTGCCCGTTGTCGCGGCCAGCGCCGACGGTGCCTGGGTTACCGACATCGACGGGCGGCGGTACCTCGACTGTCTGGCGGCGTACTCCGCGGTGAACTTCGGGCATGGGCATCCGGTGCTCATCGAGGCCGCGAAGAAGCAGCTCGACAGGGTGACGCTGACCAGCCGTGCGTTCCACAACGACCAGCTCGGACCCTTCGTCACCGCGCTCGCACGGCTCGCACACAAGGACATGGTCATCCCCATGAACACCGGCGCCGAGGCGGTGGAGTCGGGCATCAAGCTCGCCCGCGCCTGGGGGTACCGGGTCAAGGGCGTGGCCGCCAACCAGGCCAACATCGTCGTCGCGGGCGGCAACTTCCACGGTCGCACCACGACGATCATCAGCTTCTCGGATGATCCGGTCGCGACCACCGATTTCGGTCCGTTCACGCCGGGATTCCGCTCCGTTCCCTACGGAGACGCGGCAGCGATCGAGGCGGCGATCGACGAGAACACCGTCGCCGTGCTGCTCGAGCCGATCCAGGGCGAGGCTGGCATCATCGTGCCGCCCGCCGATTATCTCCCCGCGGTGCGGGAGATCACGACGCGCAACAACGTGCTGTTCATCGCGGATGAGATCCAGTCCGGGCTCGGACGCACCGGCGCGACCTTCCAGTGCGACAACGTCGGCGTCGTGCCCGACCTGTATCTGCTCGGCAAGGCACTCGGTGGCGGCATCGTTCCGCTCTCGGCGGTGGTCGGCAACGCTGATGTCGTCGGCGTGCTGCACTCCGGGGAGCATGGCTCCACTTTCGGTGGCAACCCGCTCGCAGCCGCGATCGGTCTCGCGGTCGTCGGTCTTCTCGAGACGGGCGAATACCAGCAGCGTTCCCGCGAACTCGGGCTGCGCCTGCAGGCTTCGCTCGAACGCCTTGTCGGACGCGGCGTGGTCGCGGTGCGCAGCGCGGGCCTGTGGGCCGGAATCGACATCGACCCTGCGCTCGCGAGCGGGCGGCGCGTCTGCGAACTGCTCATGGAGCGCGGCGTGCTCGCCAAGGACACGCATGGGTCGACCATCCGCATTGCGCCCCCGCTCGTCGTCACGATCGAGGATCTCGATTTCGCGGTCGCTCAGCTCGAGGCCGTGCTGGAGGAGCTGCGCGGGTCCTGAGGCACGGGAGCAAGCCGGCAGAAATCAGACGGTACGCCGGTGGGTCAGCCGTTGAAGTATCAGACGTTGACCTACAACATCGATGGTCAACTGTTGTCGGAGTTGAAGACGGGTTCGCCGATCGCGACGGTCGCTTACACGAACGGTAAGCCGACGACGATCAGCTATCCGGGAGGTGCCGGGAACACGGGTTCCGGGGTGGTGGGCAGGGTCGTCTACGACTCGAATACGGGTGCGCAGGCGAGTCTGGCCTGGGATTTCCCATCGACTCAGAGTGATGTCGTGGATGCGGTGATCCGTTCGCAGTCGGGGCGGGTTCTGCAGGACACGCTCACTGATGGCACGACGAATTATCAGTCGACGTATTCGTATGATGCGGCGGGCCGGTTGGTGTCGGCGGTGATCCCTCACCACCAGCTGACTTATGGGTTCGGGACGGCGACGGGGTGCACGAATACCGGGGCCGGGTTGGATGGCAACCGCACCTCCTTCAGTGATAGCAAGGATGCGGGAACCGCGACCACGGTGGCGTACTGCTACGACAACACGGATCGGTTGATCGGGACGACGGTGGCCAATCCGCCCGCCTCGGCGGGTCCGGTGGTGGGGACGTCGCTGGCCATGGGTGCTGGGGCGACTCTCGCCTACGATGCGCACGGCAATACGACGACGTTGGCGAATCAGACGATGACGTATGACGGTGCCGACCGCCACCTGTCCACCGTCACACCGACCGGTGCGACGACGATCAGCTATCTGCGGGATGTCACCGATCGGATCGTGGCGATGACGACCACGACCGGTGGGGTGACCAAACGGGTGCGTTATTCCTTCATCGATGGCAGCGATTCGCCGGACTGGACGATCGACCCGGACCTCACCGGTGCAGCGCAGGTATTGGAGCACACGTTGGGGTTGCCGGGTGGGGTGACGGTGTCGATCCAGAGTGCTGGTGCTGTGCTGACCTGGTCGTATCCGAACATCCACGGTGATGTGATTGTGCGCACCAATCTGGGTGGTGCACGGCAGGGAACCCTGGCGCAGTATGACCCGTTCGGGCAACCGGTCGATCCGGTGACGAACACTATCGGGACGACGACAGCGGATGATGCGGTGCCGGCGAACACCCTCACCACCGGCGCCGGGTATGGGTGGGAGGGCTCCCACCAGAAGCTGTATCAACACGGTGGTGACATCGCCACCATCGAAATGGGAGCCCGACAATACGTGGCCACCCTCGGCAGATTCCTGTCCGTCGACCCGGTCGCCGGAGGCAACGTCAACGACTACAACTACCCAGGCGACCCGATAAACAGTTCGGACCTCAGCGGGAAGAACATGTGGGGAGATATTTGGGGACGAATCCAGGCGGGTGCGAAATTCCTGACCGACAACCCAGTTGCTAACACGCTACTCTCGGCGTGCGGTTTCGTTCCGGGCTGGTTCGGCGCGATGTGTAATGGTGTTCAGGCGAGTGCGTATGCCATCCAAGGAAGGTGGGGTGACGCCGCTGTGTCGGCGGCTGCCATCCTTGTTGGCGGAGCCGCTGCAAAAGCATTGACGATGGCCGCGAAAGGCCTAGCCGTCGCGTCAGTCCGAACTTCAGTAAGAGCAATCGGTGCTGTCGCGACTAGGGCGGCGACCAAGCGCCTTATCAATTCGACTAGGTACATCGGGAACGCAGTCGGGAACCTCGTTGGGATGTTCACGACGACAACATTGCACCCATTCGTCAATAGATGGAGAGTTGCGGTATGAGTCCAACAACGCGGACGCAGCGGATATCGGGCTCGAGTTCCGGGGCGCGAAAATCTGTCCTGTTCATCGGGATCATCCCAGCGATAGCGTTTGTGCATTTCTTGCCGCAGGCGCAGATCGTCTGCATCGCAGGTTTGCTGATCATTGCGGCGGCAGCTGCACGCTCGGTATTCATCGGCATCTACGTTGATCCCGACAACTTGATCATCGTCAGCTGGTTTCGCACCTGGAAGTTTGATAGAGCGGAGGTCGGGAGAGTCGTCTGGCGACGATACAGCGGTTTGTACAATCGATACATAGACGATGACCGGCCGACAACCCCATTCTGGATGATCGGATTGGGCGTAGCCAGCTACACCAGGCTCCGGAAGTTCCCGGCGATTCTTGGGTCGCGTAAGAAAATCGAACGGGTCGCGATGGCGACTGCTGATGCCATTGGCGTCAGATCCGTCAGGGTTAGCGAGTCATTCACGTAGGGCCATCTTCTTGATCCTTGACGCTGAGGCCCCTAGCCAGGCGAAGAAGGACGCGAACAAGCGACCGCATACTTGTACGCATCGCGGCGAATGTTCTTCAGGAGACTATGTGCACGGGGACTCGACGAATGGAGCTGGCAAACCGCTTGTCAGGCACTACTACTGGTAGGTGAGGCATATGTGGTTCGACAAAGGACAGTTCAACACGATCGCATACCCGCTTGATCAACTCCCCTCCATTAGTGAAAAGCGAAGCTTGACGGGCTCGCTCAGTGAGTCGGAGTTGGTTCGGCGCCGGGAGGAGTCCGAGCGCCTCCTTGACGAACTGCGGTCGGCAGTCCACGACCCTCCTGAGGGCGCCGGGCACTTCGAACAGCAGGTCGATGACGACACCATTGAGGCCGTCGATTGGAGCGGGGTCATTGCTCGAGGTGATTTCGAATCAATTCGCTTTTTGCCGATGAATGGTGGCGGGTAGACCTCGCAGAAATCCTGGACGACTTGTTGTTCTGCTGGGACGAGTAACAACTTCAAGAAGTCCTCTGGCCGTGTAAGGTGGGCGCCGATGGCGTCGCCGCGTCGGAAGCAGCATTGCGGTTGGAGCTGCGTGGGTGGGGCTTGGCGCTCTATTTGCGGTGTTGCTTCCCTGGCAAGTCGCGACCGCCTGAACCGCCCAATCGTCTGACGTGGCGAACTCTAGTGGCGTCCATTTTGCGGTCGACAGGAACCAGAAGCTCACGTGAAATTCGAGGCTGGTTCAAATGGCATTTATTCTCGGGTTCGAGGAAGGCAATGTGGTTGAAGAAGCGAATTTGGCAGTTCCGGAAACCTGCTTCCGATGTTGATCAGGTCATGGTCAGTGTCGTCTATTCGCAAAATGAGGAAAGGAACAAGGACCTTCCTGTAGCGCTGGCTAAGATGCCTCGCAAAGATGGGGGCGACGGGATTTCTCGATTCCTATTTCCCGCGGTTTCTATCGAAGAAGGCGACAGCTACGCCAGAGAAAATGCTTTTGAAGCTGCGTGTTTGACCCAGGCCGCAGAGGCACTGGGCGCGGGGATATCCAGACGTCTTCTTGAAGAAACTGATGGACGGGTTAATGTGTTGATTACTCTCCGCCCGGACTCGGGGCAAGCTGGAATCGCAATTACTCCGGAGATAGTTGCTGCCTGGGAGGGTGTGCCTGTCCACTTCTTGGTCAGTTCCATCTGAAATACAGCGTCGACGGCGACTAGTGGCGATTTTCGCGGTGAGAGACATGCCGCGAACCAGTCTCACCTGGGAACTCCCCAGCATCCAAAACGACGGATGTTGCGTCGACAGCGGAGGTAATCGATGACGCCGTGGCCGGTGGAGGGTGGACGGCAGATCTTCGATACTTGCGGCAGGAGATATACGCGGACGAAATTTGGCGAAGGGATTTTGACTCGTTGTGGCGCGGTCGGCGGTTTCGCGCACTGCCACGCGTCAAGTCAGTCTGAACTGTGTTGTCACGCCGATGCAACCAACTTGGCGGGCTTCGCACCCCGACTGTTCGGGATTTCGGCTCACGTCCCGTCTACCTGGGTTAAGCCAAATCGGGGACCCAGCGTGTGTTAGTCATTGATATTGATACGCATGAGGAGAACCCAAAGTGAGTGATTGGATCGGAAACTTCGCACGGGACGTCGCAGCATTCTGTCCGTCTGCCGCAGTAGAATCGCCAACGTTCATCCGGGACGACGGATCTAGCTATCGCGGGGCCTTTGCTAGTATGCAGGACGATCAGACAGCCAACATCGAGGTTTGGTGGGATGTTCTTGGTGGGTGGAACCTCACAATTGCGGACACACTCTCGCAAGAATGTGATTCGAGCGAAGAATCTCGTCGTCACGTCGAAACTCTCATCTGGCTGACCATTTGGGGAGGCTGCGCCGTTGTCGAATCCCAACACAGGCGCTACTTCGTTGCGGACCATGGATCCACCGCCTCGGCCGCCCGGATTAACGCGGACGGGTTCAAGACCCTCAGAGAGTGGCGCGCGTGGACTGGTCGGTCTCCGCTATTGGAGGAGCGAGTCGCAAGCTACGGCGCTGATCCCACTTGGTGCCGGATAAAACACGTCTAAAGCAATCGACGAAAGTTAGCACGGTCACGTCCTGCTGAGTGTTGGTGTTTCTCGATTCGCGGATGGCATGATCGAACTCATGGCGATTACCCCGCGTCGGTAGCCGCAGGAGCAAGGCCCATCTGCGTGGGATGCTTCTTGATCTCCGCTCCCCAGCTTTCCCGTGAGAACGCACAGATTCCAGGGAGCTGACCGGTGAATTTGAAGCTCGTCGTTTCCTCAGTTCGAACGTGCCGATCGAATTTCTGCTGCTCGGTGTCGTAGTTGTTGTTGCCCATATTTCGTTACCTGGTGGCAAGGCATGACGGAGAACCCATCCATGAAGCGTGATGGCCGAGCCCGGAAGTCAGCCGACGAAATTGATGCATGGTGCCGTAAACGGTGGTGCTGGCGTACAGAATTGGATTGTTAACAGGGGTCTGCTGACACACTCGGAGTTCAGGAGGGCTTTTTGAATATGACATCAGCCTCCGCCGACCAACCTGACCTAGCCGAGCTCGTCGGCTCTCTTGGTTTGTCTTCGCTTCTTATCGATGAGTACGCGCTCCGCTCTTGCGGCATGGATGCACTTGCCTACGGGCGAAGAGGCAATCTGATCGATGCGAGAACGGCAATTCACATATCGCTTGAGCGTATGCGCGATGGAGTTTCTCTCACAGAAGAGGAGAGGCGGATTGCACTGGCTCTTCGGGATGAGGAACCACGCGTTCTCGACGAACTGCAGGAATGGGGACTCACTCCTGACTCCGCCACCAAGGCTGAATGCTTCTGGCAATATTGCACCTTCAGCGCACTCTTGAGGAACTGGGAGCGGCGTGACTTCCCGGAGGCCGATTTTCTCGAACTCCTTAGCGGATGGGATGTTCCATCTACCTGGCAGCCGCCAAAGGGCACAACGCTCGGATACGGCAGCCGGAGGCGATCTCGTGCATGGTTGGAAGGCATGGTGGCGTTCGAGCGCGACGCTTTGTGTACGTGACCCGGATCGATACTTGAATTGCGGGCACGGCCGGTTAGATCCATCAATAGGTGAGGCCGCCAACAAAACGGCGGCATGAGACCCGTGACGGTTCACTACGCACCGAAAGTAAATGGAGCCGATTGTGAAGATTGCCGGACAAGACGACAGCGACAGGTCGACTTTCTCTCAGAGAGAGGCGGAGTTAGCGGAATTGCTGAAACGCTGGGATCCCATCGGGGTCTATGGGTCGGAGGATCAAAATCCAGACGAAACCGAGTACGACGATCTCGTAAGACCGTTGTTGTCTGAATTGGAGTCCGGGGCTGGGGCGGAGCACCTGAGAGTTTCGCTTATGGGGGCACTTCGCCGTGACTATTTCTTGGACTATGTCGAAGGGCTGGACGAATTCTGTTCTGGCGTCCTTGTGTGGTGGGCCTCTAGTTCGAATACTTAGGAAGGTTCATGATTCCCTAAGAATTGACCCTTCCTTCCCAAGAGGCAGTGTCGATCCACGAACTGCGTGGCCTAACTCCGGAATATCAGCAAGGTCAGAGATGGAGACTGGCTCGTTAGTGAAGAAGAAAAGATGTTCTCGAGACGCGGGTATTCGCAAAGAGAAGAATTGATGTTCCTCTGGGCGACAAGTTTTCTGAAGGAGTAACGGTGTTCCAGACATCGCTCATAGTTTTTTCGTATCAGTATGATCAGGCTCATGGTGAATTGTCATGGCGTCAGGTAGTCGCAGACGGAAGATCCATCTGCCGGGGGTGCTTCTTGCTCTCCTGCTTATCATCCCAGGAGCGCAGCTTCTCAGCGGCGTTCCTGATGCGCCGATATGGCAGGCGTTTATTTACCTCGTCGATGCTTTCGCGTTGATAATGCTGCTCGGGTTGCCTTGGCTTGGCGCTAGCTGGGCAAGGCAACTCCGCCGCCGATTGATCATTAAAAATCCAGATGCAGTGGCTTCCATCGTTGCAATGTGGCGCGATGGAGACGAAAGCCAGCGCTTGGGTGTACTTCTGGTCAATTCTTCTGGATTGACGTTCTACGACTCGCCCACATCCGAATCTACGATCGGGTCGGACGCCACCGTAATCAGCACTGTTCAAGAAGGGACCTTCGCGCGCGAGTCAATCTACCTAACTGTTGGTGACCTAGTCGCCATGCGTTTTGTGCCGATGGGGCGGGCCGGAATCGAGCCACTCTCGCCGCTACGGCTCGCGAATTTTGTCTTAGCAATTCGAAGGACAGGGCACGGTGTGGTCGAAACGAGCTGACCCAAGTCCCAAGTCCATATATGGTCGGGGGCATGTCCCACCGAGTGGTGGTGTTTCTCGATTCGCGGATGGCCTGCACAAGCAATTGAGGAGGCGGCATCATCCCCGCCGAGGTGACTCTTGAGTGTTTCTGATGCTGAGCGTCTGAGGAACGAAGTCGAGCATTTCGTATCGACCAAGTACGGGACGGATGTCAACGTGCTTCATCTAGTGGCTGGTCCGCTGCCGGTGACTCGCTTTGTCCCGCGAATCGTCTCAGCAATGACGCTGACCCTGGTCGTAGAAGACCCCGCGGAGCTGCGCATCTTCGGCCAAGGGGGACTGGCTGAGCATTTCGCGGCCGAACATCCAGGGACCCTGGAAGCTGTTACCAACTTCGTGTCCGCAATCGCCGATCACGGAGCAATCGCTTTTTTACTTGGCCCAATTGTTCTCGCGCGGGCTCGTCCGCGCGAGCCGCCAGAGTATTCGGACCAAAGAGATTGATGCTTCATGAATGGGAGCCATGGGTTATTCCTTGAGAAGGTCGAGTCTTGTGATCTACGGAGCGGTTAGCGCCGCCACATGGTCATACGCCAAGGCGAGACGACGTCTGAGATGAGGATCTTCCTTCAGCGCGCGATGCGTCGTGGCCTCCTATTCGCGTGGCTCGTTTCGGCAGCATGGTTAGGTGTAATGCTGCTGACGAAAAATTATTGGCTCGCTGTCGTGGTTGCCTGCGTGGCTATTGCCGGGACGATTGTGCAGTTGAGGAAAAGGTCCCCGGATGATCTATCCGTCTCATGGAACGCAGCCGTGAGCATTTCGCGGCCTCGTCCACCGCGGTTCGAGCAGATTGATCGCGAGCATCCCCTCCTCGCACTCATCGTTACCGGTGAGCAGCGCGGTGTCTACGTCAACGTAGTTCCCGCCGTTCGAATCGCGGATTGGGCCTACCAAAGTGGGCCGACGGCATGGGGGCCAACACCGTTTGAGAGTGTCGGGTTGGTCGATGACGTTGTCGCCAATGGCGAGTGGATGCATGACCTCCGCTTTTTGCCGCAGGGAGAATTGGCCGACGAGATCTGGCGACGGAATTTCGACTCTTTGCGGAGGGGCCGGCATTTTCGTGGGTTGCCGGCTACCAGGGCAATCTGAAGTGCCGCTCCGTTCAACGTGTGGAGCAGGAGTCGCTAGCTGATTCGCGGGTGCGATTGCGACTACCTAGACCGTGCTCGCCCCACAGGGCAGCCCGTCGGGCGGCGGAAGAGGGGCTCGTGCAATAGTACGGCCCGATCATCGCGCAAGCGGGTATCTCGCCTTCATCCAACACAAACGCGGGTCTTCGCCCTCCGCGAAGCACCCCCGGACGTCAGGTGAATTGATCTTCGACCTGCACTGTGACGTAGCTCACTCGAACCCAGGCTACGGTTCGGCAGCAGCATCCATATGCGTTGCGGGCTGCGTCGTGTAGCGGCGGCCGCTGGGGGCGGTCCATTCGAGGGTGCCGCCGCCCGTTTGTTCGACCTGCCACTGGGTGTGATGTTTCAGGTGGTGGTGCGTGAGACACAGGTGTGCGAGGTTGTCGTGGCTGGTGCTGCCGCCGTATTGCCAGTCCGTGGTGTGGTCGATGTCGCACCGGTGGGCGCTGCGACTGCATCCGGGATAGCGGCAGGTTCCATCCCGAACCCGAAGCCAGGTGCGCAGATCGCTCGGTACCGCGTAACGGTCGCGCCCGACCGAGAGCACCGCGCCGGTTTCGGGATGGGTGAGGATGCGTGTGAAGCTCGGCGCGTTGGCGGCCAGCCGGCGGGCCGTGTCTATGTCGATCGGCCCGTAGCCCTCGAGGGTGGCCGGTTCGTCGTCGGCTCCGAGCAGCGTCAGCACCGGAACGGTCACGAGAACCCGAGCCCGGATGCCCCGGCCAAAGCCGGAACTCGAGGAGGAAGAGTCGTCGGTGACTCCGTCGATGAGCAGGTCGGCGAACACGTCGGCTCGAAGCTGGGTCAGCGTTCGCGGCTCGGTCGGGCCCTGCAGAGTGAGCGCGACATCCGTGAGTCGGTGGTAGATGGCGTGTGCTTCGGCCGCGGGAAGATAGGCGCTGAGCCAGGCCATGCCGTCGCGGGCGGGCTGTAGGGTGACGGAACGATCCGACACACAACTCTCGTGGCGGGCCTCGATCGTCTCGGGATGCGCTCGCTCCCGCAGCACCCGCGCCTTGCGGTCGAACTGCGCGACGGTCAGGTTTCTGGCGAACGGCAGCGCGGCCAGTTCGAAGGCCTGCCGTGAATCTTCTGGCAGCGAATCGGCGTGGTCGATCATCGACTGGGCGTGGCGGTAACTGATCTCGCCGGCGCGGAGCGACTCGAGCGTGGCGGGCAGTTCGTGCAGGAGGGAGCGGCTCTGCTCGATGAGATTCTCGATCGTGCGTTCTGGCAGCCGTAGCGCACAGGCCAACTCGGTCACGAGCACCCGCCGGGCGACCGTGGCCGCATCCCAGCCACCCGTCGGTGTGGATGCCGCGTGCGTGAGTTCGCTCCACTGGCGGGCCTGATCGATCAGCTCGGCACGGGCGGCGCTGACCGAGGCGAGCACCCGGTCGCTCGCCGCGATGGCGTCGATCAGTTCACCAAGAGTGTCGGACATCGCGGCCGACAGCAGCGGCACAGCATTCGGACCAGCATCCGACTGGTCATCCCGGCCGTCAGCCACCCCGATCGGAGCGGCTGACGTGGTTTCCATGGACCAACTCAACACCCGACCACCGACATTCCGGGTGTGGATCGGCCGACAGCCAGGAGCGAAAAAAGGGGGCGTTTGGGCCGACAGCCGGGAACGAAAAAGCGGCGTTGAGGCCGACCGCCGCTACCTGATCTGCAGCGAGGAAGCCCGGTTCACCATCGCGTCGCCGACGTAGGTCGAGTTCACGTAGTAGCCGTACGAGGTGCCGCTGATGTTCGCGCCATCCCAGAGTTTGGTGCTGCAGTTGTTGAAGCTGCGGAACGAGTCGGTGTCGTTGTCGAATCCGTAGTTGGCGAGGTTGGTGAGCTGGTAGACCGTCGATCCGTTGCAGGCGCTGGAGTTGGTGACCTGGAACAT
>JAODMW010000023.1 GCA_025464815.1 Microbacteriaceae bacterium | reverse complement strand
TTGTTCCAGTGGTGGTCCGACCGGGTCGGGGCGACGGGCCTGGCGCTGTATGGGCGCAAACTGTGGGAGACGATGAGCTCCCACTGGCCGACCGCCGACCAGCAGCCACGTCGTCACCCACGACCATCGCTCAATTTGTCAACAACTAGTTGAACAGTCCGCCCTATGGGAGGCGCGCGCCGACGAGCGGCGCAGTCAGCAACGTCAGCCGTTAACACGGTCGGTGTATTTCTCGATGCTGGCCCGAACTTTGGCCTTGCTCGTCAAGAGCGCCTCGGCCGGATAGGGCGGCGTCACAAAGCTCGAGGCGCTGAAGGGCCACGCTGACGCCGTGACTGCCCTCTGGTGGCTGAACGTGTCGAACCCTGCTTTGCCATGGTAGGAACCTGAGCCGCTCTGGCCGACGCCTCCGAATGGCACGTCGTGAACGCTCAGGTGCAGCGCCATGTCGTTTCTTGTGACTCCACCTGAGCGCGTGCGCTTGAGGAACTGGTGGAAGTCGGAGTTGTCCTCGCCATAGAAATACGCCACCAGCGGAAGGGGCCTGGAGTCGATGTATTCCAGAGCAGCATCGAGGTCGTCATACGGATAGACGACGATAACCGGCCCGAAGATCTCCTCCGACGCAATAGCCATCTCGTCGGTGACCCCGAGGAGCAGGGTCGGCGGAATGCGCCGTGTCGACTGTGCGAGGTCGTCACCGCCTTGGTCGACGGCCCTCAGGACGGTCGCGCCCTTGCTGCGGGCGTCGTCGATCAGAGCGGTGACACGCTTGAAGTTGGCCGGATTGATGGACGAAACGACGTCGCTCGACGAAAAGTAGTCAGGGTATGTTTGGGCCATGAGGGCCAGATAGGCGTCCACGAAGCCGTCGACACGGTCCGCCGGCACGAAGACGTAATCGGGGCAGAGGCAGAGCTGACCGCCGTTGATCATTCGGTTGCCGGCGATCCGTTGTGCCGCTTGGGTGAGATCTGCGCTTGTGTGGACAACGACTGGATTCTTCCCGCCGAGCTCGAGCGTCACGGGAACGAGATTCGCCCCGGCCGCTGCTGCGACCCGTCGGCCCACGGCGGGCGATCCGGTGAAGAAGATGTGGTCGAATGGAAGTGCGGAGAAGGCCGCCGCTGTCTGCGGGCCGCCTCGAACCACGAGAACCTCTTCAGGAGTCATCCGGCTCGCCACGGCTCGGGCGAAGACCTCTGCAGTGCGTTCTGGGATCTCAGAGAACTTGATCATCAGGCGGTTACCCGCGGCGAGGGCTTCGACTGCCGGTTGCACTACCAGGCCAACGGGAAAATTCCACGGCCCGATGATTCCGACGACACCCTTGGGGTGGCTCTCGATGAAAGTCGGTAGCCCCATGGCCGCGCCTTCAGGAACGAGTTCATCGGTCATCCAGGAATCGAGGCTGTCTAGCACGTGATCAGTGAACCCATCGACGGAGAGCTCAGCAAGCAGGCTGAAATGCTCCGGGCGGCTGCCAAAATCAGCGGCGAGCGCCGCGGTCAGTTCGTCAGCGTGCTCAAGCACGGCTAGCGCGAAGCGGGCGATGCGATCACGTCGCGTCTCCGCCGAGGGCGGCCCTTCGAGTCGAAAGGCAGCAATCTGGCGATCGAGCGCTGCTCGGAGTTCATCGCTCGTAGGGTCTAGCCACAGCGATTCGGTCTGGACGTCTCTGGTCAGGTTCATGATTACGGCTTCCTGCGGGTTAAGGTGCACGTGCGCACTGGGTGGGAGGTTGTCAGAGTCGCTTCTGCTGTCGCACTAACCGTTTCGGCCAACGGGGGATGTGCCAATGTCATAAGGATTCCTGTCCGGCGGACTTCACATCGCCCTACGAGAACGGGGTGAGCGAACCGGCTGCCGATTGGATGAGGCGGAACTGTGGGACTCGTTCGTCGCGGTCTCCGTCCCCCGAGTTCACGAACGCGATTGTGACTGACGCGGCGGCGATGTCCTGGGCAGGATCGACGTCCGTGAATTCCCCCCACCACCACGGGCCTTCGTCGAGCTGAACGATGCCGACGACGGTGCGGGTGGGGCCCTCGGCGTCCTTGCCGTGGACGACGGACCAGCTCACGACGGTTCCGGTGCCAGCAGCGGGGACAAGCTCGAAGCGGCCCGGATCGACGCTGGTGTCGGCCGTGGGATCGAAGTACTCGCCGGTGACTTTGTCGCGAATGAGGAGGAACTGGTCTCTTGCGGTGCCATCAAAGAAGGCTGCCGAGTCGGCGTCGCGCCGGACTGGGAAGAGCGGCATTGGTGATCTCCTAAACCGTTCCGAGAACGATGGTCGAGTGATGGTCGAGGATGCCGCCGTTTCCCGAAACAAGTACGCGGTCGTGCTTCTCGACTTGGCGTTCGCCCGCCTGGCCGCGCGTCTGGATGATCGCTTCCGACAGTGGGGTCATTCCCCACATGTAGTAAGACGACAATTGCCCGCCCCCGGTGTTCACTTTGTACTTTCCGGTTGGTCCGAGATTTCCAGGTTGAGCAATGAATGCACCGCCTTCGCCTTTTTCGCAGAAGCCATAGTCCTCGAGGGAAACCATCGCCGTGTAGGTGTAGCAGTCGTACAACTCGACCACGTCGATCTCCGCGAGCGTGGTTCCGGCCATCGCCAGCGCAGCCGGCCCCGAGGTTGCGGCTCCTGTGACGAGACCGAAATCATGGGTGCGTTGCATCGAGTGGCCGGGATGTGACTGTCCCCAGCCCAGGACTTTCACGGGTGGCTGTCTGAGGTCTCGAGCACGGTCGAGGGAAGTGACGATGACGGCGATGCCGCCATTGGAGACCAGACAGCAGTCGAAGAGATGGAACGGCTCAGCGACGTACCGCGAGGCGTGGTACTCATCGAGCGTCAGCGGATTCCGAAGCTGCGCAAGGGGATTCATCCCCGCCCAGTCGCGCTGGGCTACAGCCAAGTGCCCGAGCTGATCACTTGTCGTGCCGTACTTCAGCATGTGCCGCCTGGCAGCAAGGGCATACATGGTGTTCGCGCTATAGATCGAGCTCGACGCGAGAAGACCCGCGAATCCTGTCGGGGTCGATGTTGCTTCACGGTACGCGTCGCCGCCGCCTCTGTCTTCCCTCAGCGGAGCGTCGGCCCACACGCACGCGACGGTGTCGACCATGCCCGACTGCACGGCCATGGACGCGTATTGAACCATCTGGCCGGCGGTGGACCCGTATCCCTGCATCTGGGTCAGCAGTCTCAGGTCGCCGAGGCCCAGTCGTTTCTGAAGGTCGAGTCCTACATCGTTTCGGATACCACCGGACGTCAGCAGGCCGTCAATTGCCGCGAGCGGGATTCCCGCATCTGCCGCGGCGAGTGTGACAGCCTCCGCGGCGAACTGGGGCGCACTCTTGCCATAGACCTTCCCCATCGCCGTCATGCCGAGACCGGTGATCGCTGGAGTGAGCACTGTCATGTTCAGCGTCCCGTCCACTGTGGTGCGCGTTTCTCAGCGAATGCTCGCATGCCTTCGCCGGCGTCGGCGCTTGCCATCAGACCGGCTCGCTCGCTGTTTGAGCGCGCCCAGTCGGCCTTCTCGCGTTCGACCGTGCCGTCGGCGATTTCACGCGCAATACGTTTGCTGGCTTGAACCGCCAGTGGGGCGTTCTGGCAGATGGCTTCGGCGAGAGCGAACGCCGCAGGCAGCAACTCATCGGACGGCACGACCTGGTTGACGAGGCCAAGCTCGGCGGCTTTGGCCGCAGGGATGGGTCGTCCGGTGAGAATTGCTTCCATCGCAATCTTTTGCGGGATAGCGCGCGGCAGTCGGAACGCTCCGCCAGCGCCCGCATAGATGCCGCGGGTTACCTCGGGAAGCCCGAACGTGGCGGTGTCTGCGGCAATTGCGAGGTCGCTTTGAAGCACCAGTTCAGTCCCCCCACCAAGAGCGAAGCCGTTGACGGCTGCGATGGTGGGTTTTGAGATGTGGTGGGCGACGTATCCCGCGAAGCCCCACTTTCCTAACCTGTCGTCGTTCGAGTTGAACTCGCCTGCGGCATCTG
>JAODMW010000265.1 GCA_025464815.1 Microbacteriaceae bacterium | reverse complement strand
TCGATGAGGTTGTCCAGCTGGCGAACCGCGAGGCGCGCGCTCTCCTCCACCTTGCGGAAGTCGAGCTTGCCCGCATCGTCGAGGTGCTGTGACAGGTTGATCGACGCGAGGTTGCACACGGAGACGTTGTCCTCGTCCTGCGGCAGCGTGATCTCCGTGCAGAGGTTGGAGAGGTGGATCGTACCCGTGTTGTTGTTGAGCGCACGGTTGTTGATCGTGTCCTTCCAGGTGAGCCACGGGTGGCTCGTGGTCTGGAGGGAGATGAGGATCGACTTGAACTGCTCGCGTGCACCGATCTTCTTGAACATGCGCATCTGGCCGGCCTCGGCCTTGGCAACATACTCGTTGTAACGGGCGGAGAATGCCTTCCCGTAGAGCTCGTTGAGGTCCTGCACCTCGAGCGGGTCGAAGAGGTACCAGTCGTCGTCGTTCTGCACGCGCTTCATGAACTCGTCGCTGATCCACACCGCGGTGTTGGCGGTGCGCGTGCGGCGGTACGGGTCGCCTGAGTTCTGACGCAGATCGAGGAACTCGGGGAAGTCGAGGTGCCAGTTCTCCATGTAGAAGCAGAGGGCGCCGAACTTCTTGCCGCCGCGGCTGACCGCACGCAGGATCGAGTCGATCGTGTGCATGAAGGGGATCGGGCCCGTCGAAGTGGTGTTGTTCGAGCGGATGGGCGAGCCCTGCGCACGCAGCTTCGTGACCGAGAGGCCGATTCCACCGGTGCCCTTGGTGAGCCACATCACGTCGCGCGTCGTCTTGGCGATGTGCTCCATGTCATCCTGCATCTCCATGACGAAGCAGTTCGCGAGCTGAGGGTAGACGGTGCCGGCGTTGACCAGCGTCGACCCGGCTGCGATGTACTCGAGCTTGGACATCTTGTTGTAGAACTGGATCGCGTGCGCGGTCGGGTCGGCCTCGTTGAGCGAGAGGCCCATGGCGATGCGCATCCAGAAGTACTGGGGAACCTCGAGCGCGTCGCCGTTGCGACCCTTGATGCCGTAGCGGTTGTTGAGGGTTACGAGACCGATGTACTTGAGCAACTGGTCGTGGTTCGGCTCGAGCGCCGCCGCCAGGGTCTCGAGGTCGAACAGCTCGGTGAGGCGGGTGTCGAGCAGCCCCTCGTCGACACCGCGGGCGATGTTGGCAGCGAAGTGCTCGCGGTGCAGCTGAATGAGCTGCTCGTCGGTGCTGTAGTCGCCGAGCACGCGCTTGTAGATCGTCTTCAGCAGAAGTCGAGCAGCGACGGTGTCGAAGGCGGGGTCATCTTTGACGTTCTGCAGGGCCACCTGGATGACTGCCTCGTCGAGCTGCTGCGTCGTGATGCCGTCGAAGAGGGTGAGCTCGAGTTCGCTCGCGATCTGGGTGACCCAGGTGATGTTGTCGTCCAGGCCGACACTCGCGTGCTCGATGGCGAGGTTGATCTTGTTGGCATCGTACGGCTCGCGCTGTCCATTGCGCTTGACTACGGTGATTGCCACGTCTGCTCCTTATGCGTCTACAAAAAACGCCTCTGCTGAAAACCAGCCCCGACCAGCGGTTTTCTGTCCCCTGATGACTTCCGACGAAGTCCGAAATTATCTGCAGAATGCATCAGGCTGGACCGGCCGCGAGGGGAGATCCAGGAGTTGCTGTTCCGCAGTTCCACCACTATATAGCGGGCAACCGACATCAGGGTAACCCCATATGTAGTGGGCGTGTCATCCACAGGTGTGCATAAGTTGTGGGGGTTTTGCACAGCCTGTGGAGGGCGGATATCAACCAGGCGACGGCTAGTTGTTGCCCTTGGTACAGGTCTGCTGTGCTGCCGTCTGGCCCGTGATGCTCGAGGGCAGCACGACGGCGGCGGCAGCCGGCGGCGCGGCCGGGGTACCGGTGGCACCGGGTGAACCCGATGGCGCCGGTGTCGTCGGGGGCGCGACCGCATTGGGGTCCGCGACAGCGGCCCGGCCGACCTTGCCACTCAGCTGGATCGGCTGGTCTGCCACGAGAGCCGCGTTGAGCACCGTGGTCGCCGAGGTGATCGGCACCACGCGGTTGGGGTCCGCCGGATCGGATGCGGTCGGATACTGCAGGAAGACCATGTTGCCGAGGCCGATGCTCTTGAGAGCGAGGCCGATCTCCACCATCGTGGAGGGGTTCGTCAGCGTGTCGGAAAGCTGCATGCTGCTGGTGGCCGCCTTGGCGAGGGAGTAGAGCTGGATCGGATTCCCGAGCACACCGCCCGAGGTCACCTTGCGGGCCAGGGCCGACATGAAGACCTGCTGGTTGCTGATGCGGCCGAGGTCGCTGCCGTCGGCGACGCCGTGCCTGGTTCGCAGAAAGGCGAGGGCGGTCGAGCCGACGATATTCTGGGTTCCCGCCGCGAGGTTCAGGCCGGTGTATGGATCTTTGATCGCGGTCGCGACGCACACATCCACGCCGCCGATGGCATCCGACATCGCGATCACGCCGTCGAAACTGATCATGGCCGCGTAGGGGATCTGCAGTCCGGTCATCTTCTCGACGGTCAGCACGACACAGGAGAGACCGCCGCGCGCGAGCGTCGAATTGAATATGGCCCTGCTGAGCGCCGGGTAGCTGCCGCCGCTCGGTCGCGGGCAGGTGGGCACCGGCACCATGAGGTCGCGGGGAAAGCTCACAACCGTGGCGCTCTTGTGGTCCGCGGAGATGTGGAGCAGCATCGTCACGTCGTTGTTGCCAGCACCTGAACTGCCCGCGAGGTCGGCCTTCGACGAAAACGAGCTGCCCTGCCCCGTGCGCGTATCGGTTCCGGCGAGCAGCAGGTTGACCCCGCCCTCGATCGCCCCGATCCCGGGCGGCGGCGTATTCGTCTGCCCGGGAAGCGCCGCAAGGTGGATACCCGGCTTGATGCTCGATGCGACGTCCCACACCGCGATCCCCGCGATGGAGGTGGCGGAAACGGCCACGACAGCGAGGGAGATGCCGACGAACTTGAGCAGAGCGAGCAGCGGATGAACCGACTGCAGCCTGCCGTGGCGTAGCGGCAGGATGCGCGCACGCCTACCGCCGCGGTGTTGTTCGCGCATCGTCATCTCCAGTGGTTCTCCTCTACCCGGGTCGCGCAAGCACTCTATTCGACGGGAACTGAGCGGAACCGGTGAATCGCGCGTGCATCGCGCATGGCTTTCGCCACCGCCGGATCCGCCCTCGGGAATAGGGGGCCGCCCGATAGGCTTGCACCGTTGTGAGCACCTACCTGAGCCTTCTGAAAACGCGAGGCGTCGCGCGCATCATGTCGGCCCAGCTCGTGGCCCGCTTTCCCAACGGGATGCTCTCTCTGGCCTATCTGCTGCACATCGAACACATCTCGCATTCCTACGGTGCAGCCGGCCTCGTGCTCGCCGCCACGAGCATCGGAACGGCCATCGCCGGCCCGCTCACGAGTCGCTGGATGGGCGTCTGGGGGATGCGCCGCGTGCTCGTCCTCACGATGGCCGTGAGCGGGATGGCCGTCGGGACGATAGCGCTCGCCCCCGCGCTTCCCATCCCCCTCTATATGGCGATCGGATTCATCGGCGGCCTGAGCACTCCGCCCGTCCAACCCGCGGTCCGCACCATCTACCCCAAGATGGTGAACTCACGCCAGTTGACTCCGTTGTTCTCGCTCGACGCTTCCGCGCAGGAGATCATCTGGGTTGTCGGCCCGGTCATCACGACCTTCATCGCGATCCAGATCAGCACCGTACTGGCGATCCTGGTGGCCCTCGCCTTCCTGATCGGCGGTGGCGTGTGGTTCGTCTCTTCGCCTGAGGTCGGCCGTGTGCGCATCCCGCGCAGTCGCCGCAATCTCGGCGTCGTGCTCGCGAAACCCGCCGTACTGCTCGCCACCGTCACGGGATTCCTGCTGGTCGCCGCGTGCGCCGCGATCGAGGCAGGCGTGGTCGCGACCTTCGGCGACAGCGGACCGCAATCCGGAATCGTGCTCGGCCTCTTCGCCGTCGGATCGCTCATCGGCGGCCTGTCCCTCGGCCACCTGCCGATCGGGCCCTGGGCGCTGGCCAGGCGGCTGTTCGCGATCTTCGTCGGAATGGCGCTCGCGGCGGTGTCCCTCAACTTCTGGTGGCTCGCGGTCACCCTGCTGATCGCGGGGATCGGCATCGCGCCGGCACTCGCGGTCATGTTCGCGATCGTGTCGTCGAGCGTGCGGTTCAGCGAGACCGCCGAGGCCTATGGGTGGGTCGGCACCGGCCAGCTCATCGGCGCGGCGATCGGCTCCGCCCTCGCCGGGTTCCTCATCGACCGTTTCGATGCGCCTGGCGCGTTTTGGATCGCGGTCGGCTTCGCAGCCCTCGGATTCCTCATCCCCACGATCTTCCGGCGGGCGCACCCCGACCTCCGCGGCCGTGACGCGAGCCCGATCCCGGACACCGAACCGGTGCCTGTGCAGCCGAGCTGAGGCTCGTCCGGCGGCGTCTGCACCCGGTAGTCACGTACTCGAACCTGGCCGCGGACTCAGCGCAGCGGCTTGAGCCCCTCGGCGAGGATGGCGGTCTCGTCGAGCAGCTTGCCGAGGACCGCGATGTCCTTCTCCTCAGGGTGGAACACCCCGTCGGTCACGAGTCGGGCGGCGAAGGGGATCTCCACTTCCGCGCCCACGCGCACCAGACCGAGCCCGGCCAGCACGGGTTCGATCGCCGTCACACCGCGCGAACCACCGGAGATCCCGCCGTAGCTCACGAGCGCGGCCGGCTTGCGCCACCACTCCTGGATCAGGAAGTCGAGCGCGTTCTTGAGGGCCGGGGAGAAGCTGTGGTTGTACTCGGGGGTCACGAAGATGAAGGCGTCCGCGGCATCCACCCTCGCGCTCCAGTCGATCGTGTGCTGCTTGGTGTACTGGCGAAGGCGCGGATGTTTCGGTTCATCCATGAAGGGAAGCCCGATCTCGGCGAGATCGGCGAAGTCGATCTCGAATCCGCCGTGTGCCTCGGCACCCTCGCGTACCCATTCGGCGATCGGCAGGCCGATCCGGCCGGGGCGGACACTCGCGACAACGATCATGAGGGTGGACATGCTTCTCCTGCTTTCATTACGACGGCGACTTCCCCAAACAACCGCCATCCGGCAGGCCCCATTCCTCATAATGGAGAAATGAGCAGTAACGCGCCCTCGCCCGTCCTGCGCCTCAATGACGGCCGCGGGATTCCGCAACTCGGTCTCGGCGTCTACAAGGTGGCGGATGCCGAAGCAGCGAGGGTGGTCGAGACGGCGATCGATGCCGGCTACCGCCACGTCGACACCGCGAAGCTCTACGGTAACGAGCGCGGAGTCGGCGACGGTGTCCGTGCCTCGGGCATCCCCCGTGAGGAGGTCTTCGTCACCACCAAGGTCTGGGATGACGATCACGGTTACGACGCCACCCTGCGTGCCTTCGACGCCAGCCTCGAGCGGCTCGGCTTCGAGTACGTCGACCTCTATCTCATCCATTGGCCGGTCCCCTCGAGGAACCTCTATGTGGAGACCTGGCGCGCCCTCGAGACCCTCGCGGCCGATGGACGGGCCCGATCCATCGGCGTCTCCAACTTCGCCATCCACCACATCGAGCGACTACTGGCCGAGACCGATGTGGTCCCGGCCATCAACCAGGTCGAACTGCACCCGTGGCTGCCACAGCGGGAGCTGCGCGCGTTCGACGCGAGCCGCGGCATCCTCACCGAAGCCTGGTCGCCGCTCGCCCGCGGCCGCGTGATCGGCGACCCGGTCCTGGATGCGATCGCGGCCAGGCATGACAGGTCGCCCGCGCAGGTCGTGATTCGCTGGCATCTCCAGTCGGGCACTGTGGTCATTCCGAAATCCGTGACCGCAGAACGTATCCGACAGAACATCGACGTCTTCGACTTCGAGCTGGACGCCGACGACATCGCTGCGATCGATTCCCTGGAGAGCGGCGTGCGCACGGGAATGAATCCCGACGAGCACTGAGTGGATCGCGCCTGTAGACCTAGTTACCGCCTCACCATCGTGTGTGTACCGCTTGGCGGAAGTAGCGGTCGTAGATATCGGTCACTGCGGCCGTGAACGCGGGGCTGAGTTGCGGCGCAGAGCCCGCGGCCGCATTGCCCTCCGCCTGCCCGACGTTGCGGGCACCGGGGATGACCGAACTCACGCCATCGAGCTGGGCGACCCAGGCCAGCGCCGCCTGCGCCGTGGTGAGGCCCGCGGCGGCCGGCTCCGCGGCGAGCAATGCGGCGAATTCCTGCGCGGCCAGAACGCCCTGCTCGAAGTCGACGCCGGAGAAGGTCTCGCCGACGTCGAAGGAGGAGCCGTCGCGGTTGTACGTGCGGTGATCGTCAGCGGCGAAGGTCGTTGCTGCGGTGTAGCGACCGCTGAGGAGACCGGATGCGAGCGGCACGCGTGCGATGATTCCGACTCCGGCGGCGAGCGCGGCGGGCAGCACGGCGTCGAGGGGCTTCAGTCGGAACGCATTGAGGATGATCTGCACCGTCGCCACCCCCGGTCGTGCGATCGCGGTGAGAGCTTCATCCGCGGTCTCGACGCTCACGCCGTAGTCGGCGATCGCCTGCTCGGCGACGAGAGTGTCGAGGGCGTCATAGACGGCATCCGAGGAGAAGACGGATGTCGGCGGGCAGTGCAACTGCACGAGGTCGAGGGTGTCGACTCGGAGGTTGGTGCGCGAGCGATCGGTCCATTCGCGGAACTTCGCCAGCGTGAAGTTCGCCGCATCCTGTTGCTCCCGCCGGCCCATCTTCGTCGCCACCGTGATCCCGTGGCCGGGATTGTCGGCGAGATAATCGCCGATGATCCGTTCGCTGCGTCCGTCACCGTAGACGTCCGCGGTATCGAAGAACGTGACCCCCGCTGCCGCCGAAGCCTCGAGAACGGTGCGGGCATCCTTCTCGCTCACGTCCCCCCAGTCCGCGCCGAACTGCCAGGTGCCGAGACCGATGACCGAAACCGTGCGGCCCGTACGGCCGAGAGTGCGAGTTTTCATCCGTCCAGCCTAGGGTCAGTCGCGAAGACCTTCCTTGTAATCGTTCTTCGCTTTCGTGGCATCGCGCTCCGACTCGGCCCGCTTGACGTTCGTGTCGGCTTTGACCTCGTCCACCTTGTCGCCTATGCGATCTTTGGTGTCCTCGGCCCAGTCGCCGACCTTCTCACCGGTCGCTTCCGCCGCGTCCTTTGCATCGTCGAACACACCCATGATTCCTCCTTCAATCGTTGCCCCGGACGATAGTCCGCCGTCCACAGCTGGCATACCCTCTCGTCGCCGATTGCCAGAGTTCTCCCAGAAGCGGGATCGGCGTGACGACTGAATGGCGAGGAACGTTGGGTAGCGCTCGCCTTTGCGCGCTCGTAGCGTGAGGCTATGAGGCGATTACTTGTTCCCGCAGCGCTGGTTTTGTGCGCGCTGACGCTCGTCGGATGCACATCCCAGCCGAGTGCCAGCAACTCGAGTGGCGGGTCTTCCGCCGTCGCTCCTGCCGGCCCGTCGAAGTCGGGAACCTCCGACAGCTCGGCATCCCAGGCCGCGGACAGCCGGCAGGTCATCACAACCGGCTCCGCGACGATCACCGTCGACGAACCCGCCGCGGCAGCCGACGACGCCGTGCGGATCGTCGAGAGCGCGGGCGGACGTGTCGACGGGCGGATCGAGAAAGCACCGGTCGACGGCGACCAGGGCAGCGCCCAGTTGACCGTGCGCATCCCCTCCGCGAAACTCACCGTGACCCTCGACGCACTCGAGAAACTCGGAACCGTCGAAGACGTCTCGATCTCGAAACAGGACGTGACCGCGCACTCGCAGGATCTGGATGCGCGCATCACCGCCCTTCACGCCTCGGTCGATCGCCTCATCGCCCTCATGTCGAAGGCCACAACCACGGCGGATCTCATCACGATCGAATCAGCGCTCTCTCAGCGCCAGTCCGATCTCGAGAGCCTCGAAGCCGAAAAACGGTCGATCGTCGACCAGGTCGACCTCTCCACCATCACCCTCAATCTCGGTTCGAAGGCCAGCGCCCCGGCCCATGTGCCAGACACCTTCCTCTCCGGCTTTCTCACGGGGTGGAATACCTTCGTCGCCTTCTTCGCCGGACTGGTCGTCGTGCTCGGGGTAGCTCTGCCCTGGATCATCTTCTTCGGGGTGATCGCGCTCGTCGTGATCCTGGTCGTGCGACGCAGCCGCAAACGTGCGCGATCGACCCAGTCCGGGCTCGCCTCGTCTGGACCCGGGTCGACACCCTAACGTCCGCCCCGCGAACTCAGCCTCCAGACCACCTTGAGGCCTGACCAGTCTTCGTCGATCGCGGCGACCTTCACGTCGACGAGACCGTGCGGCAGAACCGAATCCCGGATGAGATTCTCGGTCACGTCGCTGACATGCCCCGCGGCTTTGCGCGGCCAAGCCACCCAGAGCGCTCCTGCGGGATGGATGCGACGGCCGAGTGCGAGCAGTCGCTCGTCGACGGATGCGGCTTCGCGGAGAAAGACCAGCACGATGTCTGCGGGAACGTCCTCCCCGACCACCTCCAGTTCTGGCGGATCGTCGAGCGACCAGTGTGCGGGAGCGTCGAGGATCGAGATCCTCATCCCGGGTGTGAGCCCGAGCTTGCGGGCCTGTGAGCTCTGCGAATATCCGGGCATCGATCATCCTTCCTGCGGCGCTCTTCCTAGACTGTGACCATGACTTCAGCGAACTGGGCCGGCAACTATGTCTATCGTGCGGAAGACCTGGTGAAGCCCGCATCCGTCGAAGAACTCCAGGATGTCATTGCGGGCGCCGACCGAGTCAAGGCGCTTGGCAGTCGGCATTCCTTCAACGATGTGGCCGACTCCCCCGGCATCCAGGTCTCGCTTGAGAACCTTCCCGCCGAACTGACGATCGACGAATCCGCGCACACGGCGACCGTGAGTGCGGGCGCGCGATACGGCGAGTTCGTCGAGCGTCTGAACGACGCAGGTTGGGCCATCCACAACCTCGCGTCCCTTCCGCACATCTCCGTGGCCGGGGCTATCGCCACCGGAACGCATGGCTCCGGCGACGGCAACCTCACCCTCGCGGCGGTCGTCGCCGGGCTCGAGTTCGTCGCGGCGGACGGCCACATCACGAGGGTCGAGCGTGGCGACCCGGAGTTCGAGGGGATGGTGGTCTCCGTCGGCGCGCTCGGCGTCGTCACGCGGGTGACCCTGGACATCGAGCCGGCCTTCGAGGTGCGACAGGATGTCTTCACCGGCCTCGGCTGGCCGCAGTTGCACGAGCACTTCGACCAACTGACCTCGAGCGCCTACAGCGTGAGCATGTTCGGCAACTGGGGCGATGTCGGTGCGACCCTGGTGTGGCTCAAGAGCCGCATGGATGGCGACACCACGGCTGCACGGCGGCCAGAGCTGTTCGGTGCCATCAAGGCAACACGCAACCTGCATCCGCTGCCGGATGGCCCGAGCATGAACAGCACGGAACAGGGCGGGGTTCCCGGTCCGTGGTGGAACCGTCTGGCGCACTTCAAGCTCGAGTTCACGCCGAGCGCTGGCGAGGAGCTGCAGTCCGAATACATGGTGCCCCGCGAGCACGCATTGGGCGCGATCGACGCGATGCACGCTCTCGGGCCGCGGCTGTCACCACACCTTCTCGTCAGCGAGATCCGCACGATGAAGGCCGATCGGCTGTGGCTCAGCCCGGCCTATGGTCGCGACACCGTCGGCCTCCACTTCACCTGGAAACAGGATGAGGCCGTGCTCGATCTGCTGCCTGTGATGGAAGCGGCCCTTGCGCCATTCGACGCGCGACCGCACTGGGGCAAGCTCTTCACGACGGATGCGGCCCGCCTCTCCGAGCTGTATCCGAAGCTTCCGGAGTTCCGCCGGTTGGCCGCGCGCCTCGACCCGAATGGCAAGTTCCGCAACGACTACCTGGATCGCACGATCTTCGGCATCTGACAGTGGTACGAAGCTGCGGGATCCTGCTCTACCGGACCGAGACCGATTCCTCGGTCTCGGTCTGGATCGCCCACATGGGCGGCCCGTTCTGGGCGAACAAGGATGCCGGGGCCTGGTCCGTGCCCAAAGGGGAGCCCGTCCCGGGCGAGGGTGACCTCGCCGCGGCGTTCCGCGAGTTCACTGAGGAGATCGGCACGCCACCGCCGGATGCCGACTACACGCACCTTGGCGACTTCAGGCAGTCGTCGGGCAAGGTCGTGACCGTCTTCGTCGCAGAAACCGATTTCACGATCGAGGCGGTGTCGAGCAACAGCTTCGAGTTGGAGTGGCCGCCCCGCTCTGGGCTGATGGAGCGATTCCCGGAGATCGACGATGCTCGATGGTTCTCTCTGGTGGAAGCACGCAGCAAGGTCGTGAAGGGCCAGCTGCCGATGCTCGACGCGCTGGAGGCGCGGCGCGACAGGACGCAGGGCTAGGGGCGCGCCTCTACGCCGTACTGGGCCTGAATGATCAGGGACTCGAGCACCGGGAGCGCCCGTTCCAGGACATCCAGGTTCGCCTCGTCGACCGTCTCGAGGAGCTTCGCAATGACATCGGCGCGATCGGACCGCGCCCGAAGGATGTAGGCGATGCCTTCCGCGGTGGCTTCGATCGCAAAGGCACGGCCGTCGGTCGGATCGACCTCGCGGGCCACGAGGCCGCGCGACTCGAGGTGGGCGACGATCCTCGTGATGGTCGCCGCCGCAATTCCTTCCCGCTGAGCGAGTTCGCTGAGCCGGAGGGGACCGAATTTCACGACGCTCGACAGGGCGGACAGGGTGCCGAGACTCAGACCTGCCGTCGTGCGCAGCATG
>JAODMW010000252.1 GCA_025464815.1 Microbacteriaceae bacterium | reverse complement strand
CGATTTCCCGGTGAAGGACCTGTATTCGATCACCAACGTCCACTTCGCGGACGTGAAGGTCGACGGCACGGGCACCTCCGTGGTCAGCGCCCGCTCCGCAGGTTCCGCATCCTTCCAGAACGTGGATGCCCGCAATGTCGGCGCCGTGGGAGTCAACAACTGTGGATCGTTCCATTTCACTTCAGCGGGCTCGGAGTTCTCGTTGACGGATCTCGGCGGCAACGACGGGGGCGGCACCACCGGTCCCTGGCTCGCCGCATGGGAGCTGCCGAACACCATCACCTGCGATGATCGTCCGCCGGTCGTGGTGCCGCCGCCGCCTGCTGCTTGGTGATCACGAGGTCCCACGTGCTGCCATCGCGCGCTCGACCGCCGCTATCGCCTCCGCCACGTCCTCCGCATCCGTCGACCAATTGCTCACCGAGATGCGCAGGATGTCGCGGTCGTGCCAGCGGGAGCCGGACATCCAGACGGTTCCGTCTTCGATCAATCTCTGCGTGACCCGCCGGGTTCTCTCGTCGTCGCCGAAACTCAGGCTCACCTGCGTGAAGACGACATCATTGAGCACCTCGACCCCTGGCAGGCCCGCGAGCCCCTTGGCCAGGGCGAGGGCGTTGCCGGCCAGACCCTCGATGAGCGTCGCGGTGCCGGATCGTCCAAGCGACCGCAGCGCCGCCCACACCGGAATCCCACGCGCACGCCGGGACATTTCAGGGACCTTCTCGAATGGGTCGCCCGGCCCGTGCTCGTCCTGGATGAGATAGCTCGTCTGAACGCCGAAGGCCGATCGAAGAGCTTCGGGCTTGGCGACGATCGCGATTCCGCAGTCGTAGGGAACATTGAGCGTCTTATGCGCATCCGTCGCCCAGGAGTCGGCTGTCTCGAGACCGTCCAGGCGATCGCGATACAGCGGGCTGGCCGCGGCCCACAGTCCGAAGGCGCCGTCGACGTGAACCCAGGCGTTGTGTCGATGGGCGATGGCGATCGCTTCGCGCATGGGATCGAAAGCTCCGGAATGGAGGTTGCCTGCCTGCAGGCAGACGATCGCCGGGCCCTGGCTGCGTCGCATTGCCTCGGCCAGCGCATCTGGTCGGATTCGCCCCTCGTGGTCGGCCTCGACGAGCACTGCCGCGCCCAGTCCGAGGTAGCGGAGGGCGAGGTCGACGGATGCGTGTCGCTCCGCTCCGGCGAACACCCTGATACGTGGTGCCCCGGTCAGGCCGTCCGTATTGAGGTCCCAGCCCACATGGTCGAGAACATTCTTGCGGCCTGCCGCGAGGCCGACGAAATTCGCCATCGTGGCGCCCGTGGTGTAACCGACGTCGGAGCCGGCCGGGAGTCCGAGCAGGTCGAGCAGCCACGCTCCTGCGGCCTCTTCGATGGCCGCAGCTGCCGGAGTCGCGTAACGCATGCCGGCGTTCTGGTCCCACGCGCTGATCAGCCAGTCCGCTGCCAGTGCGGCGGGAAGCGCGCCGCCGATCACCCAGCCGAAGAACCGGCCGGACGGCATCGCCATCAGCCCCGGTTCGGCGAGCCTCGCCAACTCGTCGATCACTTCCGCAGGGTCGGTGGGCTGTTCTGGGAGGGGAACCGAGAACTGGGCGGCGAGCTTGTCTGCGCCGACCTGCGGTGGAACAGGCCGCGTCGGAATGGACGCGAGCCACTCCATCGAGTGCTCTCGCGCCCTCTCGAGAGGCGCGCGGTAGGCGTCCGGCTTGGCAGACACAGCGCCAGCATATACCTCGATTTTTTGACTCATCCTCGAAAGCCCCCGCCGATGCACTAGCCTGCATTCGACGGACCCGATGCCGTCGGGGAGAGGTCGAGCATGCCGTGGATCCGACACAGGCGTGTGCTTGTCATCACCGTGGTAGCGGCAGCTGTTGCCGTCGCCCTCAGCGGCTGTTCCGGCGTGCGCCAGGTCGTGTCGACGATCGGCCACGCCTTGGAGGGATCATCCCTCACTCCGGCCGTCGGTGAGTGCTGGCAAAGCACCTATGCAATCGCCGAACAGGCCGCGACATGGAGCCACGGCCTGCCCGTTCAGTGCACATCGTCGCACGAGTCGTATACCTATGACGTCCCGCCTATCGATCACGAATTCAGCGGCAGCTGGCAGGAACCGGGCACCGACGGTCAGATGCGCACCGACATCGCGGATGCCGCATGGGAGACCTGCTGGAACCGTATCGGCGACATCTTCCCCACCCTTGACGACAAGCAGCACCTCCTCTACGTCGGGTACTACCTGCCATCGCTCGCCGCCTGGGACAAGGGTGCCCGCTGGGTGCGATGCGATATCTCGCTTATCCAGATCGGCAGCACCCTCGCAGCGCCGCGGCTCGCGCGGTTGCCTGCGAGCATCCGCACCCTCATAGCCGTCGATGAGAAGACGCCGGAGAAGCTCGAACTCTGCATCGACACCAAGGACCCCTCCGCCACAGCGGGACCGCTCGACGCACCCGGCGCGACCTACGCCGATTGCACCGGGGAACCGCAGTGGCGACAGGGAAACTACGACTTCCTGCCGGGGGACTCCACGGCGACCTATCCCGACGACGCCACCATCCAGGCCTTTATCGACACGACCTGCGGCACTGATCCTGAGGGCTGGTTCGCATATAACCCGTCGCAGGACACCTGGGACGGCGGTGACCGGGAGGTCGACTGCTGGGTGGTCCAGGGCGGTGCGGCGCACGCCTAGCGTGGCGCGCGCTCCGCTCAGACTCCCGCGGGCGGCCAGACTCCGATGATCACCGACATCACGAGCACGGTGACGAGTTCGTGCGCGATGTTGAGCACGGTGAGGCCGTTGGGACGCCTGTCGAAAGCGTCATGGGTGATGAAGCGCGCCGCGGTGAAGCCTGCCCAGAGCACGACGCCCGTGATGAGTGCATTGCCGAGGAAGCCGCCGTCGTAGAACTTCCAGGCGATGAAGGTGGCTCCCGCGAGCACCCATGCCGTGATGAAGCTCACGATCACCGTCGTGACGATCGGCAGAACGGCATCCCTCGCGTTGCCGGAGGGCGTGACGCCAGAGGCCTTCATCCAATAGTTGCCGAAGACCTTCGGGGTGTACCAGATCGAGCCGACGATCATGGTCGAAAGAGTGGCCAGGATCACCGCCCAGTAGTTGATGTCGGGGACCATGATCATCCTTCCAGCGCCGGTGCCGTTCGTGTTGCTGGAGTCTAGTGGAGCGGTTGAACGTTATCGACCTCGTCCGGATCGGCGTTTGGATCAACGACCTTCCGGGTGCGCGTCCTGTGCCGCTCCAGCTCTGCGCTGGAGGAACTCGCGGGAGGCGGCATCGGTCGTGAGACTGATCGCCTTCGCGTAGGCCGCGGCTGCGGCATCCGCTTGTCCGAGCTGGGCGAGGAGATGTGCGCGGGTCGCCCAGGCTGGCTGGAAACGGACGGCGTCGCCGACTCGGCCGAGCGCGTCGAGACCGGCCTGTGGTCCGTCGATTTCGGCGATCGTCGCAGCGAGAGAGACGAGTCCGCCGAGCGTCGGGGCGATCTGGGCGAGTGCTTCGTAAAGCGTGCGAAGTGTGGCCCAGTCGGTCACTCCGGTCACCGCTCGATCGCAGTGAACGGATTGGATCGCCGCCTCGATCTGGAAGCGTCCGATGCGGCCGTGCGAGTGTGCGCGCTTCAGCATCGCCTCACCCTGGGCGATGAGTGCGGTATCCCAGAGACTCGTCTCCTGTTCGTCGAGCGGCACGAACCGCGCGGTGTCCTGGCAGGCGCCCGCGCGATCGAGAGGCTGATGAGCGCTGCCAGCCCGAGTGTCTCGGGTTCGTCGAGCAGCGTCGCCAGCGTGAGCGCGAGATAGAGGGCTTCTGCGGAGAGCGATTCGCGCACGGTCGTTCCCGAGACGAGCTGCCAGTCGATCGCATAGGCGCCGTAGATCGCCTCCAGGACGGCGGGCAGTCGGCCTGGCATGTCGTCTCGTGAGGGGACGATAAAGGGGATGCGGGCATCCCGGATTCGCCGTTTCGCCCGCACGAGCCGCTGCGCCATGGCGGGTGCGGGAAGCGCGAAAGCCCGCGCGATCTGCTGCGACTCGAAGCCGAGCACGGTCTGCAGCATGAGGGGAGTGCGGATGCCCGCCTCGATCGCCGGGTGGGCGCAGACGAACATGAGCTCGAGCCGCTTGTCGGGGATCGTGTCCAGGTCGAACTCGAAGGCGACGAAATCGCTCGTCTCTTCGAGCGACATCGATGTGCGGTGGGCGGCGGACCGATACAGGTCTCTCAACCGGTTGCGAGCCACGGTGAGCAGCCACCCCTCAGGATTGTCGGGAACGCCCCGTGTCGGCCACGTGGTGAGTGCGCTCTCGAAGGCGTCGGCGAGGGCGTCTTCGCCGGCGGCAATGTCGCCGGTCGGAGCCGCGATCAGTGCAAGCAGGCGCCCATAGGAGGCGCGGGCCACATCTTCGGCCCGCGCCCCAGGACTCAGGTGAGGCTGTTCCACTGTCCGTTCCGGAAGACGATCGCGGACGGACGGATCTCGATGACCCCGTACTGCGCACCCGGACATTTCTCCGCCCAGGCGAGCGCGGCATCCAGGTCGGCGACTTCGATCACGAAAGCGCCCGCAAGCTTCTCCTTGGTGTCGGCGTATGGGCCGTCCTGGATCTTCAGGCTGCCATCGCGAAGCGTCAGGGTGGTCGATGCGGCGCTCGGCTGAAGGATATCCGCCGAAACGAGCACCCCCGCCGCGTCGAGAGATTTGCCGTAGGCATCGAACGCGGCGCGGAATGGCGCCATCTCTTCCTCGGTCACGCCCGCGTCCGCGGCCTCGGCTGAGATGAGAAGAAGTGAATACTGCATGATGAGTCCTTCCGATGTTCTGCAGGGTACCGGCCGGCGGTTCCGACCGACATACCTTCATGACGAATCACCGAACGTCCGATCGACAGCTCCGCGAAGAATCTGCCCGGAGCGAATACACCCGCCGCAGTATGTGACCGGGTGCGTTGTCGGGCTCGCCACCGGCGCGCGACCCGCCATCGCGAGCTGATCCCGGACATTCCCGCCCGAGAGATCGTGCCACCTGCTGTGCCAAATGAAGGAGATCCTTCCCGTTGTGGCGGTTCTTGCCGGGAGATTCGGGAGGTCTATGGCTGGATTTCCTTCATTTGGCACAGGACGCACGCACCTATTGACGGTCGTACCGAAGGGTGTGCAGCACGATCCCGTCGCCGACGAGGAGGTGGACATGAGTGGACCACCCGTTCTGAAGAAGGCCAAGCGAGTGCTCGGCCGCTCTCATCGGTTGTCGCCGGTCGCTGCCTGTCGCAGCCTGATCCGGCGGGAACCGCTGGGGCCGCCGTCGTCCATCTCCACCTGGCCGTTTCGCGACTTCACGAAGTCGGTGAACGACGTGAAGCCGAGGGCGGACTCGTTGAAGGCGGGATCCATCCGGCGCATCTGGTTCTTGACCTCTGAGCTCTGCATCCAGTCGCTGTCTGTCTTCGCAAGTCCGAGGCTCAGGGCGCGCGTCAGCAGGCTTGTCGCCGCCTTCGGGGAGAGTCGGGTCGGCGAGTTCTTGCCGACCGAAGCGGCTGCGACGGTCGGCTCAGTCGCTCTGGTCTTCTTCGCAGGCTTGGTCGGGCTCTCCTCGTCATCGGCTGCCGCCTGCTCCGCCACGGCGTCGCTGATCCCGGGGAGTGCGTCGTAGTCGGCAAACTCGTCGCAGGCTGCCGCCAGCGACTTGCTCGTGGATCCGGCGACGCCGATCCCGACGACGTACCGACCCAGTCGCTTGCAGCGTTGCGCCAGCGCGATGTAATCCGAATCACCGGCGACGATCACGACGTGGGTGATGTCGTCCAGCCGGAACAGGTCTTCGACGACGTCGACGGCAAGACGGATGTCCGCGCCGTTCTTCATCGACTGGGTGGTCGTGAAGAGCTGGGTCAGGTCCACGGCGCGGTCGATGAGCTGCTTCTGGTAACTGGCGTTGACCCTCGCCGACCAGTCGGCATAGGCGCGGCTGATCACGATCGAGCCGAACGACGAGGCGAAGTCGAGAACGGCGCCGATGTCCACTGTCGCATCTTTGATCCGGGTCCCGATCGGGTCATCCGAGGTCGAATCGAAATTGCGCGCTCGGTCGGTGGTGAATTTCTTCGCGCCGTGGAGCTGGTTGTAACGCGAGATGACGATGTTGTCGAAGTCGATGTAGACGGCGACGCGGTTGTCGGCTGTGTCGGCCATGATGCGTTATCCCCTCGAGAGAACTGCGTGGCTCAGTTTCCCGCCTCCCGCAGCAGAGCGCAATGCTGCGGTACACGCGAGCGGGTACCATCGGCGCAATGGGGCAGCGCTATCGATTCACCAGCGAACTCTGGGAGTGGACCGCCCGCGACAACTGGTTTTTCGCATCGCTTCCGGCCGAGGCCTCGGAGGAGATCGGCGAGCTGCCGTTCCCGCCGCGAGGCTTCGGATCGGTGCCGGTGCGAGCATCCATCGGATCGTCGACGTGGAAGACCTCGATCTTTCCGGGTGCCGACGGCATTTTCGTGCTGCCGGTGAAGAAGTCCGTACGAACGGCGGAGGGCATCGAGAAGTCCGACAGGATCGACGTCGAGGTCGAACTGCTCGACTAGCCGTCGGTCCTCACGAAATGTTGCACGACGAGGTGTGCCATCGAGTCATCCCTCCACGATCACGAGAGGCGTGAACGCCTCGAGGTCGGGACCGAGCCCGATGTCGACGAGCACGATCCTGCCCGCGAGGCGCGATGCCGGCTCCAGCAGCAGCCCGGCCTTAAAACCGCCGAAGGTCACTGTCACGTCAGCGGGCAGCACGAGCGGGTCGGGCACACTCCCGTCGTCCGGGTTGATACCGCTCGGGATGTCCACGGCGAAGACCAGCGGAGGCGGATCGACGGAGAGCGCGGGAAGGATCGCCGCAACGACCGTTCTCGCGTCCCCGCGCAGCGCGGGGTTCGCACTGGTGCCGGTACCGAGGATGCCGTCGACGATCACGTCGACCTGCGAGGGGAGTGCCGCGACGTCGACAACGGTTGCGCCGGCCTTCAGCGCTGTCGCCATGGCTTCGTCGCTGACTCGGGATCCGGTGGCGAGAATGAAGACCTCCACGTTGCCTGCTGCCAGTTCAGCACCCGCGTACAGCGCGTCCGCACCGTTGTTGCCCGAGCCGATCAGCAGCAGCACCCGTCTCGGCGAGGCCGCTCGGATCTCCGCGGCGAGGCCTGCGGCAGCCCGCTGCATGAGGGGCACGCCAGCTGCCAGATGCGGCGCCTCCGCTGCCCGCAGCTGCTCGGCCGAGTATCCCTTGAGCACGGTCATCCTTGAACACTGTCATCGTCTCCCCGGCGTGCACAAGGTAGTCAGCCGCCATCGTGGCGTTTACCGAATGGTCACCTTCGGTCAATCGTGAGTCCACGTGTGTTTCTTACTATTTCTAACGACCGTTAGATTTCGAAAGACACGAGACTTCGAGGAAGCACACCATGATTCTGAACTCACGCGTAGCAGCCGTCGGAGTCGCCGTCGCTGCGGCTGCCCTGCTTGCCGGCTGCTCGAGCAGCGCATCCGGAAGCACATCGTCGACGTCCGGGAGTGCGGTCGAGCCGCTCATCCTCTACGCGGCCGTGGGCTACGACGCGAAGATGGCCACGGCATTTTCCAAGGAATCGGGCATCCCGGTGAAGGTGGTCGACGACAGCACTGGTCCCCTTCTCACGAAGATCGCAGCGGAGAAGAACAATCCGCAATGGTCGATGCTGTGGGCCGACGGCGACACCGCATTCGCCTCACTCGCCAAGCAGGGCCAGCTTCTCGACTACGCGCCGTCAGCGTCATGGAACACCGTAGGCCAGGCCATCGTTCCGAAAGATCACAGCTACATCCCCACCGGAACCACGGTCATGGCCGCTCTCATCTACAACTCCGCGAAAGTGAGCAGCGTTCCCGCTTCGTACGACGACCTGCTCGGTTCGGCGTACAGCGGCAAGGTCGGTATGAACGATCCCTCGCAGTCGGGCCCGACCTATCCGTTCATCGCCGGAGTGATGAACCAGCTCGGCGGACAGGGCGGAGGCGTGGCAGCGGGCGAGGCATATTTCACGAAGCTCAAGTCCAACGGACTCAAGGTCTATCCGACCAACGGCGATACCCTGCACGCCCTCGAGACAGGCCAGATCGACTACGGCCTGATCCAGAGCTCAGCGGCGACCGGTGAGACGATCAAAGTGAAGCCGACGGCCGACTACGTACCGAAAATCGCCTATCTTCCCGAGTCGACGTTGCTGCCGAGCGTCATCGGCATCGATAAGGGAGCCGACGCGACGCAACAGGCCGAGGCCAAGAAGTTCGTCGACTTCGCCCTCTCTCCCGCCGGCCAAGAGGTCATGCAGGCGGCGGACACGAGTGGAGACTCCCTGTACTGGCCCGTCGTCGACGGAGTCACGGCGCTCCAGCAGCTTCCCGCGTTCCCCGCCAAGTACCAGCGCATCGATCCGGTCTACTGGGGTCCGCTTCAGTCGCAGGTGGTCACCTGGTTCGATGCCAACATCAAGTAGGCGGTCCGCGCAATGGCGTACACGCCCCTGAAATCGCGGGCGGGTTCCTCCGCCGCGGTATCGGACGGTGACGGACGATCCACGAGCCGGCCCTCTCTCGGCGCCACCGGGAGAGGGCCGGTCTCCGGGCCGCCGGCAAGACGCATCGACGAGGCGTCCTGGCCAGGGAATCCGTCGCTCCCGCCGTTTCGGAGAACGGTGGTGCAGCGTCTCGGCGACGCGGCGACTCGTATGCGCATCAACCCGCTGACGTTCTTCTGGCTGCTCATCGTCGCCATCCTGATACTGCCGATCGTGCTGTTCCTGGCGGTCGCGTTCAGTCCGAAGCTGCTCGATCAGGGACCGGAATGGTTCACTCTCTCGGCGTTCGGCACGGCTCTCACCAGCCACCTTCTCACGGGACTGGTCAATTCGTTCCTTATCGGGGTGTCGACCGCAGTTCTGTCCGCCGTGATCGGTTTCGCCCTCTCCTGGATCGTCCTGAGGACGGATGCCCCGGCTCGCCGCATCTGGACCGGAGTGGTCTTCGCCCTCCTTCTCACCCCCTCCTACCTCATCGCGCTGGGCTGGGAGCGTCTGCTCGAGCCGAACGGGGTACTCCAGATACTCGGCTACGACGCCGGTTGGGCACACCGTATTTTCTACGGACCCGTCGGCATCGTCATCGTGCTCACCGTCAAGGGGATCCCATTCGCCTACCTGGCCATATCGAACGCGATGCGCGGGCTCGGTCATGAGGTCGAGGATGCCGTGCGGGTGCATGGCGGGGGACCGATCGCCGCGATACGCGTCGTGTTCTCCCTGCTCGGGCCTGCGGTCTGGTCCGCCCTCGCGATCGTCTTTGCGGAATCGGTGAGCGATTTCGGCGTCGCTTCCACCCTCGCCAACGATGCGCATTTCTCGGTCGCCACCTATTCGCTCTACAACGCGGTGCAGGCGTTCCCCGTCAACTTTCCCGTCGCCTCCGCGGTGAGCTGGCTGTTGCTGGTGTTGGTCGTGCTCGCCCTCCTGATGCAGGGTTGGGCGCTGCGCGGCCGCAGCTTCCGGGTGCTGGGCGGACGCACCAGGCCCGTGCTCCGCCATCAGCTGTCACTGCCGTGGAAGGTGATGTGTGCGCTGGGCCTCAGTGCGCTTCTCATCGTCTCCCTCGGCATTCCGGCCTTCGGCGCCGTTTCGGCCTCCCTCATCGACGGCCTCGGTTCGCTGGCCGGCACTCACCAGTGGAGCCTCGCGAACTACCAGCGCGTGATCGGCAGCCCGGAGCTCAGCCAACCGCTGGTCTATTCAGCACAGCTGGCGGCGATCTGCGCCACCGTCACGCTCATCCTCGCCGTCGTCTGCGCGAGGCTGCTCGCCAGCAAAGGGTCGACAATCGCCGGGCGCATTCTCGACCTGGTTCTGCTGGCCGCGGTGGCACTGCCGGGGATCGTCTTTGCCGCGGGCTATATCTTCGCCTACAACCTGCCGTTGACCAACGCGCTCGGGATTCACCTGTACGGCACGACCGCCCTCCTCGTGCTGGCCTATCTCGCGACCGCGCTGCCATCCACATCGCGAGTGCTCGTCGGCACGATGAGCCAGATCCAGGAGTCGATGAGCGAGGCCTCCCGGGTGCACGGGAGCGGCGCGATCCGGTCCTGGCTCACGATCGTGCTGCCGGTGATCGCGCGACCGTTGCTGTCGGCCTGGCTTTTGACCTACACGGCGACGCTCCTCGAGCTTCCGGTCTCGCAACTGCTGGCCCCACCCGGGTCTCAGCCGATCTCGGTCGGAATCACCAACGCGCTCGGCAAATACGATTTCGGGGGCGGCACCGCGATGGAGGTGCTGGCTATCCTGTCGGCCCTCGTCGTCGTGGGGCTCGGCTACCTGCTATTCCGCCTGCTGGCACCCGCCGGCTGGCAACACATCGGGAGGGCACGATGAGCACGGTACAACTGACGGGGGTGGATCGACGCGAAGCACCCGAAGTACCGAGCGGTCACCAGGTGGCAGTGCGAGGAGCACGCAAACGCTACGGTTCCGTCGAGGCGCTTGCCGGCGTCGACCTGGAAATCGAGGCCGGGCGTTTCACGGTGCTTCTCGGGCCGTCTGGGTCGGGTAAGTCGACACTGATCCGAGGCATTGCGGGAATCGAGAGGTTCGATTCCGGCAGCATCCATTTCGGTGCCGTTCCGGTCAGTGACGGGCGGAGAAGCCTGCCGGCCGAGCGTCGCGACCTCGCCATGGTGTTTCAGGACTACGCGCTCTGGCCGCACCTGACGGTGCAGCAGAACGTCGCCTACGCCCTGCGCCGGCGGCGCATCACCGCCTCGGAGGTCCGCACCCGGGTTTTCGAGACGCTCGAACGGGTGGGGCTGGATGCCAAAACGGACAGCTATCCCAACGAACTCTCCGGAGGGCAACAACAGCGGGTAGCCCTTGCGCGTGCTCTGGTGGGCCGCCCGGCGCTGCTGCTCTTCGACGAGCCTCTTTCGAACCTCGACGCCGACCTGCGCGAACGCCTGCGGGTGGAGATTTCGACGCTTGCACGAGAATCGGGCGCGACCACCCTGTACATCACGCACGATCAGGCCGAAGCCTTCGCACTCGCCGACGAGGTCGGCGTGCTTCGTAACGGACGGTTGGAGCAGCGGGGCTCTCCGGAGGAGATTTTCCGGCATCCGGCAACACCATTCGTCGCTCGATTCACGGGTTTGGCCGGCTCCTTCACAGGACATTCGGTGGGAGCTCTCGGGGGACACTCACGGGTGCGAGTGGGCGAGCATGAGCTGCTCGGCACGACCACCGCGGCCGTACCCGCCGGAACGGCCGTCGATCTGCTCATCCGCCCCACGGCGACGAGTCTCCACGAGAGGAGTCGTACCTGGCCGGACGGTGATGCCATGTTCGCAACCGTCATCGACGTCGCCTATCGGGGACGGGGATATGAGCACGTCGTCGAATGCGCATACGGACGTCTGGTCGCGGTCTTCGATCTTCGGCCCTGGACGCGCGGAAGCCAGTGTTCGATCAGGATCGATCCAGAAGGTTGCATGGTTTTCCCCTCCGGCGACAGCGGTCAAAACTAACAGCTGTTAGAATCTACTTACAACGCTATTGCACATGAAGAATCGGAGATTGGCTCTATGAACGACGGTGCACTATTCCTTGCCGTTTTCCTGGCCTGCGTGGTGGAAGCGGTCGAGGCGACCACTATCGTGCTGGCTGCTGGAACAGCACGAAACTGGCGCTCGGCGCTGACCGGCGTCGGCGCGGGCATTGTCGTGCTGGCCGTGGCCGTAGGCGTCGCCGGGCCGGCGATCTCCCTCCTTCCGTTCAACGTGCTGCGCCTGGTGGTGGGAGGACTGCTGCTCGTCTTCGGCCTTCAGTGGGTGCGCAAGGCGGTGTTGCGGGCCAGCGGGTTCAAGGCGCTCCACGACGAGGAGCAGATCTACCGCACCCAGGTCGCGGCCGCAAAGCAGGCTGCCGCGACGCCACGCTTCGGGGTGCAGGACTGGTATGCGTTCACGCTCTCATTCAAGGGTGTCGTACTCGAGGGGCTCGAAGTGGTCTTCATCGTGCTGACGTTCGGCACCAATCAGCACAACCTGCCGCTGGCCTCGATCGCCGCGGGTGTGGCCGTGCTCCTCGTCATCGCCTTGGGCGTCGCCGTGCGTGCACCGCTTGCCCGGATCCCGGAGAACACCCTCAAATTCATCGTCGGCGTCATGCTCACCAGCTTCGGTGTGTTCTGGGGGGCGGAGGGAGCCGGCGCGGTCTGGCCGGGTGCCGACACGGCACTGCTCGTTCTCGCCCCGGCCATCGCCGTGCTTGCGCTGGCGATCACCGGCATCATGCGTGCTTGGCGGACCTCCCGCAGCAGGCGCGCTTCGGATGTCGAGCCCGCCGCAGAGGCGACGCCATCGTCCGGTGCATCCGCGATGACGGCGCCTGCCGCGTCGGTCTCGGACCCGTCCCGGTCGCCGGCCGCGTCGGTCGAGGAATCGGCGGCATCCGTCGCGACCGACACTCTCGCCCGCCCCTCACGGGGAAGCCGTGTGCGCGCGGGAATCGCGTCGTTCGGCATGTTCTGGTACGACTTCGTGATCGGCGACGATTGGCAGGTTGCGGCGGGCGTCGCATTGGCCTTCCTGCTCACCTTCCTTCTGAGCACGGGCACGGCCGTCGCCTGGATCATCGTGCCGATCGTGGTCGCGCTGCTGCTGCCGTACAGCATCCGGCGTGCCCTGCGTTGACCGAGTCAGTGGCCTTCCGGCTCTTCGGCGTAAACCCGTGATGCGTACGCTTCCAGAGCCTGTTCGCACTTGAGAAGGGCGGCTTCCGCCTGCTCCCTTCCGGGAGCGCCGAACCTGTCGCGCGCGCGCACCTTTTCGAGCCAGTTGACCAGCTTCGTATAGTCGACCTCGTTCTCTTCGAGTTCGGCATAGCTGAAGTGGGACTTCACGTACTCTTTTTCGAGTTCGACCAGGAATCCGCCACAGCGATCGACGATCTCGTCGTATTCCTCGGTGCGCGCGGCCTGGAAAGTGGCGAGCACGTTCGCCTCCCCGACGAGCACGGATGATGACATCAGGATCGCGGAGCCCGACATCTGCAATATCTCGTGCCGCAGTTTGCGCAGCGCCCGTTCGGCGGTCTGGCCGGCGGGAAGAGCGGCGACCGAGTTCTGCAGGTAGATGGCGCCCAGCGCTTTGAGCCGCCGCCAGACGGTCGCCCGCAGCCGGGTCGGCTCGGAAGGGATCCGATAGACGAGCACGAGCCAACCCGTGGTCGACGGCTCTTCGGCTTCGTCCTCGGTGGGTTCTTGGGTCACGGGTTGATCCTAGCCAAGCAAGGTATCTGACGAATTCAGCCCGTCCTCGGCGAAAACTGGGATGCTTGTTTGCACACCTGTACGCGCTGACCGAGAAGGAGAGCACATCATGGGATTCTTCGATCGCCTCCTGGGCCGCGACGAGCAGCAGCCAGAACCCGCTCGTCCCCAGCGCAGCCAGGACGAGATCGCCGTCGAGCGCTACCAGTACCTCCTGCGCACCGCGCCGCCCGAAACGATCGAGCAGGTGCATACCGAGGCCTTCTCCAAACTCACGCCGCAGCAGCGCGACATCCTGTTCCAGAAGCTCACGGAGAATTCGAACCCGAGCGAACGACCTGCGGATGCCGAGCCCGCAACCCTTGCGAAGGCGGCAACCCGCGCCGAGTTCCAGCAGCCGGGCACCATGGCGCGTGCTCTCGGCGGTTATGGACCGGGTGGACCGAGCTTCGGAAGCATGGTCGGCAGCTCGTTGCTGGGAAGCGTCGCCGGATACGTGATCGGATCGGCCATCGTGAGCGCCTTCATGCCGAATGACTTCGGACAGAATGACGCGAGCAGCGCGGACTCGAACTCCGACGGCTCCGGCACGTCCGATTCCTCTTCCGACGCGAGCGCAGACGGCGGGGGATATGACGGCAGCGGAGACTTCAGCGGTGGCGGGGATTTCGGTGGCGGAGACTTCGGCGGGGGCGACTTCTAGGAGGACCGGATTACTCGGCGGCGAAATTCTTGCCGCCGAGACGGAGTGACTTCGCTCTAGGGTGCAATCACTGCGACCACGAGTCCGAGCAGCGCAACACCCTGCAGCACGGCCCGTACGACGATGATCGAGTCCCACCGCTCCTGTATGGCACGAGTATCCGCGGGCACCGTCCCCGCGACGGCAGCCGCGGTTAACGCACGGTTGATCGGCGCAGCGATCCTCGCGTAGAGCACCATCCACAGGATGAGCGCGAGTAACGCGATCCCCGCGCTGACGTGGGCGACCAGGGCCGTGCCGAGGATCGCCGTCGCCAGGGTGGCGACGAGGGCGATGACGCCGGGCACGGGCATCCGCTTGTCCGCGTACCTGTGGATGTTGCCCATGAAGTCCGCGACGGAGGCGTCCCTCGATGCGCGCGCAGCAGGGGTGATCGCCAGGGCGGCGAAGGCGTCGGTGCCGTAGGTGACGGCTACCGTCAGGATGCCGATGACGGCGGTGATGGTTGCAACGGTGTTCACGGTCTTCCCTTCGCGCTCGTGCGATCATAGGCGACCCGGGTGGCATGTGACGCCGTGTTGCGCGCGGAGTGGGTGCGAGCGGCCGTAACCATGGAACATGGAAGGATGGCCAGACAAATCCGTTTCAATGCTTTCGACATGAACTGCGTCGCTCACCAGTCGTCGGGAATGTGGCGCCATCCGGACGACCAGTCCTGGCGCTACAAAGACCTGAAATACTGGACCGAGCTGGCGAAGCTGCTCGAGAAGGGCACCTTCGACGGGATCTTCATCGCGGATGTGCTCGGCACCTACGACGTATACGGCGGATCCAACGAGGCCGCGATCAGGCACGGTGCGCAGGTTCCCGTGAACGATCCGGTTCTGCTGATCTCGGCGATGGCGACGGTCACCGAGAACCTCGGATTCGGCGTGACCGCGGGCACCGCCTACGAGCATCCGTATCCCTTCGCCCGACGCATGTCGACGCTCGACCACCTCACCAACGGACGCGTCGGCTGGAATGTCGTCACCGGTTATCTGCCGAGTGCAGCCCGCAACATGGGCCACGAGGACCAGCTCGAGCACGACGACCGCTATGACGTGGCTGACGAATACCTCGAAGTCCTTTACAAGCTGTGGGAGGGATCCTGGGAAGACGACGCGGTCCTCCGTAATCGCGAGACCGGGGTGTTCACCGACCCGAGCAAGGTGCACGAGATCGGGCACAAGGGCAAGCACTTCACGGTTCCCGGCATCCACATCTCGGAGCCGTCGCC
>JAODMW010000236.1 GCA_025464815.1 Microbacteriaceae bacterium | reverse complement strand
ACCCACTACTACGAGGGACACGGCGTGCGCCGGGTCGTCCACAGTGTGCGCACCGCGGCCGCCACGGGTGCCACGATCATGATCCTCACGAACGGCGCCGGCGGCATCCGCGAGACCTGGAAGCCGGGTACGCCCGTGCTCATCAGCGACCACATCAACCTCACCGCGGACTCGCCACTGGAGGGCGCGACCTTCATCGACCTCACCGACCTCTATGCGAAGCGGCTGCGTGCTATCGCGAAGAGCGTGGAACCGAGTCTCGACGAGGGCGTCTACACGCAGTTCCGCGGGCCGCACTACGAGACCCCGGCCGAGGTTCAGATGGCGAAAGCCATCGGCGGGCATATCGTCGGCATGTCCACGGCCCTCGAGGCGATCGCCGCGCGGCAGGCTGGAATGGAGATCCTCGGACTCTCGCTCATCACGAACCTCGCCGCGGGTATCCAGAAGACGCCGCTCAGCCACCAGGAGGTCATCGAAGCGGGCAGGGATGCCGAACCGGTGATCAGCGCGCTGCTGGCACGGATCGTCGGCGAGCTGTGAGCGGGGCCGCAGTGCGCGCCACCCGACCCGCGATCGTCGACATCGCGGCCGCCTGGCGCGACCAGGATCCGGATGACGAGACACGGGCAGAGCTCGACGGCCTGATCGCGGATGCCGTGGCCGGCAGCCCCGAGGCGCAGTCCGAACTGCACGATCGCTTCGATTTCCGCCTCGAGTTCGGCACCGCCGGTCTCCGCGGACGCATCGAAGCAGGTTCAAACCGGATGAACCGTGTGCTCGTCTCGCAAGCCGCCGCGGGTCTCGCCGCCTACCTCCTGTCCCGGGGAGAGAGCCCGTCCGTCGTGATCGGCTACGACGGACGCAAGAACTCCCAGGTCTTCGCGACCGACACTGCCGAACTCATGGCCGGCGCGGGCGTGCGGGCGATCATCCTGCCACGGCTGCTCCCGACACCCGTACTCGCTTTCGCGGTGCGCCACCTCGGAGTGAGCGCGGGCGTCATGGTCACCGCGAGTCACAACCCGCCCCAGGACAACGGCTACAAGGTCTATCTCGGCGGCGATGATGGCGGTTCGCAGATCGTGCCGCCGGCCGACGGCGAGATCGCCGCACAGATCCTGCGCGTGGCAGCGGAGGAGAACGTGCTGCGGCTTCCCCGATCCGCCGACTACGAGATCGCGGGCGAAGACGTCCTGGACGAGTACGTTCGCCAGACGGCGGCGCTGGCCGGGCATCCGTCCGCTCCCGTCAAATACGTGTACACCGCGATGCACGGCGTCGGCTGGGAGACCGCGCATCGCGTCTTCCTCGACGCCGGCTTCGGCGATCCGGTCATCGTCACGAAGCAGATCCTGCCGGACGCCACCTTCCCGACGGTGAACTTCCCGAATCCGGAGGAACCGGGCGCCATGGACCTCGCCTTCGCGACGGCGACGGATGTCGATGCCGAGCTCGTCATCGCCAACGATCCGGATGCCGACCGGCTCGCGGTGGGAATTCCGGGTCCGGACGGCAGCTGGCAGCGCCTGAGCGGCAACGAAGTTGGCGCCCTCCTCGGCTGGCGCGCGGCCGAGCGGCTGAACGCTGCCGGACCGGAAGGCACACTCGCCGCCTCGATCGTGAGCTCCCCCGCCCTCGCCGCGGTGGCCAGACACTACGGGCTCGAGTACGCGGATACCCTCACCGGCTTCAAGTGGATCTCGCGGGTGCCCGGGCTGTCCTACGGCTACGAGGAGGCCCTGGGCTACCTCGTCGACCCCGACAAGGTCCGCGACAAGGACGGCATCTCAGCCGCCGTCGAGTTCATCTCGATGGTGTCCGAGCTCAAAGCGGAGGGCAAGACCCTCGAAGATCACCGGCTCGCCTTCGCCGACACGTTCGGCGCCTTCGCCTCAGGACAGATCTCGGTCCGGGTCAGCGACCTCGCCGACATTCCGCGAATCATGGGCGGCCTGCGGGCGACGCCGCCCGAGTCGATCGGCGGGGTGCGCGTGCGTGAGATCGACGACTTCGCGGACGGCTTCGAGCAGTTCCCGCCGAGCGACATCCTGAGGATCTGGCTCGAGGACGGCTCCCGCGTGATCGTGCGACCGAGCGGCACCGAACCGAAGGTGAAGGTCTACCTCGACGCATCGAGCACGGAGGGCACAGCGGTGGAGCGGCAGCTGAAGGCCCAGGGCGCCGTGGATGCGCTGAGTGCGGGCATCCGTCTCCTGCTCGCCTAGCGACCTACTCGCCAAGCGACCGCGAGATCTCGGATGCCGCGGCTCGCGCCCGCTCCTCGACGAGCTGTGCGCGGCTCCCGCTGAAGCTCGTCGCAACATAGGGCACGGTGAGCGCCGCAACGGCGGTCCCCGCGTGACCGAATACCGGAAACACGATGTCGGTGATGCCGGGCTGTAGGCTGTCGTCCCTGCGCTCGAAGCCTCGCGCCCGAACGCGTTCGACGCGCTCGGCGAGGGCCGGATCATCCGGCGTTCCCTGTCCCGTGAAGGCGAGGAGCACCGCGCCGGTCGCCGTGCTCTCGACGGGGAACTCCGCGCCCACTCGGACGCGGAAGCCGAAACTCGACGGCGTCTCGACCTGGGCGAGGATGAGGATCCGCCCGGCGTCGAGCACCCCCAGGTTGCAGGACTGCTGTACCTCCTCGGAGAGCGCGCGCATCGGACCGAGCGCCGCCTCCCTGAGTCCGCGCAACGGCTCCTGTCGATGGGAGAGTTCGAACATCCTCATCGAGAGGTAGTACAGCCCCGAGCGGCTGTCACGGTACAGGTAGCCCCGCGCCTCCAGCGTCTGCAGCACGCGGAAGACCTGGCCGACGGTGCGTCCGACAGCCTCTGCGATCGCCGCCTGGCCGAGTCCGCCCGATTCCCCGGCGAGCAGTTCGAGGATGTCGAGGGCCTTGTCGAGGGCGGGCACCGAATAGTCCGGCGCCTCCTTCGTCTCCGTCATCGCGAGGCGGCCATCGCCGTAACCATACGGCGGGCGATCTCGCGATTGAGGTCGTCTGGAACCGGCTGCGCTCCGGCTGCGAGGCTCGCCGCGCTCGAGGCCACACGCTCGAGGGAGAGCGCCTGCAACAGGAAACCGAGGTCCATCGATTCGAGGGAATTGCCCCTCGGATCGCGTCCGGCAAGGTTGACCATGCGTCCGTCGGCGAGAAGGATGACGTGGCGCCCGTCCGCGAACTCGATCCGATCGATCGCGTCGTCGACCGCGACCACGCGTGATGCCGCGGCCGTGAGTCCCGGGACGTCGATCTCCCAGGCGAAGTGGCCGCTGTTGGCGAGCACGGTGCCGGATTCCATCGCCGCGAACTCCGCGGCACCGAGGACGCCCGGGCGTCCGGTCGCCGTCACGAAGGTCTCGCCCCAGCCGGCGAGGTCGGCGATCGGCGCCACCCGGTAGCCGTCGAAGGCGGCCTCGAAGGCCTTGAGCTCGTCGATCTCCGCGATGGCGACCCGGCCACCGAGGGATCGCAGGTACTGCGCGATGCCGCGGCCGCACCATCCGTAGCCCACCACCACGAAGCGGCGGCCGGGAATCATGAGGCCGGTGATGCGCATGAGGCTCTCGACGACGGACTGCCCTACGGCGTGACGGTTCTCGCCGATCGCCTTGAGCGGGCTGTCGTTGATCACGATGACGGGGAACGGCACCCGACCGAGTAGTTCGCGCCGCAACCGGTCGCCGCCGGAGGTGGTCTCCTCCGTCCCACCGATGACCGTGTCCGCCGTGCCTCGCCCGACCACCCCGGCGATCAGGTCCGCACCATTGTCGAGGATCATGTCCGGCCGCGCGTCGAGCACGCTGGCGAGGTTCTCATGGTGCTGCTCGATGCTGTCCGCCCTGGCACCGAAGACCCTCATCCCCTGCTTCCGCAACACGGCGACGATGTCGTCCTGTGTCGAGCCGTGATTTCCCGTCGCCACGATTTCCGCGCCTCCGGCGGCGAGCACCTCGAGCAGCACGGCGGTTTTCGGGTCGAGGTGGATCGAGACCCCGATGCGATGCCCCGTGAAAGGTGAGCTTTCGGAGAAGGCCTTGCGCGCTACGGCGAGCAGCCGCATCCTCGACCTGATCCACTCGAGCCGTTGTTCGCCACGGGCGATGAGGTCGATGTCGGATGTCGCTGTGCTCATGATTATCTCCTCGTGCGGCATTTCCGCGCGATGCAAGCCTACGCCAGCAAACCTGACTTTCATATATGAAAGTCAGCCCAGGGCAGCCTCCAGCTTCCGCGTGAGCTCCTCCGTGTCGAAATAGTTCTCGACCACGATGACGTCGGCGAAGGTCTTGCCGATCGCATCGACGAACTCGGCCGAGGTCAGGATGATCTGGGCGTCCGCCGCATCGGTGGCGAGACTCCCGAGGTGCGCGGCCGTCACATCCGCTTCGAGCCCGAGTCGCTTGAGCACTCGCTCGGCATTGATCTTGAGGATGCCGGAACTTCCGATTCCGGCCCCGCAGATGGCGACGATCTTCATACCGCTTCTCCCATTATTCGCTGCACCTCGGCGGCGGAGGTCGCCGCCGCGAGATCCGCTATCGCGCTCGAGTCGTTGAACACGTTGGCGAGGTCCGCGATCGATTCGAGGTGGTCGTTCGAAGACATGGTCGCGAGACCGAGCACCACCCGAACCGGATCGTTGTACGGATGCCCGAAGAACACAGGCGTCGCGAGCGTCACCACCGCAAGGCCGTCGGCCAGCACCTCCGGACCCGGCCGCGCGTGGGCGAGCACCAGGCCGGGGGCGATCACGACATAGGGACCGTGTTCCTCGATCATCCGGATCATCTCGTCGGCGTAGCCGGCACGTGCTGCACCGGATTCGACCAGCGCGCGGCCGGCCAGGCGCACTGCCGCACGCCAGTCCTCGGCTTCCGCGCCGATGACGATCGCCGCCTCGGCGAGTGGTGGACGGGCCATGTTCAGGCGCGCCCGAACCCGTCGATGATCTGGTCGGCGAGCTCCTCGCGGTCTTCGACGGGCAGGAAGGCGGCGGCGGCGGCATTCAACTGGAACACCTCGAGGTCGCTCAGGTCGTAGTCGAACGTCTCGCTGAGGAGTGCGAGTTCGCGGCTCAGCGAGGTGTCGCTCATGAGCCGGTTGTCGGTGTTCACCGTCACGCGGAAACCGAGCTGGTACAGCAGGTCGAATGGATGGTCGATGAGTTCGTCGCCCCACTCCGCGATCGCGCCGGTCTGCAGGTTGGATGACGGGCTCAGCTCGAGCGCGATCTCACGATCCTTCACCCACTGCGACAGGCGGCCGAGTTCCACGTAGGTGTTCTCCGCGTCCTCACGATCGACTGTGATGTCCTGGGCGATGCGCACCCCGTGGCCGAGACGCAGGGCTCGACCGTCGAAGAGGGCGCCCCGGATGCTGTCCAGCCCATCCGCCTCGCCTGCGTGAACGGTCGCGGGGAAGTAGTGCTGCGCGAGGTAGTCGAAGGCGGGCTTCAGCTTGCCGGCGGGAAAGCCGGCTTCGGCGCCGGCGATGTCGAACCCGACGACGCCGTTGTTGCGGTGGCGTACGGCGAGCTCGGCGATCTCGAGACCGCGGTCGGCGTGACGCATCGCGCTCAAGAGCTGGCCGATCCGGATGCGGCCGCCGGCGTGCCCCACCTCCTGCACACCCTCCTCGATGCCCTCCTGCACGGCCTCGACGACCTCGTCGAGGCTCAGGCCGCGACTCAGGTGCTGCTCAGGAGCCCAGCGGATCTCGCCATAGATCACGCCGTCGGCACCGAGGTCCTCCACGAACTCACGCGCGACGCGGATGAGTCCCTCACGCGTCTGCATTACGCCGATCGTGAGGTCGAAGGTCTTGAGGTACTCGACGAGGGAGCCGGAATCGGACTTCTCGGCGAACCACCCGCCGAGCAGCTCAGCCTCGTTCTCTGGCAGTTCGAAACCGACGGATTCACCGAGTTCGATGATCGTCTGGGGGCGCAGGCCGCCGTCGAGGTGGTCGTGCAGCGAGACCTTGGGCAGCGTGCTGATGTTCGCTCCACCGCCAGGGAGGAGAAAGTCTTGGGGAACAGTGTTCATACCCCAAATCTATCGGCTGGCGTCGACCGCTAGCCTTACCAATATGGTGAGCAAAATCATCCTGGACTGCGATCCCGGCCACGACGATGCGATCGCGCTGATCCTGGCTCACGGCAACCCGTCGATCGAACTCGTCGCGGTCACCACGGTGCATGGCAACCAGACGATCGACAAGGTCACCCGCAACGCGCTCGCGGTCGCCCGGATCGCCGGCATCGCCGGCATCCCCTTCGCCGCCGGCGCGCACCGGCCGCTCGTGCGCACGCCGGAGGTCGCCGACTCCATCCACGGCGAATCCGGACTCGATGGACCGGTTCTGCCGTCACCCACTCTCCAAGTGGATCCCCGGCATGCGGTCGACCTCATCATCGACACGATCATGCAGTCACCTCCCGACACCATCACGCTCGTACCGACGGGCGCGCTCACGAATATCGCCATCGCCGTTCGCAAGGAACCGCGCATCGTCGAACGCGTGAAGGAGGTCGTGCTGATGGGCGGCGGATACCACGTCGGCAACTGGAGCGCGGCCGCGGAGTTCAACATCGTGATCGATCCCGAGGCCGCCCACATCGTGTTCAACGAGAAGTGGAAGCTCACGATGGTCGGACTGGACCTCACCCACCAGGCCCTCGCAACCCCGGACGTCGTTGCCGCCATCGCCGCCGTCGACACCGGTCCTGCGCGCTTCGTGCTCGAACTGCTCGAGTTCTTCGGCCAGACCTACAAGGAAGCCCAGGGCTTCGAGTATCCGCCGGTCCACGATCCCTGCGCCGTCGCACTGGTGATCGATCCGACCGTGATGACCGTGGTGAAGGTGCCGCTGGATGTCGAACTCACCGGATCGCTCACGCTCGGCATGACCGTGGCCGACTTCCGATCGCCCGCCCCGGAGGACTGCACGACGCACGCCGCGACAGACCTCGATCACGCGAAGTTCTGGGCGCTCATCGTCGACGCACTCGAGCGGATCGGGGAGCCCGACCTGTAGCCGTCTGGGCGCGCCCACCCCCCACGCCCGCACACCCGCACCCGCACCCGCACCAACCCACACCCACACCCACACGGTCGAGATCTGGCCTTTGGTCCCTCATTCCATCCCGGAAGGACGAAAAGCCGGATCTCGACGGGACGCGCCATCGACCTGGCGGGCGACATCCGGCAAATGGTTCTTCCGCGCGACCTGAAGGACGAAAAGCCGGATCTCAGCAAGCGCTCGATGGACGTCTTCCTCTCCGCGCGGCCGGTGTGGAGAGCCGAGCCGCCTGTGGATTGCGGTCATCGCAGAAAGGAAGCTGCCATCCTGCATGCGTGACACCTCGATCCGCACTCCCCGCCGACCTCGGACCGGGTGCGTTCTCGGTTCAGCGCGCTCTGGCATCCGGGATCGGACGCGAGAGACTCCGAGGCCGCGACCTCGAGCATCCGTTCTGGGGAGTGCGGTCCCCTCCCGATTCGACCCACACCGTTCTGGGCCGCGCCTCGGCTTACGCCACTCGGATGCCGGAGGCGAGCTTCTTCTCCCACGTCACAGCCGCCGGGATGTGGGGCATTCCGCTGCCGATGCCCCTCCAGGCCGACCGTCTCCTCGACGTCAGCGTTCCCGACGGTCACTTCGTTCCCTCCGGCAAGGGAGTGAGAGGACACCGGATCGCCATCGATCCCTCGGATGTCACGACTCTCGACGGTCTCAGGCTCACCTCACTCGCCCGCACGTGGTGCGACCTCGCCTCGGTGCTCTCTGATGAGGACCTGGTCGCTGCCGGGGATTACCTGCTCTGGAGGAGGCGCCCAGCATCCATTCGACTGTCCCGCGACGAACTCGAGGCCGCACTGGCGAGGTTTCACGGAAGGCGCCACCGGTCGCTTCTCGTTTCCGCACTTCCCGCTCTGACGGATCGCGCCGACTCTCGACCCGAATCGATCATCCGGGTGCGGTTCACACGAGCCGGTCTCCCCGCGCCCGAGGTAAACGGCGAGATCTACGACGATTCTGGAAAATTCGTCGCGATGACCGATCTGACCTTTCGAAGATATCGAGTGGGGTTCGACTACGACGGCGAAGTGCACTGGCGCGATGCCGTGCAGTGGGGGAAGGACCTCAAACGTGCGCCCAGAATCGAAGACGCAGGGTGGGCCTATGTGCGAGGAGGCGCCCCCGACCTCGCGAACTCGGCCGAGCTGATCGAAATCGTCGCCAGCCGCCTTCGTGCGAGGGGCTGGGGCGGACCCGGCTGACATCCGGCAATCAGTTGTCCCGGGTCGACCGGAGGGACGAAAAGCCGGATTTCGACGGACCGCTTGCAACGCTCGCCCGGCTGACGTCCGGCGCAGCCTGCGCTCAGGATCCGATTCGTTCGACGATGAGCGGACCGCCCGTGAGAATCTCGTCGCCGGCGTCGCCGATACGATACGAACCCTCGAGCGCTTCGAGTGCCCGGGCGAACCGCTCGGGCTCATCGGCGCTCAGGGTGAAGAGCGGCTGGCCTTCCACGACGGTGTCACCCGGCTTGGCGTGCAGGTCGATGCCCGCGGCGTGCTGTACCGGGTCCTGTTTGCGTGCCCGACCGGCACCCAGTCGCCAGGCGGCGATACCGAAGGGCAACGCCTTCTGCTCGACGAGAACACCCGAACGCCCGGCAGTCACGACGTGGGTCTCCCGTGCGACGGGGAGCGCAGCATCCGGGTCGCCGCCCTGCGCCGTGATCATCGCGCGCCAGGAGTCCATGGCGCGGCCGTCGTCGAGAGCCGCCTCGACATCCGCATCCGCGATACCGGCGAGCGAGAGCATCTCGCGCGCGAGGGCGACGGTCAGCGCTCGCACGTCCGATGGCCCGCCGCCCGCGAGCACCTCCACCGACTCGCGCACCTCGTTGGCGTTTCCGATGGCGTGGCCGAGCGGCACGTTCATGTTGGTGAGCAGCGCGGATGTCGCGACGCCGGCGTCTTCGCCGAGATCGACCATCGTGCGCGCGAGCTCCCTCGACTTCTCGATGTCCTTGAGGAAGGCGCCGGAGCCGAACTTCACGTCGAGCACGAGTGCGGATGTCCCCTCCGCGATCTTCTTGCTCATGATCGACGAGGCGATGAGCGGGATCGCTTCCACGGTGCCGGTGATGTCCCGCAGCGCGTAGAGCTTGCCATCGGCCGGCGCGAGCCCGGAGCCGGCGGCGCTGATGACCGCGCCGACGCGTTCCAGCTGTTCGAAGAACTCGGCATTCGAGAGCGACGCTCGCCAGCCCGGAATGCTCTCGAGCTTGTCGAGCGTGCCGCCGGTGTGCCCGAGACCGCGGCCGGACAGTTGCGGAACCGCCACCCCGAAGGACGCGACGAGCGGCGCGAGCGGGAGGGTGATCTTGTCGCCGACTCCCCCGGTGGAGTGCTTGTCGGTGGTCCTCTTCGAGAGACCGGAGAAATCCATGGTCTCACCGCTCGCGATCATCGCGAGAGTGAGGTCGCGGATCTCGCTGCGCTCCATTCCGTTGAGGAAGATGGCCATCGTCATCGCCGCCATCTGCTCATCGGCGACGTAGCCACGCGTGTATGCGTCGATGAGCCAGTCGATCTGCTCGGTCGAGAGGATGCCGTGATCACGCTTCGTGTGGATCAGGTCGACGACGTCGAATGCTTCGATTGCCACTAGTTTCTCCGTTCGGTTTCGATACCGTCGCTGAGCGACGTACTCAACCCGCGACCCCGTCGCTGAGCGACGCACTCAACCCACGAGCCCGTCGCTGAGCGACGCACTCAACCCACGAGCCCATCGCTGAGCGACACACTCAACCCGCGACTCCATCGCCGAGCGACGCACTCAACCCGCGGCTCCGTCGCGATACTCCGCGAGCTGGCGCGGGCCGAAGGCGTCGGGGATCACTTCGTCGATCGTCTTCACCCCCGAAACCGTCTCGAGAAGCATGCCGGGCGCGGAATGTTCGTACAGCAGCTGGCGGCAGCGACCGCAGGGCATCAGGATGTTGCCGTGTCCGTCGACGCAGGTGAACGCGACGAGACGCCCGCCGCCGGTCATATGCAGGATCGACACGAGGGCGCACTCCGCGCACAGGGTGAGACCATACGACGCATTCTCGACGTTCGCGCCTGAGATCACCCGACCATCGTCGACGATCGCCGCTACCCCGACGGGGAACTTCGAGTATGGAACGTAAGCGTGGGTGTTCGCCTCATTCGCGACGGCGCGCAGCGCCTCCCAGTCGATATCGCTCATGACTTCACGTACGGCTTGCCTGAGGCCGCCGGCCCTCGCACCTGGCCGACGAGCCCGGCGACCGCGAAGATGGTGACGATGTAGGGCAGCATCAGCATGAACTCGCTCGGCACCGGCGAACCGATGATGCCCAGTACGTTCTGCAGGTTCGTCGCGAAACCGAACAGCAGGGCGGCCATCGTCGCCCTGATCGGATCCCAGCGGCCGAAGATCACGGCAGCGAGAGCGATGAAGCCCGCGCCCGCCGTCATCTCTTTGGTGAACCCGCCGACCGATCCCAGCGTGAAGTACGCCCCGCCGAGACCCGCGATCGCACCGGCGAGGGACACGTTCCAGAACCGGGTGCGATTGACGTTGATGCCGACGGTGTCCGCGGCCTGCGGATGCTCGCCCGATGACCGCAGCCGGAGACCCCAGCGCGTGTGGAAGAGGCAATACCAGACGGCGAATACGGCGACGTACATGATGTAGATGATGATGGTCTGCCTGAACAGCACTGGGCCGATGATCGGGATCTCGCTCAGGACGGGGATGTTGATCCGTTCGAACCGCTGCGGCGTGTTGAGGGTCTCGTTGTTCGGACTCAGCACCGTGGAATAGAGGAAGCTCGTGAGCCCCGTGACCAGCACGTTGAGCACGACCCCGACGATCACCTGGTCGACCAGGTATTTGATCGAGAAGGCGGCGAGCACGAATGACACCAGCATGCCCGCGATCATCGCGGCGAACAGCCCGAGCAATGGCACGTGTGTGATGGATGCGATGAGCGCCGAGACGAAGGCCCCCGCGAGAAGCTGCCCCTCGATCGCCACGTTGACCACGCCGACCCGCTCCGAGATCACTCCGCCGAGCGCACCGAAGATAAGCGGCACACTGAGCCCGACCGCGCCGATCAGCAGCCCGGGCACGGGGATCGTGTGATTCGCGGATGCCCAGGTGAGGAAGGTCACGAGGAAAAGGATGGCGAACACCGCGACGATCCAGATCCGCACCTTCCGGCCGCTGTAGACGAGCCAGGCGGCGTAGGCCGCGATCAGCACGAGTACTACCGAGATGACTATCGCGGTCCCCCGCGTCGGGGCGTGCAGCACCGGCAGCTGGAAGAAATCCGTGTCGGTCGACAGGCGGAAGCTGCTCACACCATCGCGCCCGACGATGCCGAAGAGGATGAGGGAAACGATCGAGAAGAATCCCAGGGCGATCGGGGTCTTCCAGCTCTTGACGACCGTCGTCTGCAACACGATCTTCGACGAGGACACGGTTCCGGATACCGCGGTCACTTGGTCACCACTGCCTTCTTGCCTGAGATCCTGGCCGGTTTCACGCGAGGCACGAGCGACGGCGCAGGCAGTCGGAAGACCGCACGTACGAGCGGGGGCGCAGCGATGAACAGCACGATGAGCGATTGCACGACGAGCACGATGTCGATCGGCACGCCCTGAGCCGCCTGCATCGTGAATCCACCCGCCTTGAAGGCCCCGAAGAGGATGCCCGCAACGAAGACCCCCCACGGTCGCGATCGTCCGAGCAGCGCGACCGTGATCGCGTCGAAGCCGATGCCGGCGTCGATGCCCGATCCGAATCCGGTCGTGATGGAACCCTGCACCTGGTTGGCTCCGGCGAGCCCGATGAGGCCGCCGGAGATCAGCATGGCGTAGACGTACATGTTCTTGACGTCGATGCCCGCCACCCGCGCGGCGTGCGGGTTCTCCCCTATTGCACGGAACTTGAAGCCGAGACTCGATCTCGTCAGGAGATACCAGACGAAGATGGTCGCCGCTATCACGAGGATGAATCCGAGCGTGAGGTTGTATCGGGGTCCGAGCAGGTCGGGGAAGATCGCCGTCGGCTTCATCGGTGGCGACTTCGGATTGTTCGACCCCGGCGCCTGCAGCAGCCCCGGAGTGCGGAGCATGTAGGCGATGAGGTAGTACGCCACGTAGTTGAGCATGATCGTGACGATGACCTCGTGTGCGCCCGTCCTGGCTTTCAGCAACCCGACGAGCCCTCCCCAGACGGCACCTCCCGCGATGCCCGCCGCGAGGGCGACCGCCAAATGCACGCCCCAGGGGAGGTCGAAGGAGAACCCGACCCAGCCGGCGAGAGCACCGGCGATCAGCATCTGGCCGCGGCCGCCGATGTTGAAGAGGCCGACCCGGAAGGCGAGGGCCACCCCCAGGCCCGCCGCGATGAGCGGTGTCGCGAATGTCAGCGTCTCCGTGAACGGCTTGATGCCATTGAGGAATCCCGGCCGAGCGAAGTTATAGATCGAACCCTGGAACAGCGCCGTATACGCGCCGCCGACGGAATTCCAGATCGCGGCGAACGTGTCGCCAGGCCGGGAGAAGAAATAGCCGGACGCCGTGCGGACGCCGCTGTCGGTGATGGCGATGAGTATGCCGCCGACGACGAGCGCGAGCACGACGGCGAGGATCGAGATCACGGCATTGCCTGTCGCGATCTCGCGAAGCACGCCGCTGAAACGCGACGGGGGTTCGACCGGAGGAACGATCGCCGGACTCTGGCCCGGCTCGAGCTCCTCCGGTTTCTGTCCCTGTTCGGGGATCTGCGAGTCGCTCATGCGGCAACCTCCGTCCCGGCGGGGACTTCGCCGGCCATCATGAGACCGAGCACGTCGCGCGGGGTATTCCCCGGGACGATGCCGACGATTCCCCCTCGATACATGACCGCGATCCGGTCGGCGAGCGCAACGACCTCGTCGAGCTCCGTCGACACGACGACGACCGGGGTTCCCGCGTCCCGCGTGGCAACGATCCGGGTGTGCACGAACTCGATGGAACCGACGTCAAGGCCGCGCGTCGGCTGTGCAGCGACGAACAGCCTGAGGCTCCTGCTCAGCTCCCGGGCGAGCACGAGCTTCTGCTGATTTCCGCCGGAGAGGCGCCCGGCGTGGGTGCCGATCCCCTGGGCCCGGATGTCGAACTCGACGACCTTCTCCTCGGCGAACTCCGCGAGAACGCCGAGCTGCAGGTTGCCGGTCTTCACGAATGGCGCTCCGTCCGAACGGTCGAGCATCAGGTTCTCGGCGATGGTGAACTCGGCGATGAGTCCGTCCTCTGAGCGGTCTTCCGGCACGAAACCGACGCCGGCGTCCAGCACCGTGCGCACGCTGGCACGACGAAGTTCGTTGCCATCGAGGGTGATGGATCCGGTGACGCGGGGCTGAAGGCCCATGAGCGCCTCGGTGAGCTCCGTCTGGCCGTTACCCTGCACCCCGGCTATCGCGAGGATTTCGCCGACGCGGACCTCGAAACTCACGTCGTTGACGACGAGCTGGCCACGCGGATCGATCACCGAGAGATTCTTGACGACGAGGGCGGATTCCCCCGGCCGGGCTGGTTCCTTATGCACCGTCAACTCGACGGCTCGACCGACCATGAGAGAGGCGAGCTCGGTGTTTGTCGCATCGGGATGCGCCTCTCCGACGACCTTGCCGAGCCTGATGACCGTGATACGGTCCGCGACCTCGCGCACCTCCCGCAGCTTGTGGGTGATGAACACGATGGAGGTACCGGTATCCCTGAGCTGGCGCATGATGACCATGAGTTCGTCGGTCTCCTGAGGCGTGAGCACCGCGGTTGGTTCGTCGAAGACGAGCACCCTGGCATCGCGCGACAGCGCCTTGATGATCTCGACACGCTGCTGCACACCGACCGGGAGGTCGTCGACCAGGGCGTCCGGATCGATGTCGAAGCCGAAGCGGCTGGAGATCTCGCGCACCTGCTCGCGGGCAGCCGCGAGGTCGAGACGTCCGCCGAATTTCGTCTGTTCGTGTCCGAGCATGACGTTTTCGGCGACCGTGAATACGGGAATGAGCATGAAGTGCTGGTGCACCATTCCGATGCCGGACTTCATAGCGTCACCGGGACCCGCGAAGTGCTGGACGACATCGTCGAGCAGGATTTCACCCTCATCGGCCTGGTAGAGGCCGTAGAGCACATTCATCAGCGTCGATTTCCCTGCACCGTTCTCACCGAGAAGGCAGTGGATTTCTCCGGGTTCGACGGTGAGATCGATGTGATCGTTGGCGACCAGTGCACCAAACCTCTTTGTGATGCCACGAAGTTCGAGCTTCATGCTTCCCAATCTATCCGGCCACGCTGCGCGGGCGAGTGGCAGCGCTGATGCATACCTGGGTTAAGGAAGGTCGGGGGGACCAGCGATGCTGGTCCCCCCGACCCGGTGTTCTGTGCCGGACTAGCTGCCCGAGAGGTAGGACTTCACGGTGAGCTTGCCGCTGATGATGTCCGCCTTGAGCTTGTCCAGCTCACCCTGCAGGCCGGAATCCACCTTCGACGCGAAGTCGTGGAATGGGGCGATTCCGACGCCGTTGTTCTTGAGCGTTCCGACGTATGCGACGTTGTCGAACGTGCCCTTCGCCTGCTTGGCGCTCGCCTTGACCACGTCCTGGGTGGCCGGGTCGATGCCCTTGAGCACCGAGGTCAGGTAGAGCTTGTCGTAGGTCGGGAAGGTGTTGAACACGTCGGCGTCGGCACCGAGCAGGGCGATGCTCTTGCCCGAGTCGGTGATCGCCGCGCCTGCACTCTGGAAGATCGGCCCGCCGACCGGGAAGATGACGTCAGCTCCCTGGTCGATCAGGTTCTGCGCCGTGCTCTTCGCGGTGTCGTTCGCCGCGAAGCCACCGGTGAATGAACCCTTCTGCGAGGCGACATCCCAGCCGACGACCTTGACGTCCTTGCTCTTGTCCTTGTTGAACTGGGCGACGCCATCGGCGTAGCCGTCCATGAAGATGGTGACTGTCGGGAACTGCATCCCGCCGAAGGTTCCGACGATTCCCGACTTGCTGTAGCTCGCGGAGGCGTACCCGGCGAGGAAGGCCGCCTGGGCGGTGTCGAAGAGGATCGGCTTGATGTTCGGCTCGTCGACCTTGCCGTCGAAGTTCGCATCGGCTGCATCGTCGATGATGGCGAACTGGATGTCGGGATTGGCCTTAGCCGCCGCGAGGGATGCGGCCGAGAGGTTGAACCCGACGGTGATGATGAGGTTGCAGTTGGCAGCGACGAGGCTGTCGATGTTCGGGGCGTAGTCGGTGTCGGCATTCGACTCGACGTGCTTCTCCTTGACGCCCAGGGACTTGGCTGCGGCCTGGAGGCCCTCGAGGCCTAGCTGGTTGAACGACTTGTCATCGAATCCGCCGGAGTCCGAGACCATGCAGGGAAGGAAGGTGGATTTGGGGCCAGACGAGGAGCTGGTGCTGGGCGCTGATGCACAGCCGGCAAGCACTGTTGCAATGCCGACCATTGCAAGACCGCTGATCAGGCGGTTGCGAGAAGTGATTCTCAAGTTGTCCTCCAAGGTGCTGTCCCGGCACAGTTGCCGGGACCGTATGGGTGTACAGGTTACCGAATGCTACGACGCCGCGAGACCTGCCCTGTACCCCGTCGCCTAATGGTTACAAAGATGCGACGGTCGCGAAATGTTGCAGAAATAATCAACTAATTCCACGGCGCCCGGCGCGACTGTCCCTGGCTATTTCGGCGCGCTCGGGGAAGTGACGGTAATCGTGCCCGCAATGATGTCGGCGCGCAACTGATCGAGTTCTTTTCCGAGGCCCGCACCGACCTTCGACGCGAGGTCGTGGAATGGGGCGATGTCCACCCCTTTGTTCTTGAGCGTGCCGACGTATGGGGTGTTGTCGAATTTCTTTGCGAGGCTCTGGCCCACGATATCGACCACGGCACCACCCGTGTTCTTGAGCACCGAGGTCAGCAGGATCGGCCGGTACTCGGCCGGAAGTGTGTCATAGCCGTCGGAGTCCACCCAGATGAGCGAGACGTTGCCCGCCTGGAGCGCCGCTGCCGCTGCGCCCTCGCCGACCTGTCCGGCAACGGGCAGGATGACATCCGCCCCCTGGTCGATGAAGCCGTTGGTGACGGTGAGACCCTTCGCCGTGTCTTCGAAGTCACCGGTGAATACGCCATCCTGCGTCGTCTTGTTCCAGCCCAGAGCAACGACCGCGGTGCCGTGCACCTTGTTGTAGTGGGCGACACCATCGACGAAACCGTCCATGAACAGGGTGACGGGAGGCTGGTTGCCTCCACCGAAGGTCGCCACTTTTCCCGTCTTGGTGACTCCTGCGGCAAGATATCCCGCCAGATATGCGGCCTGGGCCGTGTCGAAGACGATCGGCTTGATGTTCGGCGCGTCCGCCGTGTCGTCGACGATCGAGAAATCGACGCCGGGGTTGGCCTTCGCCGCCGCCGTGGTGGCCGGCGTCAGCTCGTAGCCGACGGTGAGAACGAAACCGCAGCCGCTCGCGACCGCCTGGTCGACGTTCGGCTGGAGGTCGGTCTCCGAATTGGAGACGAGCACCTCGGCACCGATGCCGAGGCTCTTCTCCGCCTTCTGCAATCCCGCCCAGCTCGCCTGGTTGAAGGAGCGATCCTGCAGTCCGCCCGAATTGGTCACCATGCGCGCGCAGAAATCGGATGCCGCTGGTTTGTCGGTCTTCGCCGGTGCCGCCGCGCACCCCGCGAGCACCACCGCCATGGCTCCGAGAACAGCGAACGCACGAAAAGAGGAGATTTTGGACATGGATCGATTCTCCCTCAGTTGCCTCATCGTGGCTGGATGAAACGAATACTGGCCTATCGCCCTCATTGCCGCCGATGTGACGCCGTCGATGAGTGCCTGAACTGGCCGTGGTCGAAGGCATGGCGGGGTGAATCGGGCACAATCCAGGCGATGGCGTCGGCTCGTGGGACAGCTGCAACGAGTCGCTGTTGACAAGACCGCCGATCCGAAGCTATCGTCGTGCTTTATCGATTGAGCGTTCCGATCCCCGGTGATCGGAATATTTTTGGCGGATGTGCTTTAACGATAAAGCACCACGAAAGATCACGGAGAGGTGGACTGGATGGGAAAGATCCCCGCGCATCGGTCGGCGGTCACCCTTCGGGACGTCGCGGAGCAGGTCGGAATCACCGCCTCCGCGGCTTCCATGGCCCTCTCTGACAGTTCGCGCATCAGCGAGAAGACGAAGACCCTCGTGCGCGCGGCAGCTGCCGAACTCGGCTACGTTCCCAGTTCCGCAGCGCGAGCGCTCCGCAACCAGCGCGCAGGGGCTGTGGCGCTCATCGTACCCAACACCACCCGTCACGTCTTCGGCCACAGCTACTTCATGCACGTGCTCACGGGCGTCTCGTCGGTCGCGAACGACCGCGACACCCAGGTGCTCGTTTCGACGAACTCCGACGAGGCGAACGGGCTCGCAGCATATGAGCGCGTCATGCGGTCGAAGAGCGCGGATGGTGCGATCGTCACGAGCGCGGCCGTCACCGACCCGTATGTCGAGCGACTCTCGCAGAGCGGGCTGCCCGTCGTGCTCATCGGCAACTTCCCCTACCTGCCCGACTCGATCACCGTCGGGATCGACGACGTGGCGGCAGAGGCGGCGATCACTCGTCACCTCATCCAGGTCCATGGCACCAAGCGGCTCATGCACGTCTCCGGCCCGCTCGACCACCAGACCGCGATCGATCGGCGCGACGGCTTTCTGGCAGCGGTGGCCGAAGCCGGCCTCCTCGAGTCGTCGCTCGTGATCGAGGGTGATTTCAGCGAGGATGCGGGGTGGCAGGCCGTACGATCGCTCGGCCAGGGCATCCGCGACATCGACGGAATCGTCTTCGCCAATGACGACATGGCCTTCGGCGGCCTTGAAGCGCTCACCGACCAGGGGCTGACCGTGCCCGGCGATGTCGCGATCGTCGGGTTCGATGATTTCGGCCTCTCGCGGCTGACCACCCCCAGTATCACGACGGTGAGCGTGCCCGCCGAAGACCTCGCCCGGGTCGCCACAGAACGATTGTTCGACATCATCGACGGCGTGAGCGACGGACCGGCACACCAGCACCTTCCCGTCTCGCTCACCCTGCGCAGCTCGTGCGGTTGCGTACCGAAGGGAGCGCAGCCACACAGGTAACCGGCCATGAACACACAGCGCACCACAAGATCACTCAAAGGAGAGCACGAATGAAAAGCAAGATCGCGATCGGCATCGGTGTCGTCGGCATCATGCTGGCCCTGGCCGCCTGCTCGGGCAGCCCCTCGACATCCGCCAGTAGCGGAAAGGTCGACCTCACGGTCTGGACCGGCTTCACCGGCGGTGACCGACCCGGCTACGCCCAGATCGTCACAGACTTCAACGCATCACACCCGAACATCCACGTGACGATGACCGTGCAGCCGTGGGATACCATCCAGCAGAAGCTCCCGTCGGCCTGGCTCACCGGCCAGGGTCCCGACCTGGCCACGCCGAGTTCCGACCCGAACGCGGTTGCGCAGTACGTGAAGACCAACTCAGTGCTGCCGATCACCAACACGGGCCCGGGCAGCACGCAGATCAATGTGGACAAGCTCGCGCCCGGCACGGTCAAGGAATTCACGTACAACAACAAGCTGTATGCGGTTCCTGCGAACTTCGCCACGCTCAGCCTGTATTACAACAAGAAGGCCTTCGCCGCGGCCGGGATCTCAGGGCCGCCCACGACGGTCGCCGAGTTCGCCGCCGACGCCAAGAAGCTCACCATCGGTGGCGGCCAGACCCAGTACGGACTCGCCCTCGCCGACAACCAGACGATTCAGATGTGGCCTATCCTGCAGTGGCTTGAAGGCGGCGACATCGTCGACTCCAAGAACTGCAGTGTCGTGCAGACCGCGGCTGGGCAGAAGAGTCTGAAGACGTGGAGCGACATGGTCGTCAACGACAAGATCTCTCCGGTCGGACTCACCGGCGCCGAGGCCGACTCGCTGTTCTCGGCGGGAAAGGCCGCGATGGAGATGAACGGACCGTGGGCAGCCCCCGGCTACAAAGCGGCGGGCATCGACCTCGGAATCGCGACGATCCCGGTCGGGGTGAACGGCAAGGTGACCCTCGGGGCGACCGCACCGCTCTCCATCTCGGCCAAGACCAAGTACCCGGCCCAGGCACAGGAGTTCCTCGCGTACTGGACGAGCAAGTCAGTGCAGCAGAAATTCTCGCTCTCGACGGGCTTCCCGCCGCTCCGCACCGACCTCTCGGATGACCCGAAGCTCAAGACCGACCCGGTCGTCTCCGTCTTCGCCGCCCAGGTGCCCGATTCGCGTCTCTACCTGCCGGGCGTGCCCAACGCGACCCAGGTGGATGCCAACGGTTACGTGCCGCTGATCGGCGAGATCACGCGCGGCCAGAGTGTCGCCGGCTCGAGCGCAGCCATCGGAGCGACCATCAACGGGCTCACGGGCTGCAAGTCGTAGTGTCCGCCGCCGTCACACACCCGGAGTCGTCGCGCCTATCGCGCGGCGGCTCCGGGGCGACGAAAGGCCGTCGCGTCTACAAGCGGCGGCTCTCGCCGGCACTCCTCTTCATGGCTCCGAGCGCCATCATCCTGGGTGCCTTCGTCTTCTGGCCGATCATCCAGTCGCTCTACTACAGCTTCTTCAACTGGACGATCGGCGCTGTCGACCAGCAGTGGGTCGGATTCGGCAACTACATCGAGCTCTTCCACGATCCGCGCTTCTGGAACGCCCTCGGTGTCACGCTGATCTTCACGATCTCGACGGTCGCGATCGTCGTCGTCATCGGCTTCATGGTCGCGCTCCTCCTGCTCAGGGAGACCCTGATCACGCGCATCATCCGGTCGGTGTTCTTCTTTCCGACGATCGTCTCGCTCGTCTCGATCGGGCTGGTCTGGAAATTCCTGCTCGACCCGAGCATCGGACTCGTCGGGGGACTCACCCAGCTGCTCGGCATCACCCCCGTCGCGTGGCTGCAGTCGACGCACCTCGCACTGCCCTCGGTGATCTTCGTCGCGGTCTGGCGCAATGTCGGTTTCGCGATGGTTCTCTTCGTGGCGGGGCTCAAGGGTGTTCCTGTGGAGAGGTACGAGGCCGCGAGGCTCGACGGGGCCAACGACCGTCAGGTGACTGCGTTCGTCACGCTGCCCAGCATCCGGCCGACTCTCCTCTTCACAACGCTCATTCTCACGATCCAGTCGTTCCAGGTCTTCGACCTCGTCTACGTGATGACGGGAGGTGGGCCGCTCTTCGTGACAGACAGCCTCGTCAACGAGCTCTACCGCGAAGGGTTCGTCAACTTCCGCACGGGCTACGCGTCTGCGATCTCGTGGGTGCTGTTCGCCATCATCATGATCATTTCCGCACTCCAGCTCAGATTCTTCAGGTACAACGATGTCGACTAGCGCCGCACGGCTGACACGCACCACGGCGGGCTTCGCTGCGGTATTCAAGTGGATCCTCCTCGGAATCGGGGTGGTGCTCGCGCTCGTGCCCTTCATCTGGATGGTGTCGGGTTCCTTCCGCGGCGAGGCCGATCTGTTCGGCAACCCGGCCAGTCTTTTCCCGACGAGTTGGACGCTGCACGGCTATATCGGGGTATGGCAACAGCTGCCCTTCCTGCGACTGCTGCTCAACTCATTCATCTTCGCGGGCGTCACGACGACTCTCTGCCTGCTGTTTGACTCGCTCACCGCATACGCTCTCGCGCGGCTTCGATTCCGCGGGCGGACCGTCGCGTTCGTTCTCGTGATCGCCACGCTCATGGTGCCGTTCCAGGTCACGCTCATCCCGGTGTTCATCGAACTGTTCCACCTCAACTGGCTCAACACCTACCAGGGACTGATCATCCCGCGGGCGACCAGCGCGTTCGGCATCTTCCTTCTTCGGCAGTTCTTCATCAGCATCCCGACCGAGCTCGACGAGGCGGCGCGCATCGACGGCGCCGGCCACCTGCGCATCTACTGGACGATCATCATGCCGCTCGCGAAACCCGCGCTCGCGACGGTCGCGATCCTCAACTTCGTGAACCTCTGGAACGACCTGCTCTGGCCGCTCGTCATCACGAGCTCTCCGGACATGCTCACTCTGCCCGCGGGGCTCACGCTGTTCGGTGGCCAACACGTCACCGATCATGCTGTCCTGCTCGCGGGCGCGACCATCTCCCTTCTGCCCATAGCCATCGGATTCTTCTTCGCCCAGAAGTACTTCGTCGCCGGCGTCGCCACGACAGGACTCAAGTGACAGGCATTAATTTCTCATCGGGCGACTTCGCCTGGATCGCCGGCATCGAAGACACCTGCGTCTATCCCGCAGCCGGCTTCGCGATGGAACCTCTCGACGAGTACGACCTCACCGGTCACACCGAGAACTGGATTTCAGACCTGCGTCTGGTGCGCGACCTCGGTGCGACCGCTGTGCGTTACGGCGTCAACTGGCCGCTCGTGCACCTCGCCCGCGGCGAGTTCGACTGGGCGATGCTCGACGAGCGCTTCGACTACGCGAGCCGGGAACTCGGTCTCACGGTGATCGCGGACCTCGTGCACTACGGCACACCGACCTGGCTCGCCGGGGCCTTCGCCGACCCCGACTACCCCGACGTAATCGCCGAGTTCGCGGGGGCGTTCGCCGCGCGCTACCGGGGCATCGTCGATCACATCACGCCGCTCAACGAACCCATCACGACCGCATCGTTCTGCGGGCTCCGGGGAGTGTGGCCGCCGGCGTTGACCGGATGGTCCGGTTGGACGACCGTGATGATGAGCATCGCACGGGGCATAACCCGATCCATTCGCGCGATCCGAGCGGCGAATCCCGACGCGGTGATCGTGCACGTGGAGGCATCGTCGCTCTATGGAACTGCCGACGCGGCGCTCGAAGACCACTCGCTCCATCTACAGGGACTCGGTACCCTCCCGACCGATCTCGTGCTCGGGAGGGTGACGGCGGAGCATCCCCAGCGCTCCTGGCTCCTCGCGAACGGCGCCTCTGGGCAGGACCTCGCAGAGCTCATGGTGGATCCTCCCGTGATCGACCTGCTCGGGGTCAACTACTATCCGGCGCTCACACCACGAACCCTCGTGGCCGTCGACGGCGGTGTCGACCAGGTCGCGACAGACGGCTGGACCGAAGGACTCGCGGCGGTGCTGCGAGGTTTCAGCGAGCGCTACGGCCTGCCATTGCTCATCACCGAGACGAGCATCGAAGGGGACGACGACACACGCAAGCGGTGGCTCGACGACTCCATTGCGTCTGTGCACGCGCTGCGCGAAGAGGGCCACGACATCCGCGGCTACACGTGGTGGCCACTGCTCGACTTCGTGGACTGGTCGTACGCTTCTGGCGGTCGGAACGTCGAGGAGTTCCTCGTCGATGACGACGTCATCGCCTCGCGCACGTCGTCAGTCGGTCCCGCGGGAGTCCGCGCGAAGACACCGTTCCTGCGCCGGATGGGGCTCGTCCGCCTCGACGAGCGGGCCGACGGCACTCTCGAACGCACGCGGACATCTGCCGCCGAGCGGTTCGCGACCCTCGCTGCATCTACGGAGACCAATGCGTGAACCGGTCTACTCCGGGTACCTCGCGGATCCCTTTCTGGTGCACACACCCGACGGCTACATCGTCTACGGCACCGGTGATCCCGCGGAAGGGGGCACGTTCGAAGCGATCGTTTCCGACGATCTGAGTCGCTGGCGATCGATCGGACGCGTGCTCGAGCGGCCTGACCCTGTTCTCGGCTCCGACTTCTGGGCACCGGAGGTCGTGTTCGACGACGGCAGATATTGGATGTTCTATTCGGTTGGTCACGGGATCGCCGGCCACCACATCCGAGTGGCCAGTTGCACATCACCCCTCGGTCCCTTCGTCGACGAGGGAGTCAACCTCACGCCAGACGAGAGCTTCGCGATCGATGCGCACCCGTTTCATGGCCTGGACGGCTCGTGGTACCTCTTCTTCGCGCGCGACGTACTCGACTCGCCGACTCGCGGGACGCATCTGGCGGTCGTGCGACTCGCGACCATGACCTCCACCAAGGGCGAGGTGCGGTCGGTGCTCAGCCCCTATGCCCCGTGGCAGATCTACGAGCGGGACCGGCTAATGAATGGCCAGATCCGCGACTGGTACACCCTCGAGGGGCCGACGGTCGTGCAGCATGACGCGGCGCACTACCTGTTCTTTTCGGGCGGATCGTGGGAGGGGCCGGGATACGGCGTCGCATATGCGACCGCACCCGGACCCCTTGGACCGTGGAAACCTCAGGGTGGGGAAGGGCCGACTGTGCTCAACTCCACGAGCGTCGGGCTCATCGGTCCCGGACACAACTCGATCCTGCGACTCGATAGCGGACAGCATCTCATCGCCTATCACGCCTGGAACTCTGCGCGGAGCCGTCGACAGACCTTCATCGACCCGTTGAACTGGGTCGACGGTGTGCCGATGGTGGCGCCGAATCGTCAATACTGACGCGACACCCGAGGTCTCAACGGCGGTGCACCTAGAGCACGTCGTTGCGGCCGG
>JAODMW010000206.1 GCA_025464815.1 Microbacteriaceae bacterium | reverse complement strand
GAGCACGCCGGCCGCGGCGCTGGAGATCCCGTCGGCGTATCCGACTCCGAGTTCGGCCAGACCGTCGCTCACCTCGAGCACCGGAGCGGCGAGGGTCATCACCGGCACGATATCCAGCTCACCGGGTGCGATGCCACCGCCGGGTGAAATGCCGTAGCTGAAGGCGCCGATACGCACGAGGTCGAACCGGGCATCCGATCGCGCGAGCCCGGCGGCACTCGCCGCCAGGTGGCGAAGACGGATGCTGGCGCCGAGACTCTCGGCGACCGCGACCGCCCTGTCGAACCGGGCGATGGCCGCACTGTCCTCCTCGTCCGATGCCTCGGCGATGTGGGTCCAGACGGCATGGAATTCCGCTACGCCGTCGCGATCCAGTTCGAGGGCACGCCGGACGAGTTCCGGCCATTCCTCTTCCGTCGCCCCGTTTCGATGGAGGCCAGTGTCGATCTTCAAATGGAGGCGCGCCGGGATCGCGGCACCGGCATCCGCTATCTGGTCGAGCTGCTCTGTCGTGGAGATTCCGAGGTCGATTCGCGCTTCGATCGCCTCGCGATAGTCCTCCCAGGGGCCGAGCAGCCAGGCGAAGATCGCGACGTCCTGGCTGATCCCGGCTCTCCGCAGCTCGAGGCCGGTGGCGATGTCGAGCGAACCGAGCCAGGTGACGCCGTTCGCGACGGCCGCGCGTGCGATCGGCAATAGCCCGTGCCCGTAACCGTCCGCCTTGACGACGGCCATGAGCTCGGCTGGGGCCACTCTCGCGCGCAGTGTGTCCAGGTTGCGGGCGTAGGCGGCGAGGTCGACGAGGATCCTGGCGTCGCTCACAGGTATCTCCGCGGGAGTTTCGCCCCGAGTACGGAGACCACTTCGACTGCATCCTTGTCCAGGTGGGCAGCCCAGTCGACCGCGCTCGGCTCCCCCGCATTCGCGTCGCCGAACAGCACAGCTTCATCGCCGATCGCGGCGGAGTCGGAACCGAGTTCGAGTACGTGTGCATTCATGGCCACGCGTCCCGCGATGAGCCGCGGCTTGCCCGCGAGCCAGAGGGTGCCGAGATTGCTCGCCGGCCGATCGAGTCCGTCGGCGTAACCCAGCGCCACGAGGGCCAGCGAGGTGCGAGTGGCCGCGCGATAGGTGTACCCGTACGACACGCCCTCGTCGCGTTCGATCGTCTTCGTGCCAACGACGCGTGCGCTCACCCGCATGGCGGCCCGGAGCTCTGGGTCGGAGACGAGTCCGTACAGCGCTGCACCGGCGAGCTCGACGTCGGGATCGGAGCCGACCGTGACACTGGCGTCCTCAGCACCCCGCGGATCCACCGGGTAGGACGCGAGGATCGGAGCACGGATGCCGGACCGCCGGAGTTCGGCAGCATCCGCGAGAGTGCTGACCCCCAGCCACACCGCTCCGCCGTCGAGCGCGGCGCGAGCGGATTCGACCGCGCCGTGACCGTAACCGTCGCCCGCGACATCCGCAAGAAGCGGGCGCTCACCCGCACGCGCGGCCAGGACGGCAGCGTTCTCACGGATCGCACCCGTATCGATGAGGGCCTCGCGCAGGGAAAACTCGTTCAGAGCCGACACCTCGCTGTTTCGTACGGGCTGAGAAGGGAACTCAGCGCTAGATTCTCGAGAATACGTGCTTGGCGTTCGCGGAGATCACTTCGCGCGCGCGGGTTGCATAACGATCGAGATCGGCGTGCGCTGTGCCCGGTGCGTAGTCGAAGTCACGACGGCTCGCGATCGACCGGATGAGCGCGTCCGTGAGCAGCGGATTGAGCGGCAGTACCGGTCCGCCGACCTGGGTCGCGATGGACGAACCGAGCACAACACCCTCGTGCGTACCGTCGCCGTTGCCACCACCGGCCACGAGCGTGCCGAATGCCGCGGCATCCGAATCGAGCTGCCAGAGGGAGGCGTTGTCTTCGAAGCCGACGACCTGTCCGAGGGGCGTGTCGACGATGACATATCCGACCTTGCGTTCTGTCACTCGCGTGGTGCGGAACGGAAGGACGTCGAGCCCGGCGATGACAGCTCCGTCGAGAAGGGTCACATCGTGGCCGAGCAGTTCCGCACCGGAGCCGTAAGCGAAGATCGGGACGCCATTGCCGGCCAGCGCGCGGAGTTCCGGGGCGATGGTCTGCAGGTCGTCGTAGATGTTGCGGATCGCCGAGAGTGGCCCGTTGCCGATGAGCACCAAATCGGCGTCCGAGGGAAGGGTGCCGCCGACGCGGTGTTCGACGACGGAAACGGACGCGCCCGCCCGCGCCAGCCGCTCTCGAATGGCCATGATGTTGCCACGATCACCCGCGACGCCGAGTTCCTCTGGATAGAGCTGTGCCAAGGTGACTGTCGCGCTCATCGCTGGTTCTCCAGTTCGAGGAAGCCGATCTGTTTCCTGGCGAGCATCATGATCTCGTAGTTGACGATCCAGGTCTTCATACCCGTGTTCGGTTTGGGCATGGCCTTCATCAGGTCGATCGCCTTGCGTAGATCAGGCTCGACCGCACCGATCTTCATGCCATCGTGTTCCAGGCGGAGTGCTATCTGCCACGCCTTCGCGCCGGTGATCACGTCGATGTGGTCGAGGCCGGTGAAGTCGATGTCGTAGATCCACGAAATATCGGGCGTGCCCTCGTCGATAGCGAAAAGCACCTGTTCCGGCGGCTCCGGCAGCGCATCGAGATTGAGCTGCAGGCTTGCGGCGTTCTTGAACATCACGAACTCGACCTGTTCCTCACCACCCTGCCGGTTGGTGATGGCGAGGAGTTCACCGCGTCCGTACGCGGGCTTCATCGCGGCGAAAGCCTTCGCCGCTGAGGATCCTTCGAAATCGTCGCCGAGGATGATCGCCGCCGTCGCGATCGCGGCTGCGGCGTCGATCCCGTAGTGCAGCCCCTTGGCAGGGAGCACGACGTCGACGACCTCGCCGCGCACGGTGATCGACGCACCGGTACGGTCCGTGGACACGAGTTCCGCCAGCGCGGCGTGCGGTTCTGGCGCCAGATCGGCATCCCGGTAGTCGGTCGCATTGAAGAGTCCGTGTGGCGCCTTCGCTATGACCTCGTCGGATGCCCCGAAATACGTGATGTCAGGCGCGGTCGTGGCATCTCCCGCCTTGTATCGCTTGGCGATCTTGCTGAGATAGGGATCCTCGCGGTTCGTCACGATGTGCAGTTTTGCCTGCTGGGCGGTATCGAGCATCATGTCGGCCACCCGCTCCGTCTCGTAGAACCGGTAGAGCTGGTCGACCTGGGTATTGAGCACGAGCACCGTCGAGGGCGGCACGGTCGCGGCGAACTCCAGCGCGAAGGCCTCATCGACCTCGAGCACACCGATGTCGGCATCGAGCCTTCCGAAGACGCTCGACTCGGCGAGGATCGACGACGCGATCCCCTGTGGAAGGTTGGCGCCGGAGGGGTTGGTGAACACCTTCAGTCCGTGACCGCGCAGCACCTCGGTGAGCATGTGCGTGGTCGTCGATTTGCCGTTCGACCCCAGCACGTAGACGATGCCATGGCGGAACTGCCCCGTGACGTCCTCGAGAAAACGCGGAGCGAGCTTCGTCGTGACGTAGCCGGGGAAGGCGGACCCACCGCCGCGAATCTTCGCGAGAGCGCGTACCGCCTTGCCCAGTACGACAGGCACGAAGTACTTGAGGCCCGAAAGGCTACTCAAGATAGTCGCGCAGCGACTGGGACCGCGACGGGTGGCGAAGCTTCGCCATCGTCTTGGACTCAATCTGGCGGATACGCTCCCGGGGGACCCCGAAGGTGTCACCGATCTGGTCGAGCGTCTTCGGCATCCCGTCGCCGAGACCGAAACGCATGCGGATGACGCCCG
>JAODMW010000197.1 GCA_025464815.1 Microbacteriaceae bacterium | reverse complement strand
TTCGTCTCGCACTGGAGAACCTCAAGGAAGGCTGCTGGTCGCTGGGACCGGTGCAGGCTGTCTTCAACGGCATGAAGAAGATCATCGACGCCGGCTACATGCAGCCCGGTGGCGCCGGAACGCAGTTCACAGCCGCCCAGGCGCAGTGGAGCAACGATGAGAAGTTCATCCTGTATCCCTCCGGCGGCTGGATCGAGAACGAGATGAAGACCCAGACCAAGGCGGGCTTCAAGCTGACCGGGGCACCAGAGCCCACCGTCACGAGCGGCTCGAAGCTCCCGTACGCGGCGCTGCACTCGACGGCCGGCGAAGGCTATATCGTTCCGTCGCAGGCCAAGAACGTCGCGGGTGGCAAGGAGTTCCTGCGCGCGATGCTCTCGCACGACGCCGCGGTGAACTTCGCAAAGACGACCTTCTCGTCGACGATCGTCAAGGGCACCATCCCCGCCGACGGCTTCGGCTCGACGGCGCTCGTGTCGCAGGTCAAGCTGCTGGAAAGTGCCGGGTCCGATGTCTTCTCGTGGAACTTCGTCGACCTGTACGGGCTCAACACCGACCAGCTCGTGGTGTGGAACACGTTCCTGCAGGGCGGCTCGGATGTCGCCGCACTCACATCCGGACTGCAGGGCATCACCGACAAGGTTCGCAACGACAGCTCGGTGAAGAAGGTCACGGTCACATGACCGCAGTCATTCCACCAACCGCAACACCGGGCGGCGGTAGATCTACCGCCGCCCGGCGGTGGAGCCGTCGAGACCTGACCTTCGACAAGGTCAGCTTCATGCTCGTGTTCCTGGTCGTTCCGGTGGTGGGCTACATCATCTTCGTCGTCTCGCCGTTCATCCAGGCGTTCTACTATTCGTTGACCGACTGGTCCGGCTTCACCCCTGGCATGAACTTCATCGGGATCGCGAACTACGGCAAGCTGTTCGCCGACAACATCTTCATGAAGGCCGTGGGCAACAGCATCATCCTGGTGCTCGTGCTGCCGATCGTGACCGTCGTGCTCAGTCTGATCCTCGCCTCCCTGGTGACGGTCGGCGGGCCGAGCAACGGCCCGATCAGAGGCTTGCGCAACTCCAGTGTGTATCGCGTCATCTCGTTCTTCCCCTACGTGATTCCGGCCATCGTGATCGGCCTCATCTGGAGCCAGGTCTACGACCCCAGCCACGGCATCCTGAACGGACTCCTGACGGGGATCGGCCTGGACCGCTTCACGTCCTTCGCCTGGCTCGGCGACCAGAGCACCGCCATGATCGCGACGATGTTCGTGATCGTCTGGGGGCTCGTCGGGTTCTACATGGTGCTGTTCGTCGCGGCCATCAAGGGAATCCCGGCGGAGATCTTCGAGGCGGCCAGAATCGACGGCGCGGGACGGTTCCGTACCGCGGTGACCATCACGGTGCCGATGATCCGGGACAACATCCAGACCGCGTACATCTATATGGGCATTCTGGCGCTCGACGCCTTCGTCTACATGGCGGCCCTGAACCCCGGGGGCGGCCCGGCCAACTCGACGCTCGTGATGTCGCAGCAGCTGTTCACGACGGCGTTCACCAAGGGCCAGTTCGGGCTCGCCTGCGCGATGGGTGTGGTACTCGCGGTGATCACCCTCTCGTTCGCGGGAATCGTCTTCCTGGTGAACCGGCTGACCGGCGGAAACAACGAAGTGGCCGAATGACGAACATCAAAGCGGAAGCGCTCCCGCGTACCTCGATGCCGCTGGCTCGGCGCCGCACGAAGTCCACCACCGGCGACAGGGTCGTCGGCACGGTCTCCCACACCGTCCTCACCATCTGGTCATTGATCGTGGTGCTGCCGCTGCTCTGGACGATCATGTCGTCGTTCAAGACCAGTTCGGAGATCTTCGCATCGCCGTTCACCCTTCCGTCGCACTGGAGCTTCGACAACTATGTGAACGCCTGGACGACCGCGGGCATCGGAAGCTTCCTCCTCAACACGATCGTGGTCGTCTTCGGCGCGCTCATCGTCACGATGCTGTTCGGCTCCATGTGTGCGTACGTTCTCGCGCGATTCCAGTTCCCCGGCAGCAGGGCCATCTACTACCTGATGCTCGCCGGCCTGACGTTCCCGATCTTCCTGGCGATCGTTCCGTTGTTCTTCGTGTTGAAGAGCATCGCCCTGCTGAACACCCTGCCTGGCCTCATCCTCACCTATGCGGCGTTTGCGCTGCCGTTCACGGTGTTCTTCATGTTCTCGTTCTTCAAGGCGTTGCCGAACTCGATCGCCGAGGCGGCAGCACTGGATGGCGCGGGCGAATGGCGCACCTTCTTCCAGGTGATGCTGCCGATGGCGAGGCCGGGGCTGGCCACCGTCGCGATCCTGAACTTCGTCGGACTCTGGAACCAGTTCCTGCTCCCGGTCGCACTGAATTCGGATGTGAGGAATTACGTGCTGACCCAGGGCATGGCCTCGTTCGCCTCCCAGGCCGGATACTCCGTGGACTTCGGTGCGCTCTTCGCCGGCGTCGTCATCACCGTCGTTCCGGTGCTGATCGTCTACCTCATCTTCCAGCGCCAGCTGCAGGGGTCGGTGTCGCAGGGTACGAACAAGTAGGTTGCCGCCGACCGGCCCACCGTCGCGAAAGACCGGCTCGTGCGAAGCTGCAAGGATGGGGACACGATGACCGACCAACCCGAGATTCTGCGGTTCGATACCCCCGCTGCCTTCCGCGACTGGTTGCGTGAGCACCAGGACTCATCGGCCGGCCTGTGGCTGACCGTCGCGAAGAAGGCGTCGCAGGTGGTCAACGTGACTTACGACGAGGCACTGGATGTCGCGCTCGAGTACGGCTGGATCGACGGTCAGACCCGTCGCCTCGATGACGAGGCCTCCCTCCGGCGCTTCACACCGCGGCGTGCGCAGAGTCCGTGGTCGTTGCGCAACTGCCGCGCGGCCGAAGCGATGATCGAGCAGGGACGGATGGCTCCGCGCGGCCGCGCAGAGGTGGAGCGCGCGAAGGGGAACGGACGGTGGGACCGGGCTTACGAAGGATCGAGCACGGCTGAGCCGCATCCGGATTTCCTCGCTGCCCTCGAACAGAATGCCGCGGCCAGGGAGTTCTATGCGACGCTGAACAGCCAGAACCGCTTCGCCATCTACTACCGCATCCAATCGGTGAAGCGGGAAGAGACCAGGACTCGGAAGATCAAGACCTTCGTCGAGATGCTGGCTCGGGGCGAGAAGTTCCACGACTGACGGCGAATGTTCGCTTGCGCGGATCGTGCCCAGTGCATTAGCTGGATGACATGGCCACTACATCCAGCGGATACGCCGCCGACTTCCTGCCGATCGTCGTCGAGCTGCCCGCACCCGCTGTCACGACGATCGAGCGGGAACTGGCCTATACGCACTTCACGGTCCTGCTCGACCCGACTCGTCGCTTCGCCGTGTCGACGGGGGTGAATATCGACGGCTCCTCGCCGCTCGACATCGACCGCACCGACGACTGGCACCTCGACGCCCGCATCCCCGCATCCGAGCAAGCCGGCGAAGACATCTACGCGGCGAACGACCTCGACCGAGGGCATCTCGTGCGACGCCGGGACCCGGTCTGGGGCGACCAGTCGACGGCTGCCAGGGCCAACGAGGAGACATTCGTCTACACGAATGCGGCACCGCAGGCAGGGCATTTCAACCAGGGCAAGGAGTTGTGGTCCGGCCTCGAGGACTTCGTGCTCGCCTATGCCCGCGCCTACCGACAGCGAATCAGCGTGTTCACGGGACCGGTGCTGCACGCGGATGACCCGCCATATCGCGGCATCCAGATCCCACGGCAGTTCTGGAAGATCGCGACCTGGACCACGGCGGAAGGTGGGCGAGCACTCGCCGCCAGCGGATACGTGCTCGACCAGACACCGCAGCTCGACGATATCGACCTGGCTGAAGCACGCGCTGCCGCCGTGGGCGATCCGCCACCGCTTGGCCCCTATCGCACCTATCAGGTTCCCATCTCGGATATCGCCGAGCTCACCGGGCTCGAACTCGGCCAGCTGATCGCGGCGGACCGGCTTGCGACCGCGCCTGTTCCCCACGGGACGACCGATGACGACCACCTCGGCTGGGTGCGGCTGCAGAGCCGCGATGACATCGTGGTCTAGTGGAGTGAGGTCGGCTTGACGGCCGGCTCCTCGACCTCGGTGGGCTCCTCGGCAGCCGGGGACTTGGCGACGACCCGCGGACCTCGGCCCTCGACGTAGACGGAGGATTCGAGGCCCGGATGGCGCCGCCCCTGCACGATCAGGAGCACGATACCGAGAATGACGGCCACGAACGAGGCCCAGATATTCGCGGGAATCCCCAGGAAGCCGTCGCTCGTCGGGTCGATGCGGATGGCCTCCAGCCAACTCCGGCCGAGTCCGTACCAGATGAGGTAGACCGCGAAGACGCGACCCCACTGGAGCCTGAATCTCCGCGCGACCAGCAGGACGATCGCGACACCGATCAGGTTCCAGATGATCTCGTAGAGGAAAAGCGGGTGGAAGAGGGTCCCGGCGGGGAGCCCCGGTGGGAACTTGGGGTTCGACGCCTCGATCTGCAGGCCCCACGGCAGGGTGGTCGGCAGCCCGAAGAGCTCGTGGTTGAACCAGTTGCCGAGGCGTCCGATCGACTGGGCGACGAGCATGGCCGGGGCGAGGGCATCAGCAAAGCTCCAGAAGCGGATGCCGGCGCGGCGGCATCCGATGTACGCACCGAGGGCACCACCCAGCAACGATCCGTAGAGGGCGTTGCCGCCGTCCCAGATCGCGAAGACGTTCCAGAGGTTCGCACCCTTGTAGAAGTAATCACCCACGTGGGTGAACACGTGATAGAAACGCGCCCCGATGATGCCGAGCGGCACGGCCCACAGGATGATGTCGATCACGATGCCGGATTCGGCCCCGCGGTTGCTCAGCCGGCGCTGCGTGATGATGACCGCGGCCACGATGCCGACCAGGATGCAGATGGCGTAGGTGTGGATGGTGAGCGGACCGATGTGGAACTGCGCGAGCGCCGGGTCCGGACTGGGAATACTCAGGGGGATGCGCACCGAAATCGTCCTTACGTTGTGTAGCCGACCGTACTCAGGCCGGCTGGGAACTACCATCCGACGTTGCCGCCGGTGCGATGCCGAGGGCGTTCTTGATACGGTCCTCGGCCGCGTCATCCGCCTGGGCTGCCGCGACGTTCGCCTCGGTGACCGCTTGCAGAACTTCTTCGCGCTGGATCTTGACGCCCTTCGGGGCGTCGATGCCGATGCGGATGCCGTCGCCGCGTACGTCGAGGATGGTGACGACGATATCGTCACCGATGACGATCCGCTCCCCCGCCTTGCGTGTCAGCACCAGCATCAGGTCAGCCTATCGAACCGCTCTCCACCCAGCCGACTTGAAGGCCCAGTTCGTGCACCGTTTTCGGCGTGGTGGTCGAATCGCTGCCGACGACCGCGATCGCATCGATGCGCGCCGCGGCCTGGACGGCCTTTACCCAGCGTGCGGTGTCTTCGGGCTTTCGGCCGGCATCCACCGCGACCCAGACCTGGTCCGGCTGCAGAAAGTGGAGGGCGAAAACCGAGTCGTCATCGAGCCCGGAATGCGGAATTCCGAGGGCCACGAAGACGCTGTGTTCCTCGCGCACGCCGGCCGCCCTCGCCGCGAGCGCGCCGCGACGGTCGGTCACACGGAAGAGGCTGTCATCGGTGACGGCTCCGACGACGCTGAGCGAGCGCGTACCGGCGGCGGCCGACATGTCCCGCGCGACCTCGAGCGGGTCGTTGCCGAGGCCGATCACGACGACGAGGTCGCCCGCCCCCGACAGCGGCGCCTGCCGGAACACGGTCGGTCCTTCGAGCACCGGGACGATCTGGGCGGTGTTATAGGTGAGATCGGCCATGATCGCGTCGAAGTCGACCGAGTTGGTCGAGAGCTTCGGGATGACGTCCGCCAGGTGCGCGCGAGCCTCCTCGGTGTCTGCGCCCTCGAGGAGTTGCGCGATGCCGGCCCTGGTCGGCAGGTCGAAGTTGTGAGCATCGCGGGCCGTGCCATCCGGAACGTCCACCTCGACCTCGTAATGGCGCTGCGCGAAGAAGCCCTGGATGCCGCCGCTCGTCACCGCCTTGATCGCGACGACCTTGGCGTGGGGGCCGTGCTCCGCGAGGATCCGCGCATTCAGCTCGCCGAGGGACTGCCCCTCAAGCTGAAATCGATTCGGCGACACGCACCACTCCCACCGTCTCGATGTTCACATTGGCCGAGGTGACTTCCTGGTACGAGAGCACGGGGAGTCCGCCGGACTGGGCCGAGACGAGACGGCGGATGGCGGGCCGAAGTGCTGGGGCACAGACCAGCACCGCAGACTGGCCCGTCGCCTCCACGCGGGAGACGGCGTCGCGCACCGAGGCCAGCACGGCTTCGAGGGCCTGCTGGTCCATGAGGATCTGGGT
>JAODMW010000186.1 GCA_025464815.1 Microbacteriaceae bacterium | reverse complement strand
CCGGCCGCCGGCATGGTGTACAAACTCGTCGCGAAAAAGGATGCCGCGGGAGACTGGATCTCGGTGGCCAAGACCTCACCGGAAAAGGCCTCGATCGGCGGACGAAAGTTCCCGGTGCGCGAGTTGGACGAGACGGGAACGGCGATCGCCGAAGTCATCCACGTCGGCGAACCCGAGCCCACAGCCAGGCGGCACCGTCCGCTGCTGGTTCCACTCATCACCGGCGGCATTCCCGTCGATCGCTTCCGCGGTGAAATCGGAACGGTCCTGGCCCGAGAACACCGTGCGGCCGCGATCGCGGAACTGCCCGCTGAGGCTTTCCGTCTCGGCCGCGGGGAGCCGGTCATCCCGACCCGCTACGCCTGAGATCGTGCCGGGCTCGAGCGGCCGCTACTTCTTCATCGCGTCGTAGATCTCCTTGCAGGTCGGGCAGATCGGGAACTTCTCCGGGTCGCGACCCGGCGTCCACACCTTGCCGCAGAGCGCGATGACCGGCTTGCCACTCAACGCCGACTCGAGGATCTTCTCCTTCTGCACGTAGTGCGAGAAGCGCTCGTGGTCGCCCTCTTCGACCTGCTCCCTCTCGAGAAGCTCCTCGAGCTCACGATCAAGGGTGTCGGTACCGCCACCACCCTGCTGTATGTCACCACTCATGTTTCGATTTTAGTTCCTGAGGGTGAAAGCCAACAGCTCGGGCGCCCGTCTCTTGAAGATCGCCCCACCCCAGAGAACACCGAAGTAGAGGCCGGCGATTCCGAACAGGAGTCCGAGCACAAGGGCGCCGAAATTCCACGCTCCTCCCAAGGCGAGACCGAGGGCCGCGAGGCCGAGAGGAGGGAGCGTGACGACGATCGCCGCGAAGAACGACAGGGACTGGATGAGTCCGGCAGCGGTCCCGCTCGCCTGGGGCTGCGCGAAAGGGCTGTCACCCGGACGCACAGCCGGGTAGGGAAACCGGGCGGAGATCACGCTCGAGAGCCCGAGGCCGGCGAACAACAGACAGAAGCTCACCCCGATGAGGGAGGGCAGCACCGCCCAGTCGCCGAACAGCCACGCGCAGATCGGAGCCCCGATGATCACCAGCGGAATCCCGATCATGAGCGCCGGAACCAACCTGCCGACGCGATCGGCGCGTCCGTCGGTATCGGATGCCAGGTGCAGCCAGATCGCGGTGTTGTCGTAGGCGACGTCGTTGTGCACCGACCAGGACAGGAACAAGCACATCGCGGGCACCGGAATGAGCGCGAGGATGTTCCACGGAACGCCTGCCACGGCGAGCGCGACCACAAAGATGATCGGCGCGATCGGAATCGCGACGAGGGACGTGTGGTATCTCGCATCTCGCCGCCAGTAGGTGAGGCTCCTCGCCGCGATGGCGCCGGCCGGGGTGTCGGGCACCAGGCGGAACCATCCGAGGCCCGCGTAACTCTTGCGGCGCGCCTCGCGCTGGGGGGTGACGAGCATCCAACCGACAAGCGCCCGCCAGGCGACCCAGAGCAGCAGGGCGAAGGCGATGCCGATGAGCGCCTTGAGGATCGCCAGACCGGGCGCTCCGGCGGCTGCCTCGGCCGGTGCCGACCACACAGCGCCCAGCGGGGTCCAACCGACGACTCCCGCCACGGAGGACAACAGCCGCAGACCCTCTGCACCCCAATCGACAGCGGCGAGAACGGCGACGAACGGTGACAGCGACACGATGACGAGAAGCGCCACCAACCCGGTGATCTCCCGCGCACGTCGGGTTGCGAGCAGGAAGGCGGCCACGGATGTCGCTACGCGCGCTCCGAGCACGCACGTTGCGACGATGACGACCGCACCGATGATCGCGAGAACGACCGCGAGCGGATCGCGCGTCCAGGTGAAGACCTGCGCCACCGCGACGATCGCCACGATGAGAGCCGGAACTCCGATGAGAGCCGTGATGGCGAGCGCGGTAGCGAGTTTCGTGGTGGGGATGCCGAAAAGGGAGAACGCGCGCGGATCGAGGGTGTCGTCGACCCCGAAAGCCAACGGGACGAGAAGGAACCCGAGCACGATGAGCGCGCCGAGCGTCACCGTGATACTTCCCGCGAGGTGAGTGTCGACGAAACGGAGAGCGACGAGGCCGATGACCGCGACAACCGCAGCACCGAGGCCGTAGACGAGCCCGATGACGATTCCGACAATCTGAATCGGGCTGCGTCGGAACGTGTTCGCGAGCAGCCGCAGCTTCAGTCCGAGAAACTGTGCAACCACTCCATGCCCTCCGCGGTCCTGCGTCCACCGGCAAGCTCGACGAACTTCTCCTCGAGAGATCCGACACCGCGAACCTCGTCCATGGTTCCTGAGGCCAGAACGGAGCCGCTCACCATGATCGCGACGAAGTCGCAGATGCGCTGAATGAGATCCATGCTGTGGCTCGACAGCACGACGGTGCCGCCCGCAGCCGCGTACTTCTGCAGGATCTCCGTGATGTTGGCGGCGGAAACCGGGTCCACCGACTCGAAGGGCTCGTCGAGCACGAGCACCCGTGGCGAGTGGATCATGGCGCAGGCCAGCGCGACTTTCTTGGTCATCCCGGCCGAGTAGTCCGTGACCAGTCGGTCAAGGGCATCCTCGAGGCCGAAAGCGGATGCGAGATCCGCCGAACGGTGCTTGACGGTCGCGGCGTCGAGTCCCCTGAGCGTTCCCGCGTAGTAGAGCAGCTGGCTGCCGGTCAGCCGATCGAACAACCGGAGCCGGTCGGGGAGCACGCCCATGTTGCGCTTGGCCACGACAGGGTCTTTCCAGACATCGGCTCCGTGCACGGTGATCGAGCCGCTGTCCGGCCGCAGGAGCCCTGTCGCCATCGAGAGCGTCGTCGTCTTACCCGCGCCGTTCGGGCCGACGATGCCGAAGATGGATCCGACAGGCACCGACAGACTCATGTGATCGACGGCAACCGTATCGCCGAAGCGCTTGACGAGATCACGGACGACGAGCACGACTTCACCGGAAGCCCGTGAATCCGCCGTGCTCACAGGTGTGTTTCGTGTGGCACGAGTCTTGCGGACGGGCGGTTTGCGTGGCGCCCTGGGCGCTGCCGTCGCGGATCGCTCGACGGACACGGCGCTGTTCGCGACGCCGGGTTCGGTCATGGCGACGGGTTGAGCGGTGGGCTCGTCCACAGGCGGGTCAGCGGATTCGGCGCTCGGCTCCGGGGCAGTGGTGACAGTTTTCGGCGACGCGGCCGGGGTGCTGCGTGTCGTCGGCTTGCGGGCCGGCTTGCGAGGAGCTGGCTTGCTTGGTGCCGCGGCAGTCGAGGGCGTGGCGGTGCGGGAGCGGGCCGGTTTCGACGCGGCCGGCCTTTCCGTCTGCGGGGGTGACGCGGCATCCGTCACCGGCTTCGCTCCGGCGGCTGGTCTGCCGGCAGTCCCAGACGTCTTGCCTGGGGTCGCGGCCTTCGCTCTCTGAGGTGGTTTTGTGCCCGATGTCTCCGTGCCTGACGGTGTCTTCCGTGCCGGTCCCCCGCGGGCCGGCGATGCCTTCTCGTCAGGTTCTGAATCCACCCGTCAACCGTACCAATCCCCGTGAGCGGGCCTGTACAACACCTGAGCGTTCCATCACGAATTGAGAACATCGACGGACGCCTCCCTGTCCCTGAAAGGTGCCTGCGGGTAGGGTTGGTGAAGCACAACGATGTGTCCAGACGCGAGTCTGGGGATTAACAACCGATGAACCTTTCACAGTCGCGAAACCGTGTGAAAGACTGATCCGATGTCATCGAACCCCAGTCCGACCAGAGTCAACTGAGGAGACCCAATCGTGAGCACGCAGATCGTAATTCTTGCCGCTGGCATGGGCAGCCGCCTCGGGCGCACGCTGCCGAAGCCGCTGACCGAACTCAGCGACGGGCGCACGATCATGCAGCAGCAGTTCGACAACATCCATCACGCCTTCGGCAAAGACGCCAAAGTGACCATCGTCGTCGGCTACAAGCTCGAGCACATCATCGAAGCCTTCCCCGACGCCTCCTTCGTCTACAACGAGCAGTACGACCAGACGAACACCTCCAAGAGTCTCATGCGCGCCCTGCGCGCTTCGGCCAACGGCGGAGTGCTCTGGATGAACGGAGACGTCGTCTTCGACCCCGAAGCTCTCGATCGCGCGGCCAAGATGGTCGCTCGCGACCAGTCCTTCGTCTCGGTCAACACCGCGAAGGTCTCGGATGAAGAGGTCAAGTACACGGTCGACGCCGAGGGATTCATCAACGAACTCTCCAAGACCGTCAAGGGCGGTCTCGGCGAGGCCGTCGGAATCAACTACGTGGCTCGCAACGACAAGGCGGCGCTGGTGCGCCAGCTGAGCCGGGTCGGCGACCAGGACTACTTCGAGCGCGGTATTGAGCTGGCAATCGAGCAGGACAAGCTACGATTTGAGCCGGTAGACATCTCCGACCTCTACGCCGTGGAGATCGACTTCGCCGAAGACCTGGAGCGGGCAAACCTCTTCGTCT
>JAODMW010000148.1 GCA_025464815.1 Microbacteriaceae bacterium | reverse complement strand
TGCACTTCCTCGGCGGTATCCACGAGATTTACTTCCCGTACGTGCTCATGAAGCCGATCCTGGTCGTCGCTGCGATCATCGGCGGCGCGACAGGCGTGCTGTGGGAGTCGATCTGGGGTCTCGGCCTGGTCGGTCCTGCCTCCCCGGGAAGCGTGATCGCCTGGAGCCTCGTCTCGCCACCCGATAACATCGCGCTCAACCTGATCGGCATCTTCCTGGCCGCCGCCGTCACTTTCGTGGTCGGTGCCCTGCTGCTCGGTTTCGGACGAAAGGAATCCGCCGTCGACGCTTCGATCGATCTCGAGGCTGCGAAGGAACAGAGCGCGCAGAATAAGAAGGCCTCGAAGAACGCGGTTCCCGCGACCTGAAGATCGCCACCATCCACCAAAGGAGAACAACAATGGCCACCATCGACGGATCAAGTATCAAAAAGCTGATCGTTGCATGCGATGCGGGTATGGGCAGCAGCGTCATGCTCGCCAGCACCCTCAAGAAGCAACTCGCGAAGAACGGGGTGACGGTCGAGCATTCGCCCGTCGCGAACATCCCGCGCGACGCCGATCTGGTGTTCACCCAGGCGGGGCTGGCGGAGCGCGCACGGCACACGGTTCCCGACGTGCCGGTCGTACCCTTCCAGCTCTTCCTGGGCGACCCCGCCGTTGCCAAGATCGTCAAGGCGATCCAAAACGGCGAATCGTTCGAGGTCTGAGAATGAGCGACGAGACTGCGCCCGCACTGACAGCACTGCTGGCTGAAGAGTCGATTCGCCTCGACGAGAAGGCGGACGACAAGGAAGACGCCATCAGGCAGGTGGGCGCAGCCCTGCTCCAAGCCGGCGCGATCGATGCCTCCTACATCGACGCGATGCTCGAGCGTGAGCGTTCGGTCTCCACCTTCGTCGGGGAGGGTGTCGCGATTCCTCATGGCACCCTTGCCGGCAAGGACTCCGTGAAGAAGGACGCCCTCGTGGTGCTCCGCTTTCCGGACGGCGTCGACTGGGACGGCAATGACGTGCGCGTGTGCGTGGGCATCGCCGCCCGCGGCAACGGGCACATCGCCCTGCTCGCCCAGCTCGCGACCGTGTTGCTCGATCCCGACAGGGCGGCGGCGCTGCGTGCAGCGACGACCAGCGACGAGGTCTACGAGTTGCTCAAGCCAGACCCCGAAGACGAGTAGGGATACGTGAAGGTCGCAAGATTCTATGCCCCCCGAGACATCCGCCTCGAGGATATTCCCGAACCGAGGGTATCCGCGGGGGAGGTAAAGATCCGGGTCAGGAACTGTTCGACCTGCGGCACGGATGTCAAGATCTCACGATCGGGTCATCCGAACATGACACCGCCGCAGGTCATGGGCCATGAGATCGCCGGAGAGATCGCCGAGGTCGGCGTCGGCGTCGACGGGTGGTCGATCGGGGATCGCGTGCAGGTCATCGCGGCGATTCCCGACGGCACCTGCCCCGACTGCCTGGCGGGCAGGCTCACGGTGTGTCCCAACCAGCTGTCGATGGGTTACCAGTTTCCCGGGGGCTTCGCTGAGTACATGATCGTGCCGCGTGAGGTGCTGCGGGTCGACGGATTGAACCGTATCCCGGACGGACTCGGTTTCGCCGAGGCGTCTCTTGCCGAGCCGCTCGCCTGCGTGCTCAACGGCCAGGAGCTCGCCAGGGTCGGCGAGGGCGACACCGTGGTGATCGTGGGCTCAGGACCGATCGGATGTCTCCACGTCCGCCTCGCGCGCGCCAGGGGAGCCGGCACGATCATCCTGATCGACCTCAATGCCGAGCGCCTCGCCATCGCGGCCGAGCTCGTCCACCCCGATGTCGTCATCGCGTCGGGGTCGACGGATCCGGTCGCAGCGGTACTGGAGGCAACCGGCGGACGTGGTGCGGATGTCGTGATCACCGCGGCAGCGTCCGGCGCCGCCCAGGAACAGGGCCTCAGAATGCTCGCGAGGCGGGGCCGCTTGAGCCTCTTCGGCGGACTCCCCAAGGACAGTCCCAACATCACGGTCGACTCGAACCTCGTGCACTACCGTGAACTCACGATCGTCGGAGTGAACGGCTCGAGTCCCGCGCACAACAAGCGCGCACTCGAGCTCATCGCCTCGGGGGCCGTTCCCGTGACCGACCTGATCACGCACCGCCTCCCGCTGAGCGAGGTTCTCGAGGCCATCGAGATCGTCGCCCGGGGCGAGGCCATCAAAGTCACCATCGAGCCACAACAGTGAACGACAGAACGCCAAGGAGTTAGAAATGCCAGAACGCACCGTCACCGTCGCCTCGAGCGTTGGGCTGCACGCTCGTCCCGCTTCGCTGTTCAGCCAGGCCGCAGCCAAGGCCGGCGTGCCCGTCACCCTCACCAGTGCCGCAGGGAAGAGCGTCAATGCTGCGAGCATCCTCGGAGTGCTCTCACTGGGGATCGGTCACGGTGAGGTGGTCACCATCAGCGCTGAGGGCGACGATGCGGAGACCGCCCTCGACGGCCTCGCCGAGATGCTCAACACCGATCTCGACAAAGAATAGAAATCCCGCGCGGCCGATGGGGTCGTCCTGTGGACGACCCCATCCCGTTCTAGGCTCGTGTCATGACTGATGACGCCAAGGCCGATGATGCCCGCACACCAACTGCAATCGACACGATCGCCGAAGAGTGGGTCGACACCGAGCTCGACCTGTTCCCCGAGTACCGGGTGTACGTCGGACGTCCGGGTCGTGAGGGCGAATACGCCGACTACTCGCCCGCCGGTGCGGAACGTGCCATCGTCGAGGTCAGGAAGGCCCTCGCCAGGATTCAGGCCGCCACCCCCGTCGACGACATCGATGTGGTCACCAAAATGGATCTCAGCCGCGAGCTGCAGTTGTCGATCGACAAGCACGACGCCGGATTCGATCAGCGCGATCTGAACGTGATCGCGAGCCCGGCGCAGGGATTGCGCGAGATCTTCGACCTCGTGCCCACCGCATCCGAAGAGGACTGGACGCACATCGCCACGCGCCTGCACAATCTTCCTGCGGCGATGGACGGGTACATCGAGACCCTCCGGACGGGAATCGCGGCGGGTAACGTCCCGGCGATCCGCCAGGTGAAGGAGATCATCGTCCAGGCGGGCAAGCAGGTCGCCGACACCGGATTCTTCTTCCAGCTGGCCGCGGAGGCCAAGGCAGGTGACGCTGAGCTGCCCGAGTCGCTCAGGAGCGATCTTGCCGCCGGCGCACAGGAGTCGGCGAACGCCTATGCCGCCCTCGCAGATTTTTTGAAGAACGAACTCGCCCAGCACGCGCCGGAGCGCGATGCTGTCGGTCGCGAGATCTACGCTCTCGCCTCGCGCGACTTTCTCGGCGCCACGGTCGATCTCGACGAAACCTACGAATGGGGTATCGAGGAGCTCGCACGCATGACGGAGGAGCAGGAGTCGATCGCCAGGGAGATCAAGCCGGGCGCATCGGTCGAGGAGGCCATCGAGTTCCTGAATTCCGACGAAAGCCGCAAACTCCATGGCACGGATGCACTGCAGAGGTGGATGCAGGAGACGAGCGATCGCGCTGTCGAGGAACTGTCGCGCGAGCACTTCGACATCCCGGCCGAGGTCAGGAAGCTCGAGTGCATGATCGCGCCGACCCAGGAGGGCGGCATCTACTACACGCCGCCGACCGACGACTTCTCGCGCGCGGGACGCATGTGGTGGAGCGTGCCGGAGGGCGTGACGGAGTTCGACACCTGGCGCGAACTGACCACCGTTTACCATGAGGGTGTTCCCGGCCACCACCTGCAACTGGGCCAGGCCGTCTACAACAAGGCGCAGCTCAACACGTGGCGCCGTAATGCCGGCACCTCTGGGCACGCGGAGGGCTGGGCCCTCTACGCCGAGCGTCTCATGGAACAGCTCGGCTACCTCGACGATCCTGCCGACCGTCTCGGAATGCTCGACGGACAGAGGATGCGCGCGGCACGCGTCGTCCTCGACATCGGCGTGCACCTCGAGAAGACCCTTCCCGACGGCTCCGGTCCGTGGACCGGCGATTACGCTTTCGGCTTTCTCGCGAAGAACGTCAACATGAACGACGGTTTCGTACGGTTCGAGGTGAATCGCTACCTCGGCTGGCCCGGACAGGCTCCGTCCTACAAGATCGGCCAGCGGATCTGGGAGCAGCTTCGCGACGAGTCCGCGCGACGCGAGGGTTCCGCATTCGACATCAAGGCCTTCCACAAGAAAGCCCTGGATGTCGGGGGCGTCGGTCTCGACACCTTGAAGGCGGCGTTGCTCAAGTAGGGCACCCGATGCGGCGCCCTCCGAAGCCCCTCTCGCCCTATGAGGCTGTCTTCGGCGAACTGCTTGAGGGGTTGCATCCGCGGTTGATGGCCTACTTCACGGCGATTCCCCTCGGGAGTGTGGGAGTCGGCACGGGCACTTTCGACGTCGCCGGGACCCCGCGACGCTGGCTCTGGCCGGTGTTGTGGGTGCTCGGCAGGCAGGGCGTGATGTTCCCGGCATGGCAGCGCGATGTGCCGTTCACGGTGCTCAATCATCCCGTCGTGGACGCCCGAGGTTTCGTCGCGGTTGTCGCGACCCGCACCTTCCACTTCGCGAAAGGTGATCGGCGGATGCGGGACGCGATCACCGCCGAGCCGGCGGGACTCGTCGACCATCTCGGCATCGCTCGCCGCTACGGATCAGAACTCTCGGGTGTCATAGAGGACGGGGCGCTACGACTGTCGTCGACCGGCCTGGCGCTCCGGATGGGGGATCGCTGTATCCGAATCCCTCGGATGATCGCGCCGATCGTGACCCTGCTCGAGCGCTTCGACGACGAGACCGATTCGCAACACGTTTCGGTCACGATCGACCTGCCCCTGCTCGGTAGGCTCTACGAGTATTCCGGATCCTTCCTCTATGAGGTCCGGCCGGGGGAGAAGCTTCTATGACCGACCGTGTCGTGATCGCGGGGGCCTCGGGCTTCATCGGGCGTTATCTCGGCAGGGCCTTCCGCGCAGAGGGTGCGTCTGTGAGCCTCATCGGTCGCCGTGGGGCGGATGTCTCGTGGGGAGACACCCTCGCGATCACCGACCTGCTCGAGGGGACTGATCTGCTCGTGAATCTCGCGGGCAAGAGCGTGAACTGCCGCTACAACCCGCGCAACCGCGCGGAGATCCTGCGCTCACGGGTCGATACGACGCGCGAACTCGCCGCGGCCATCCGGGCCTGCAGCACTCCGCCGGCGCTGTGGATCAACTCTTCGACGGCGACGATCTACCGCCACGCGGAGGACCGTCCGATGACGGAGTCCACCGGGGAGCTGGGCGAGGGATTCTCCGTGAGCGTCGCGCGGGCCTGGGAGAAGGAACTCTTCGATGGCGAGCTTCCGGGCACGCGTCGCGTCGCCCTGCGCATGGCGATCGTCTTGGGCGACGGGAGTGCGTTGCTTCCGCTCATCCGCTTGGCGAAATCCGGGCTCGGCGGTCCACAGGTCGACGGGCGGTGGTTCTCGACCGCTGCTCGACGGGCGGCGGGCACATTCCATGTGTTCCGGGCGCGAGGGGGCTCGCAGAAATTCAGCTGGA
>JAODMW010000099.1 GCA_025464815.1 Microbacteriaceae bacterium | reverse complement strand
AAATGCGCTGGCGCACCCGCACCGGGGACGAGATGGAAGCCAGGCTCGGTGAGGGCGACACGAAGGACGTGACGGCGCAGGCCTGGCGCACGGCGCTCGATCCGGAGGGCGAGTGGGTGCCCGCCGTGCTCAAGGCCGCCAATCGCCGGCTCACCGAGGTGCGCCACGGGATTCCGGATGCGGGTGGCCTCGTGATCGCCACCGACCACTACGCGGCCCGTTCCTATGCCGCAATCCTCGAGAAGATCACCGGGCAGGTCCCGACCGTCGTGCTTTCCGACGAGAAGGCGGCGAGCGACCGGATCGCCCGCTTCGCCGAGAATGACAGCCGCTGGATGGTGGCCGTGAGGATGGTGTCGGAGGGTGTGGACATCCCGCGGCTCGGGGTAGGGGTCTACGCGACATCCGCCTCGACTCCGCTGTTCTTCGCCCAGGCGATCGGACGCTTCGTGCGCACCCGTCGCCGCGGCGAGACGGCATCGATCTTCCTGCCGAGCGTGCCGAGCCTGCTCGGCCTGGCGAGGGCGCTCGAGCTGGAGCGCGACCACGCGCTCGACCGCGACCCCGGCGAGGGGCTCGAAGAGATCCTGCTCGATGACGACGCTGTGGACGACGCCAATCGCGTCGAGTCGGCCTCCGGCGACGCGCTGCTATTTGACTTCAAGCCCCTGGAGTCGGAAGCCAACTTCGACCGGGTGCTCTTCGACGGCGACGAATACGGAACCGGGGCCGCGACCGGCAGCCTTGAGGAGCTCGACTTCATCGGCATCCCCGGTCTGCTCGAGCCGGAGCAAGTGCAGGAGCTGCTGCGGCACCGGCACCAGCGGCAAGCGAGGCGCATCGGCGACCGGCAGAAGCAGGCGGATGCCGCGGGCGAGGTTCCTGCCGAACCGGCGCCGCTCTATCGCAACCTGAAGGAACAGCGCAGTCTGCTCAACAGCCTGGTCGGCATGCGTGCGAAGGCGACGGGGGAGCCGCACGGCCTCATCCACGCCGAGCTGCGGCGAATCGCCGGGGGTCCGGCGGTGCCGCAGGCCAGTGTCACGCAGCTGCAGGCCCGCATCGACCTGCTGCGTCGGCGGCTGCGCAGCTAGCGCTGTGCTTGTCTGCGAGCCGCTCGACGATCGCCCATCGCACGGGGCCGCCTAGTTCGATGGGTCGAGCGGGTGTTCAACGCCCACCAACTAGCGAAAGTCTCGCGATGTCATGCGAAGGGACACCTCCAGCGGTTCGAAGCGATCGGCTATCAGGTTGACGACGCCTTCGGGTGATCGCTCGAGAGTCCCCCGCACGATCAACGCTGGGGAGTCCCGCGCTACCCGCCGGTAGCGGTTCCAGACTCCGACGCTGCAGACCACGTTGACGAGGCCTGTCTCGTCTTCGAGATTCATGAAGGTGATACCGCTCGCTGTCGCCGGCCTCTGTCGATGGGTCACCAACCCGCCGACCTCGATGCGCCTTCCCGGCTCCGCGGTTGCCAATTGCGCCGAGTTCAGCGCGCCCCGCTCGTCCAGCATCGGTCGCAGGTGATGAACGAAGTGGTCGTCGGGAGACATCCCGGTGGCCCAGTAGTCGGAACCCAGCACTTCGAAGGAGGACGGCATCGAGAAGAGCGGCGGCTGGACCGCGACCACAGTATCGGGCAGGAACTCAGCCCTGTCCCGTGCAGCGCTACCCGCAGTCCAGAGTGCTTCGCGCACGCTCAGCCCCAAAGACTCGAATGCTCCGGCCGCGGCGAGCGTCTCGAGCTGTGCCGTCGTCAGCCCGGTGCGGCGCACGAGGTTCGCCATATCCGTGAAAGCGCCATGGGAGTCCCGCTCGGCGACGATCTTCTCGGCCGCCTTCTCGCCGATTCCCTTCACCTCGGCGAGCCCCAACCGCACCACGAATCGCCCGTCCCGCCGATGGTCGTCTGTGTCGAAGTGCGCGTCCCGGTCGAACTTGGCGCTGGGCGTAGGCTGCTCCCGCGCCAAACACGACTCACTCCCCGTAGCGGACGCCCTGAGGTCGGCATCCCGACCGTCCCCCAGCGACTCGAGTCCGGCCAGAACCCCAGACCTCAGGATGTCCGGCCTCACCACCTTCACACCGTGCCGCCGCGCATCCGCAACGAGAGTGTTCGCCGAGTAGAACCCCATCGGCTGCGCCCTCAGCAGTGATGCGAGGAACGCGGCGGGATAGTGCAGCCGCAACCATGAACTCGCGTAGACGAGGAGCGCGAAGCTGAGCGAGTGGCTCTCGGCAAAGCCGAAACCGGAGAAGGCTTCGATGCGGCCGTAGATGTCGTCGGCATCATCGCCCACGATGCCGTTGCGTTTCATACCGGCGTACAGCTTGTCTTTGAGTTTCTCGATCTTCTCCAGGCCGCGCTTGGAACCCATGGCCCGACGCAGCTGGTCGGCATCCTCCGGGGTGCAACCGCCGACGATTACGGCGATCTGCATGAGCTGTTCCTGGAAGATCGGGACCCCGAGGGTGCGCTCGAGCACAGGTTTGAGTGACGGATGAAGGTATTCGACTTTGTCCACACCAGACTTGCGCCGCACATACGGATGCACGGCCCCGCCCTGGATCGGTCCGGGACGCACCACGGCGATCTCGACCACGAGATGGTAGAACTCTCGCGGCTGAAGCCGGGGGAGCATGCTCATCTGCGCTCGACTCTCCACCTGGAAGACCCCGATCGAGTCGGCCCTGCACAGCTGGTCGTAGACGCCCTGCTCCTCTTTCGGGATGCTGTCGAGGGTCCAGGCTTCGCCGAGACTGTCGCGCACGATATCGAAACAGTGCTGGAGTGCGTTGAGCATACCGAGTCCGAGGAGGTCGAACTTGACCAGCCCCATCCATGCACAGTCGTCTTTGTCCCACTGCAGGACGGTCCGCCCGTCCTTGCGGCCGTGCTCGATCGGGCAGACCTCCCCGACTGGACGCTCGGTGAGCACCATCCCACCGGAGTGGATGCCCAGGTGTCTCGGGAAGCCTTTGATCTTCTTGGCAAGGTAGACCACGGCATCCGGGATCTCATGGTCGGGGCTCGCGGCGAGACCTCCGTGGTGTTCGACCTGCTTCGACCAGGCGTCCTGCTGTCCTGGACTCGCCCCGAGCGCCTTGGCCATGTCGCGCACGGCGAACCTGTCGCGATACTGGATGACGTTGGCCACCTGCGCCGCGTTCTCTCTGCCGTATTTGTCGTAGACGTACTTGATGACCTCTTCGCGCCGGTTGGAGTCGAAGTCCACGTCGATGTCCGGTTCCTCGTCGCGCATGCTGGAGAGGAACCGTGCGAAGGGGAGCTTGTAGGAGATCGGGTCGACCGCTGTCACATCGAGCAGGTAGCAGACGGCCGAGTTCGCGGCGGATCCGCGACCCTGGCACAGGATGCCGAGGTCGCGTGCATACTTCACGATGTCGTAGACGATGAGAAAGTAGCCGGGGAAGTTCTTGCCTTCGATCACCCCGAGTTCTTCCTCGATGCGTTGGCGATCGTCATCCGTTGCTTGGGGATACTTGCGGGGAACAGCGTCCCAGACCAGTTTTCTGAGATAGGTCATGGGCGTGTAGCCCTCCGGCACCTCCTGGGCAGGTAGTTCCGGTCGTGCACTCCGCAGCCGGAATCCCAGGTCTTCCGCCAGTTCCACCGTGCGTTCCACGGCGCCCGAATAGCGGACGAAGCGCGCGGCCATCTCGTCACCGGAACGCAGATGGGCGGTGGCGGATGCCGGCAGCCAGCCATCCAGGTCGTCGAGGCTCCTTCGAGCGCGCACCGCCGCAACCGCGGAGGCGATCCGATACTCTTCCGGCCGGGCGTAGTGGACATTGCCCGTCGCTACCACCGGGAGGGCCCGCCTCTCGGCGAGGGCGAAGAGTGCGTCGTTGTAGTCGCTGTCCAGCGGATTGCCGTGGTCGAAGAGTTCGACGTTCACGTTGTCCCGTCCGAACAGGTCGACGAGGCGGTCGAGCTCGCGCGCGGCCGCCCGTGGACCCTCTGCGATGAGTGCTTGCCGCATCTGGCCTTTTCGGCATCCGGTCAGGATTGCCCAGTGGCCGCCGGAACGCTCGCTCAGTTTGTTGAGATCGTAGAGTGGACGACCTTTCTCCTTACCATCGAGTTGCGCAGTGGTGATGGCGCCTGCGAGCCGGTGATATCCCTCCTGCTGGCGGGCGAGAACGAGCAGGTGACTGCCCTCTGGGTCGGCCACTCCGTTCTGGGGTTTCACCAGCCCCAGAGACAGCTCAGCCCCGAAAACCGTGCCGATGCCGGGATGTTCTTCCGCCGCCTCAGCCATGCGCGGGATGCCGTAGAAACCGTCATGGTCGGTGATCGCGAGTGAGTGCAGCCCGAGTCGCGCCGCCTCTTCGAGCAACTTCTCGGGTGGTGATGCCCCGTCGAGAAAACTGAAGGTGGAGTGCGCGTGCAGTTCGGCATAGGCCACCGTGCGGTGGATGCGCGGCAGATCGGACTCGGGTGGCTGATAGGGCTGTCGCTTATGCGAATAGGCAGGGCCATCGCCACCATCGCGCTCGGGAGCCTGGCCCTCTGGGCGACTTCGGTTGGAAAGAGCACGCTCCAACTCAGCCCAGGGGATCGGCGGGTTGTGCCATCCCATCAGTCGTACCTCGCTTCCGCCCACCACAGGTGGTCTTCGAGCACGAGCAGCCAGGCGGTGCCCGTCTCGTCGACGACCTGGAAGCGGTTCGCGGTGCGCGAGGTGTCCGCGTCCCACCAGCGTTCGGCGATCGGCCACGGGCCGGCCCAGGCGGAGATGGGGAGAATCGTGCGATTGTCCGCCGAAAAACGCGAAGGGACGGCCGAGAGGATTCCCCGGTCGTCTACGTCGACAGCCGAATCGTCAGCGGCGAACACGGCCGCCGGAAGGGGCGCTTCGAAGACTGTGCCCGGCGCCGGCGCGGGCAGCTGGCCCGGCCATGGCTGGGTTGCCGACTTGCCCGCCGGCTCCCGATCGCCCCAGGGAATGAGCTTCTCACGATCGCGCAGGGTGCGCCCGCCACCGACGGCAGTGGTGAGCACTCCACCATGGCCGAGCATGCTCTGCACCCGGGAGAGCCCGTGGTGGATGCGCTCGTCATGGCCGGTTCCCCAGAGTCCCTGTTCGTGGTTGCCGATCGCGTCGACGCTCTCAGGCACGACCCGCACCCGCGTGACACCTGAGCTGAGGCCGCTGTCGCTCGTGCCGCTGCCCTGCAGCTGCCAGCGCAGCCGATCGACGACATCCGCCGCGGTGAAAGAATGCGGATGCAGCCAGCTGCGCTCGGAGATATCGCCCGACTCAGAGTCGATCTCGATCCTGATCGACGTGCAGACGAGCCCGGCTGCGACAAGACGCTGGATGAAGCGGTCGGCCGATGCCCGAAAGCCGAAAGCGACCTGGTCGACCCGGTCGAGGGCCGGTTCGAAGGCTATGACGCCGTCCAGCTCCTCCGGCGGAACACGCGGGATCACGGGCTGGCTGTCCAGGCCGCTCGCGAGGGCGTGCAGCCGGGCGCCCTGCCCGCCGAAGCGTGCTTCGACGTCGAGGCTGTCGAGGCGGGAGAACTCGCCGAGAGTGCCGATGCCGAGCCGTAGCAGCAGAGTGGCGAGCGTGGCTTCGCCGAGCACCCTGAGTGGCATCGGGGCGAGGAACTCGGCCGCAGTGCCCTCCGGGACGATCGTGATGCGCGCCCTTTTCGTACTTCGCGCGGCGTGCTCCGCCGTGAACGGACCGTCGGCGACGCCCACACGGGAGCCGTGGATTCCGAGTTCGCCGAGGGCGTCGAGCAGCCAGAGGGCGGCCTCCTCTTCGCCGCCGTAGTAGCGGGCTGGTCCCTGCGCCCGCATGGCGCACATGCCGGGTCGTACCAACTGCACGCCGGGCATCGTCTGTTCTATCACCTCGATCACCGGCTCGAACGCACGGGAATCGAGCGCAGCCTCGTAGGGGAGGACCACGATCTCTGGACACCTGACCTGCGCATCCCGCAGCCGCTGCCCGCGGCGCACACCCTCTCGGCGAGCCGTGGCCGAGCAGGCGAAGACGACCCCCCTGTCGATGAGGGCGATTGGAGCATCCGCCGCCAGCGAGCGTGCACGCACGGCCGCCGTGATCGGCCAGTCGGGGCACCAGAGCACGATCGTGCGTGTGAGTGCCGTCATCCCGCAGCCTCCTGCAGATAGGGCACCGTTTCGACCTCGCGGAACTGCCCCTGGGGATCGGGCAGCCACATCCGGGCACTGCGCGGCCTGCCGACACGGCTGGAGACGGTCACCGTGACCTGTCGTGCACTCAGGTGTCCGTGGCCCTGCCCCATACCGCTCCAACTGCTCTCGGAGAGGCTCAGCATCGCCTCGCTCTGCGGCCAGGGGCCGAGCACGATGAGCGTGGCACCGCGCTGCCTGAGTCGTGCGGTCAGCCGCGAGACACTCGAGTCGTTCGCCCGCCGTGGCGGACGGGTCACCACGACGCCGAGCACATCCGCGATGGCTGCCGTCACTCCGAGCCACTGGTCGCCCGGATGCGGGACCAGCACCAGCCGCTCGAGGTCGATGCCGAAGCGTTGGGCAGCCTCGACCCCGAACTCAGGAACGCCCACGACACCACACCACGACCCGGCGGCCGATGGTCCGGCGAGAAGCGCCATCAGCAGTGTGGCCGAATGGTCGATCGAGTAGGTGGCGCCCTCTTTGAGCCCGCCGCCGGGCAGCAGTGAGGCGAGCGCCGGATGTGTGGGGATGATGCGCGTGTCGAGTCTGGTCGCCTGCATCTGCCGGATGCGCGCCTGAAGCTCGCGCACTCTCTCGCCGCTGGGAGCGGGGGATTCGAGAGTCGCGGCTGCAGGAGGCATGGCCCCATATTCGAACATACATTCGAATATGTCAATTGCCGCCGACATCGACCGGCGTATCTGGTCCGCAACTCGACTGTCTGTTCCCGTTTGTCAGGTCTGTGCCCCGTCGAGCGAGCACAGACCTGACAAACGGGAACAATCACACGCGCTGAGTCAGCACCGCCGCTGTCTCGGAAGCTGCGGCATTCACCGGCGTGCGGCGGGCAGAGAACACCCACCAGCGATAGAGGGCGAAGCGGAACGCGGTACCGAGCGCGAGACCGACGACGTTGGTGGCGAGGTTATCGGCGATGACCGAGGTATAACCGAGAACGTAGTGCGAGACCCACAGGCAGCCGAGGGCGATGAGAGCCCCGCCGAGGCTGACGACGGCAAACTCGATTCCTTCGCGCACGATGTCGGTGCGCCGCCCGATACGCCGCTGGGAGCGGAACGTCCAGAGACGATTGCCGACCCAGTTGACGATGATCGCGAGGGATGTCGAGATCGCCTTGGCTATCACCGGTCCGCTGTGCACGTAGTGCGGTTCGAGCACGGTGGTGCGCAGGGCGTTGAAAACGACGATGTCGACGACGAGCCCGATGCCGCCGACGAGCAGGAAGCTCAGCAGCTGCCGGCCGAGCGCAGCCCTAGATGTGTGCGACATCGGCCCGTTCCCTGTCGGCCGGCACGCCCCGGTCGAGCGGCACGGTTCCGCGGATGCGGGACGGCAGTCCCTGGAGGCCCCAGAGCGTCACGCGCGCGATGGCTTCACCCACGATTCCCGAGCTCATCTTGGACACGCCGTGCACCCTCTCCACGAAGGTGATCGGGACTTCCGCGATGGTCAACCCCGCAGTGTAGGCATGCCAGAGCATCTCGATCTGGAAGCCGTAGCCCTGCGAGAGCACCCGGTCGAAACCGATCATCTCGAGAGCCTCGGCCGTGAAGGCTCGATAGCCGCCCGTCACGTCGCGGAACGGCAGGCCGAGGACGATTCTCGCGTAGAAACTGCCGCCCTGCGAAAGCAGCATGCGGCGTAGCGGCCAGTTTTCCACCCTTCCGCCCTTCACCCAGCGTGAGCCGAGGACCACATCCGCGGTCTGCAGCCGGTCGAGCAATCGTGGCAACTGCTCAGGCTGGTGTGAGCCGTCGGCATCCATCTCCACCAGTTGCTGGTAACCACGTTCCAGGCCCCAGGCGAAGCCGGCGCGATAGGCGGCTCCGAGCCCTTCCTTGCCCGCGCGATGCAGTACGTGAATGCGGTCGTGAGCAGACGCGAGGGCCGAGGCCAGCGCGCCTGTACCGTCCGGCGAGTTGTCGTCGACGACGAGCAGGTCGACGCCGGGAGCGCTCCTGAGCACCCTCGCGGTCATATCCGCGAGGTTCTCCCGTTCGTTATAGGTCGGGATGATGACGAGTGTTCTATTCATGGTGTCTCCCTGGTGAGTTCGTAAACCGTTGTTCGATGAACCGGAATCGTGCGTGTGACGGTGTAGCCGAGTCGCTCGAGAGCGCGCACGTCGGCAGGTGTGGATGCGCTCGTCGACAGCTCAAGGTCCCAGACCGTCCGGGTCGAGGAGAGTGCGCCGCCGAGCGCCGAAACGGGTGCCACGCGATCCCAGAGGCCGGGCAGCTCGTCGTACGGCGTGACGAGGGCCACGTCCTTGAGTCCGGCGAAGTCATTCGGGTAGAGGTGCATGGCCAGTCGCGGGCTACGCGACGGACGCGACGGCGGCGCCTGGAAGACGACCGCGTCTCCGCTGCTCGCGTTCTGGGCGACGACCTCGGAGAGCTGCCGCCAGTCGCTGCCGCCGTCCTTCGCGTATATCGTGCGCTGGAAGACATCCGTCGGAAGGGCAAGACCGACGAGCACCAGGACCGCCGCCGCCTGCAGCCAGTTGCGGCCGAGCCATCCGATCCCCACCGCTACCAGCAGGGCCGCGGCCGGCGCGCTGAACGACAGGTAGCGGAGTGTGTACATCGGTGCGATGAGGGCGTTGCCGACGAAGAGAATGCCCATGGGAACCAGCAGCCAGGCGACCACGAGTACCGTGCCGGACGACCGGCGACGGACGAGCACGACCACGGCGGCGGCGATGAACGCCCAGCACGCGGCAGCGAGCCACGGGCCACCGAACCACTGGAACACGAACAGATTCGCGAAGGTCACGTAACCACGGTGCGCGAGGAAACTGATCTGCCCGTGCTGGGCAAGTCCATAGACCAGCACCGGCGCCGCCAGCACGGCTGCGCCCGCTACCGCCAGCAACCAGCGGCGCATGATGGAGCGGGCCTGACGGGAGCTGAGCAGCACGATGCCGTGCACGACGGCGAGGAGCACCAGGTAGAGGAAGACGTAGATCGAGACCGCGAGGAGTACGGCATAACCGAGCCACGGCAGGATGCCGGTGGGGCGGCTGCGGATGAGCGTCATGAGCAGCACGGTCAGCCAGACGGCCAGCGCCGTGCCGATCGCGTATGAGCGCCCCTCGGCCGCCATGTAGTCGACGCGGGGGAGCAGGACGCAGACGATCCCGGCGATGACGGCGACCCGGCGACTGAAGAGCAGGTTGCCGAGCACCACTGTTCCGGCGACCGCGACACCGACGGCCACGGTGCTCGGGAATCGCACCGACAGTTCGGATGCCCCGAACAGATCGATCCAGAAGTGCAGGAAGAGGTAGTAGGCCCCGTGCACCGCGTCGATGCGCCCGAGCTCGCTCCACAGCGTGGACAACGGACGTTCCGCTGACATGATGCTCGCGGCCTCGTCGCCCCAGAAGGAGGGGATCCAGGAACCGAGGAAGGTGAGAAACCAGCCGAGTGTGCCCAACCCGAGCGCGAGGTAGCGGATGCGGACGCGTCCGAGCGCCACACTGAGCGGCACCGGAAGTGGTCGCTCGATCAGTGCGTTGCTCATGAGTCCATGCTCGTGAGCCAGTCCGGAAGTTACCCCCGCATCGACGCCCTCGGGTATGAGAGTTCACTCAGGTTCGGGGATGAGACCTGTCTTTTTCACCCGGCTGGTCCCGGGGCGCGGGCGATCCTTGCGGGTTGACGGCAGGGTGACCATCACGCTGAATCCATCGGAGTTCGCGAGGGTCACCCGTCCCTTGGCAGCCGTCACCATCGCATGCACGATGGCGAGGCCGAGGCCACTGCCACCGGTGCGCTTGGCCCGTGCTTCATCCGGCCGGGAGAAGCGGTCGAAGGCTACCGGCAGAAAGTCGTCAGGCATCCCTGGACCGTCGTCGACGACGTTCAACACGAGTTCGCTCGGCGAATGCTGCAGCGCGATCCGCACCGTGCCGCCCTCGTCGACCGCAGCGATGGCGTTGCTGCTGAGATTGTCGAGCAGCCTGCCGAAGTTCCCAGCCGCGATGAGGTAACTGGCGTCACTCGGTTCGTCCGTGACATCGAAGTCGATCGTGACGCTCTTGGCAACGGCGAGCAACCGCGAGCGGTCGACGGATGCCGCCACCTCGAGTGCGAGTTCGCTCCAGCTGCTCCCGTTCTCCGGGGCTCGTGCCTCGATCTGGGAGAGTTCGAGCAGGCCGGTCGAGAGCGCGGACAGCCTTTCGACGGACCGCTGCGCCGTCGCGATCTCCGCCTCGAGCGCTGCGGCGTCGCCGCTGTTCAGATGCGCAAGCTCGAGCTGGGTCATGAGGATGGCGAGTGGCGTGCGCAACTCGTGGCTCGCATCCGAGACGAGCTGGCGTTCGCGGTCGACAGACTGGCGCACCTCCGCAATGAATTCGTTGAGGGTCATCGCGAGCGCGGAGAGTTCGTCGGTCGCGGGCCCGACGGGCAGCGGCTCGGTCGAGCCCTCCGCGACGAGGGCTCGTGCCTGCCGCCGCATGCGGTTGACTGGTCGCAGTGCGGCGGCGGTGAGCAGCCACGAGGCGATGCCGAAGCCGACCACGATGATGACCGCACCCACAATGAGCGCCTGGGTGATCCGATCGAGTGACAGGATCGACGAGTCCTCGTTTCGTGCCGTGATGACATGCCAGTCGCCGACATTGGTGACGACCGTGCTGTTGAGAACGCGATAGGTATCGTCGGCGACGACGATCGACTTCACGTCGTCGCCCAGGGCCAGAATCTCACCGACCTTGGCACCCAGGCTCTTCGGCAGGCTGGTCTGCACTACCGTGCCGCTGGGGTCGACGATGGCCACCAACTGGCCGCGACCCGGCGCATCGACGTTTTCGCCGGGATGCGCGAGAACCTCGGCGACATAGGGCGCGGAATCATGGCTGAGCAGGGTGCTCGTGGTGGTGCTCAGGATGTTCTGCACCTGCGCCCGAAAGGCGAACACCGCCCCTGCGGAGAGCACAGCCGCGATCACGAGGGTGCCGAGGGTGATCCTCCAACGGATCGTCAGCCGGCGAAGAACGCTCAACCCGTCACCTCGAGCTGGTAGCCCGCGCCGCGCATGGTGGTGATGTGCACCCGCGCGGCATCCGGGTCCAGTTTGCGGCGCAGGTAGCTCACATACTGGTCCACGATGTTGGGGTCGATATTCTCGGCGGAACCCCAGAC
>JAODMW010000071.1 GCA_025464815.1 Microbacteriaceae bacterium | reverse complement strand
CGCGGGTGCCGGCCTCGATGAGGCCGAGAAGGGCAGGCTGAGGGACTACAACCAGAAACTCTCGACCCTCACGACGCGCTTCGAGAAGAACCTCCTGGCCGACACGAACGAGCTCGCCGTGGTCATCGACGACGTCGCAGAGCTCGACGGGCTCGGCGCGGGTGAGATCTCCGCCGCGGCCGAAGCCGCGAAGGAGCGGGGCCTCGACGGCAAGTACCTCGTGACCCTCGTGCTGCCGACTGGGCATCCCTACCTGGATTCGCTGACGAATCGCGCTGTTCGCCGGCGCATCATGGATGCTTCGAGGGCCAGGGGAAGTCGCGGGGGTGACAACGACAATCGTGAACTCGTGCTCGAAATCACGCGCCTTCGAGCGGAACGCGCGCGTCTGCTCGGGTTCCCGAATCACGCCGCCTACGTGACCGCGGATGAGACGGCGAAATCCCCGGAGGCGGTCGCCTCCATGCTCGGCAGGCTCGCACCCGTCGCGGCCCGCAACGCACGCGCAGAACAGACCGACCTGCAGGAGCAGGTCGGCGACGCCTTCCCGCTCGAGGCAGCGGATTGGGCTCTGTACACCGAAAAGGTTCGCCAGGCCAGGTACGACGTCGACACCGCCGAGATGCGGCCGTACTTCGAGTCCGAACGTGTGATGCGCGACGGAGTCTTCTTCGCGGCCAACCAGGTGTACGGCGTGACCTTCACCGAGCGGCCGGACCTCGTCGCCTATCATCCGGATGCGCGCGTCTTCGAGGTGAAGGACGAGGATGGCTCCCCCGTCGGCCTCTACGTGCTCGACCTCTACACACGCGACTCGAAACGCGGCGGAGCGTGGATGAACCCGCTCATCTCGCAGAACGAGCTGCTCGGGCATCCGGTGGTCGTCGTCAACAACCTCAACGTGCCGAAACCGGCGGCAGGCGAGCCGACATTGCTCAGCTACGACGAGGTGAACACGTTCTTCCACGAGTTCGGCCATGCCCTGCACGGACTCTTCGCCCGCGTCACCTATCCGAAGTTCGCCGGCACCAACGTGTTCCGGGACTTCGTCGAGTTCCCCAGCCAGGTGAACGAGATGTGGATGCTGTGGCCGGAGATCCTCGCGAATTACGCCGTGCACTTCGAGACCGGTGCCGCGATGCCGCAGGAGTTCGTGGACAAGATCCAGGCATCATCCGCCTTCAACGAGGGATTCAAGACGAGCGAATACCTCGCCGCGGCCCTGCTCGACCAGGCCTGGCATCGCATCACGGCCGATGACACCGTTGCGGATGTCGCGGAATTCGAGGCCGAGGCGCTGGCGGCCGTGGGCCTCGACAATCCCGCCGTTCCGACCCGCTACTCGAGCGCATACTTCGCGCACACCTTCTCCGGCGGCTACGACGCCGGGTACTACTCCTACATCTGGAGCGAGGTGCTCGACGCCGACACCGTCGAGTGGTTCAAGGAGAACGGCGGCCTGACGCGCGCGAATGGCGACCACTTCCGTTCGCGGTTGCTGGGTGTTGGCGGTTCGAAGGATCCGCTCGAGGCCTACCGTGACTTCCGTGGGCGCGACGCCGTGATCGAGCCGCTGCTCGAACGGCGCGGCCTCACGGGCTGAGCATCCCGGGCTCGTCCATCCCCCGCCGATCGCGTCCCCGTCCGCCGCCTTGAACCGTTACTCGCGGTCGGCGACCCTCGACCGGTGACGCCGCCAGCCGAGCCAGAGCATCACGACCGCGCCGACGACCAGGCCCCAGAAAGCCGATCCGATGCCGACGACGACGATTCCGGATGCCGTGACGAGGAAGGTAGCGATGGCGGCGAGTCGGTGGGCGGGCACTTCCATCGCGGCGGCGACCGCTCCGATGAGCGCGCTCAACAAAGCCAGCCCGGCAACCGCCTCGATGAGGATCGGCGGCGACGCCGCAACGAACGCGGTCGCGACGCCCGCAAGTAGGCCGAGCACGATGTAGGTACCGCCCGCTGACACCGGTGCGACCCAACGCTTGTTCCTGTCCTGCGATGCCTCCGGGCCTGCTGTGAGCGCCTGGGTGAGGGCCGCCAGGTTGATCGTGATTCCGCCGAACAGTGCTCCGACACCGGAGAGCACGCCGGACCCGATGAGTGCCGCGCGAACTGGCGTGCGGTATCCGAAGTTGTTGAGGATCGCTGCTCCCGGGATGTTCTGCCCGGCCATCGTCACTATGAACAGCGGAATCGCAAGGCTCACCACGACCATCGGGTCGAACTCCGGGGTCACGAAGTCGAGCCGCGGCAGGAGGTGGGCGCCACGCAGCCAGCCCGAGTCGACGGTCACGGCGAGCAGGATGCCCGCCAGCACGATTGCGGCAGGTACCGCCCAGCGGGGTGCGAGCCGGTAGAGCACCAGCCAGACCAGGATCACCGGCACGGCGAGCAGAGGGATCTTCACGGCCGCCTGCACCGGAGCAAGGCAGAGTGGGAACAGGATGCCGGCGAGCATGGCATTCGAGACCGGTCGCGGAATGCGACCGATAAGCCGCTCGAGCGCGGGCCACAGGCCGACGAGCACGATGAGTGCGGCCGCCACGATGAAGGCGGTGACGGCCTCGGCGAATCGTCCGGTCACGCCTGCCGTCGCCACGAGAAGGGCCGCTCCCGGCGTACTCCAGGCGAACTTGAGCGGTATCCGGTAGACCGCGCTCAGCACGATCGCGAGCACGCCCTGGGCGACACAGATGATCAGGAGCCCGGATGCCGACTGCGACTCGCTCGCGCCGACCGCCGCGAGTCCCGCGAGCACGATCGCGAACGAGCTCGAAAACCCGGTGATGGCGGCGACGATTCCCGCGACGATCGGCTGGACTATGGCTATCGGTGCTTTCTCGCTGGCGCCGGAATTTGTTCCAGCCTAGGTCCATCGGAGAGATCGGCGTCGGTGCCAATCGGTGATCCGTGGCCTCACCATCACGGCACACTCGCCTCCTCTCCTCCACGGGCGCGCCGCGGCTGTGCGTAATTCAACCTCGTCGGGCGTCGCCATAAGGCGGTGGTCAAGTGTGGATATGAGCCACGCGTGCAATCTTCTTGAAAGATCATGTACCCGAATCCGTGGGCCGCGACTCACGCCCTCCAGGCGATCGCCCTGAAGAATTCGCATCGAAAGCCAAGGGTTCCGGTGGCCATCCATCGCTATGCCCTCTGCCGCGCATGGCACCTCACGTCGCGGAAGCCGCGCGGAAGGTCACGGAGATGGAACGTGGCGGTTCGCTGATGCGCACAGCGTCACTGTCGACGGGCAAGTTGCTAATACGACCCCTACGTCGCGGCCTCCGGGCAAACTAGTTGCCGGGTGCAGGCGGTTCGGTTGGCGGGCACAAGATCCCAAACTATTGCCAGATTGATCCTTGCCGAGTGGTCACCTGATCAGCCAATGGGCGATTCTTTTCCATCCATCGCTGATGGTCGCGAAGTCCTCGCGCGACCGCGGCCCTTATGACGGAATAGAGAAGCAAGAGCGCAAGGCATGGCAACACGATCCACAAGATGATTGCGTAGGTTGCCAAGGTTTGAAAGATATCCATCTGAGGACTATTTCAGTTCTCGATCTTTTGCGCGCGCCCCCAAACGCGGTGGTACCCGAAAATGCAGAAGAGATTGCCAACGGTGTGCTGCTCTGCCCGTACCACCCTCGCGTGTACGAGGACGGCTGGACCGTCATCTCTGCCTCCGGCACTTCGGTCCTTTGGTCTGTCGGTCCTTGCCCCGGCGACGCGCCCTCCTCTCCTTCACAGGCACCACCGCGGCTCCAATTTCCACAGAAAAATGCTGTTCAGAAGGTCTTTTTGCGGTCGGGAATGTCGGTGGCTGCTGAAAGACTCGTCACATGGACAGCCCCATCGCATCGCTCCCCCTCGCCGCAGAACAGCTGCGTGCCGAGTGGTCCGAGTGTCTCGGCGCGTTCCTGGAAACCGACTCGACCCTGTCCGCCCAGGTCGAGAGCATGACGGATGCGGGACTGGATACAGTCATCGCCGGGTTGGGTTCGCTGCAACGACTGCTGGATGCCGTCCGCGCGAGTGTGGCGGGCGGGGTCGCGCACCGGTCCCGGCCGTCGCTGGGCGGTGACGGTATGGCGAAACGAGCAGGATATGCGCGTCCATCGTCGATGCTCGCAGACCGGTGGGGAATCACCACCTCAGAGGCCGCACGACTGTGCGACGTGGGGCTTGCCACAATGGAACGGCGCGGGCTCGACGGCCAACCCCTGCCCGCGCGGTATCCCGCCGTCGCAGCGGCACTTGGCCGCGGCACGATGGGACTGGAGAGCGCTGCCGCCATCACGCGCGAGCTGGAGCTCGCTTCGCTCCGCTGTTCGCACGAGGCGCGGCTCGCCGCGGAACAGCTTCTCGTCGAGCGCGCGCCCGACTTCACAGTGGAGGAGCTTCGCAAACTGGCTCGGCTCGTCCGGGACCGGCTCGATGAAGATGGCGCGGAGCCGCGCGACGAACTCCGGCGGCAGCGTCGGTCGCTACGGATTTCGAGCACCTCCGATGGCTTGCTCCACATAGACTGGTATCTGGACCCCGCCGACGGCGGCCTCGTGAAGGCCGGCATCGACGCGATCGTCGGCCAGCAGCTTCGGCGACCCTGTGCCACAACCGAAGACGCTGACCTGGCCGATGCCCCAGCGGACGACCGCAGCCTCGAGCAGATTCGATCGGATGCCGGGGTAGAGATCTTCCGACACGCCGCCACCTGTCGCAGTGCAGCGGGCGAGCTGCCGTCGATCACCATGGTGGTGCGGATGACGCTCGAATCGCTCATGACGGGGCTCGGGCGGGCAGAGGTCGAAGGCATCGATGAGACGATCTCCGCGAGCAGGGCCAGACAGCTCGCCGCCGATTCGGAGTTCATCCCCATCGTTCTCGGTGGGCGCGGTGAGGTCCTCGACGTCGGAGCGTCGAGACGGCTGTTCAGCCGAGCCCAGCGCATCGCCTTCGCAGAACGCGACGGCGGCTGCGCTTTCGGCGGCTGCAACAGACCGCCGTCCCACGCCGAAGCCCATCACATCGAGTGGTGGTCGAAAAGCCGGAACAGCGACCTGTGCAATGGCATCCTGCTCTGCTCGCACCACCACCATCGCGTGCACAACGACGGTTGGACCGTCTTCATCGAAGACGGAATCCCCTACTTCGTGCCCCCAGCGCATGTCGATAGTTCGAGACGGCCGCGAAGGGACGGTCGCGTCGACCTTGCGAGGCTGAGGGTGTGATCGCGATGGGCACGACGAACGCAGACCTAGCGAACGTAGACGCAGCGAAGGCAGGCGTGGCGAATACAGGTGTAGCGCACACCAGCGCGACGAACGCAGGAGAACAGCGTGTGCGGCGACTGCTTACGGCAGGAAGATCTCCGCCAGGCGATCCCAGGCCGAGGACCGCACGTAGATGGGTATCTCGTCGATGGGTACGGCTCGGGCGACCAGCTGGCCGCCCTCGATCGGCGAACCGGTCCAGGCATCCACCCACTCCCCCTCGGGCAGATACGTCGACCATTCCGACGCGCCGGCTTCGGTCACCGGCGCGACGAGGATTTCGTCGCCGAGCATCCATTGCAGCGGATAGTCCCAGACCTTTTCGTCGTCGGGGAAGTCGAAATAGAGCGGGCGCATGAGCGGCGCGCTGGTCTCGACGGAACGGCGTGCCTGCTCGACGAGGTAGGGCACGAGCCGTTCGCGGAGGTGGGCGAAGCGCCGGAAGACGGGGATCACGCGGTCATCGGCGTTCCGTTCCGCGATATTCCAGGGCGTGCGGTTGCCCGACGGGGTGCGGTGATGGTTGAACTCGGCGTGGTACTGCATGATCGGCACGAAGGCGGCGGCAGCCGCAGAGCGCAGGTAGAGTTCGCCGTCAGGAACCTCGCCGGAGAAGCCGCCGAGGTCCCAACCCCAATAGACGATGCCACTGGATGCCGCGGAGAGTCCCGCGAACAGGGACCAGCGGAAGGCCTGCCAGGTCGAGTTCTCGTCCCCCGCCCAGAAGGTGCCGTGCGCCTGACTGCCGGTGAACCCGGCGCGGCTGAGGTCACGGGTGCTTTGCCCGCGGACTCCAGCAGATCGCCGTACGCCTTGGCGTAGTGCACCGGGAAGAGCGCGTTGCCCTCATCGCCGTGCTTGCCGTCGAGGTAACGCAGGTCGCGGCCCCAGGCGTGCTCGCCACCGTCGGTCTTGAAACCGTCGACGCCGAGGTCCTCGACGAGGTAGCGGCGCTTTTCGGTCCACCAGGCCGCGGCGCGTGCGTCGGTCAGGTCCGGCATGAGGCTGAGCGGAAACCACCAGCCGCGGTTGCGGTATGGGCGCAACGAGCCGTCGGGCGCGAGCTCCCGAACGAGCACGTTCTCGCGGACCGCCGCCGCGGCATCCGCCCGCACCTGCCCGTGCGGAGCCGGACGCATCTTGATCAGCGGAATCTGCCACAGGTGCAACTTCACGTCACGCGAATGCAGTTCGTCGATCATGCCCTTCGGATCTGGCCAGGCTCCGTCGGCCGGGAAACTGAAGTCCGTCAGCCGCAGCGGGCCGCCGTCCTCGGCGACCGAGTACTGTGCGTCACGCCAGATCGTGAAGGTGCTCTCGTCGCTCCAGGCTTCGATCACGACCGAGCCGACGGGGATGTCGTGCTCGCGGTGCAGGTCCATCTGTTTCATGACCTCGGCCTGCGTGTTCCACTCGTTGGCGCTCGCCCAGAGCCGGAACACCCACTCTGGCAACTCCTTCGGGCGACCGACCTCGGCGAGGAAACCGTCGAGCACCTCCCGCGGCGAACCCTCGTAGACGGCGACATCGAGCACGCTGGCGCTGGCGCTCGGTGCATCGACCTCTGCCTCGACCCAGATGCGACCCTCGTCCTGCGCCGCGAAATCGAACCAGACCCGCCGCGAGGTGCGCACGTGGAATCCCCAACCCGTGCCGCCGACGATATGGGCGAATGGCATCGGGAGGTAGGTCTTACGTTCGGCGCCTTGGCTCTTGTATTGCTCGAAAACGACGGAGTCGAGACTCGTGCCACGGTGATCGAGCGCATCGAAACGCTCCCCCAGGCCGGTCACGTGTTCGCTCGCGGAGAGTGGCATGGCGAAGCGCACCCGCCGCACCCTCTCACCGTCGTCGAGCACACTCGTCGTCCCCGGAATGACCCGGCTTCCGACGACGAGTCCCTCGGCCGCACGCCACGCGGCGACCCGGAAGTCGAACCATCGCGTCTTCTGCTCGCGAGGTCCGCTCGCCGTGAAACGGTACCGGTAGTGGTCGCCGGGAGCGAGCGAGTCGATGCTCAGCCGCCAACCACCGGATGCCCGTGCCAGTCGCGCCTGTGCGGAGGCGAGGTGTCCGCCATCCACGGTCTGCCCCCGCGACTGGCGAGTGGCAGGCTCGAGCTTCAGCGACAGCGGTTCGTCACCGCCACGTACCAACTCGCAGGTCACCCCCGTGACGTCCGGAGATGCCCTCACTCCAAGAAGCACGGGCTCGCCCGCGACGGGGTCGATGGGCCAGCGCTGCTCGGTGTCGACGGAGTAGGGATGCCCTGAACCGAATGGACGATGACGGATCATGCTTCGATGACCTCCAGCACGCCGAGTTCGACGGCGAGTCGTACGTACATCGCGTGGCTCCAGAGCAGCGGGCTGGCAACCGGCCCCCAGCGATCCACCCACTCCTGTTTCATCGAGGGGTCGAGCAGGTGCTGCGCCACCTGTTCCGGAATGTCGCCGCGGTCATTCGCCGTCGCTGCAGCCCAGTCGAGTTGCTCGAAGGCCCGCTCTCTGTCGCCGGCATCGGCGAAGGCCAGGCCGAGCATGCAGCTGAGCAACGGCCACTGCCCGCCACCGAAGAAGGTGTCGGACAGGTAGCGGTGAACACCGCCGCCGACGGTGAGCTCGCGATGGACCACCCCGATGGTCGCGGCACCGACTGCTTCCGCGGCAGGGAAGAGACCGAGCGGCGCCACCATCGCGACGAGGCTCGCGTCGACCTGGTCGGAGCCGAGCCATTTCGCGAGGTGCGCGTCGGTGAGTCCCTGCTCGAGAATCGTGGTCCTGATCGACTCCGTGGTCGCGAGAGATCTGTGGCGCCGGGCCGCATCGAGGATTGCGGTGTCGGCGACGGCCCCCAATCCGGCCGCGATGCAGCCGAGCGTCGAAACGTGCACGCGGTCGGCGTTCTCCTCCCACCAGTCGAAGCACGGTCGCTGCCA
>JAODMW010000062.1 GCA_025464815.1 Microbacteriaceae bacterium | reverse complement strand
ACGTCGACATCCCGTCGATGGCGAAGAAGGAGGAGTTCGAGCTCCGCTACATCAAGCGGATGACCGAGCAGACCCTCGACATCACGACCACGGAGGGCAAGAAGGACTTCGTGCGCAACCTCGTCGCGTACAACGTCATCCTCGAAGGCGTCTGGTTCTATTCTGGCTTCATGGTTGCGCTGAGCTTCCGTCAGCGCAACCTGCTGCGCAACTTCGGTTCGCTCATGGACTGGGTGGTGCGCGACGAGTCGCTGCACCTCAAGTTCGGCATCAACCTCATCCTCACGGTGCTCGAAGAGAACCCCGACCTCCAGACGGAGGAGTTCGCGGCCGAGATCAAGCAGATGATCCTGGATGCCGTGGAGATGGAAGAGGAGTACAACCGCGACCTTCTTCCCGGCGGCATCCTCGGACTCAACGCCACATACATCAACCAGTACGTGAAGTACCTGGCCGACCGTCGCCTCGAAGAGCTCGGTTTCGAGGCTCACTACAACGTCTCGAACCCGGCAAAGTGGATGGCCGCGGCGAATGACACGTTGCAACTGGTCAACTTCTTCGAGTCGACCAACACCTCCTACGAGTCGAACGCATCGGCGACGACGAAGGCAAAGTAGTCGCTGCATCCGCTGGTTGAGTGGCGCAGAGAGCACTACTCAACCAGCGACCCGCTTCGTGGCGGAGAAAACTGCTCGCGGACGGAAAGGCAACTCCGTCCGCGAGCAGTTTTCGCCGCCACGAGGGATGCTGAGACCCTGACACCGTCATGCCGTGGGCTCCGGGTGGCCTCGCTCGGTGCCGCGTTGAAGGGCTCGCGGACCTCGGAGGTGTAGGCTCCGAAGACGGTCACGACGACGATGTCGCGACTGCGTTTCACTACCCGAGGATGTCATCGCAATGGCCATCGTGACGCAATCCGTGGGCGCTTCTCGCCCGCTGCGCACCAGTCCTCGTCTCACCGACATCCGCCTGAAATACTCGGCCGCTACTGTCGTCTCATCGGCGACGTTCCCGCGCCAACAGAAATAACAGCAGCATGACCTCACCAGGAAACAGATAGGAAACCAGCAATGCGCCTCAGATACGGAATTCCGGTGCTCGCCGTCGTGGCGGCCCTCGCACTCAGCGGCTGCGTCGACAACTCGACCCCCGCGTCCTCCGGTGCTGCAAGCAGCGGCACGGCGAAGGACGACAAACTCGCGGCACTGCTCCCTTCGAATATCTCCCAGGCCGGGGTCATCAAGGTCGGAATCGATGCAACGTACCCGCCGAACGAGTCCAAGGACGCCAATGGCAACGCGATCGGCTGGGACGTCGAACTCTTCAATGCGGTTGCGGGCAAGCTCGGTGTGAAGGCCGAGTACAACATCGCGTCATTCAGCACCATCATCCCGGGTATCACCGGCAAGAAGTACGACGCGGGTCTCTCCTCCTTCACCGACAACCCGGAGCGGGAGAAGCAGGTCGACTTCGTCAACTACTACACGGCCGGCATCCAATGGGCCTCCGCCAAGGGCAAGAATGTCGATCCCGACAACGCCTGCGGCCTCAAGGTCGCCGTGCAGGCGACGACCTACGAAGACACCGACGAGGTCCCGGCCAAGTCGAAGGCGTGCACGGATGCAGGCAAGGCCGCCATCCAGATCCTCAAGTTCGACGCGCAGGACCAGGCGACGAACGCGGTGGCACTCGGCCAGGCCGACGCCATGAGCGCCGACTCGCCCGTCACCCTGTATGCGATCTCGAAGCAGAAGGACAAGCTGCAGCTAGCGGGCAAGTCCTTCGAGAACGCGCCATACGGCGTGGCCGTCGACAAAGGCTCGAAGCTGGGCAAGGCACTGCAGGGCGCCTTCCAGGCGATCATGGATGACGGCACATACAAGAAGATCCTCGACAAGTGGGGCGTCGCCGACGGCAGCCTCACCACCGCCACCATCAACGCCGGAGCCAACGGCTAACGATGGCTTCAACCGCTGGTGACCGTTCGGCGGCGGGGGAGACCTCGCCGCCGAACGGCGCCCAACAGGCGACCGCGATCAAAGCGGTTCGTCTTCGTCACCCCTGGCGCAACCTCCTCGCGGTCGTCATCGTCGTATTCGTCATAGCCTTCGTCTACGACGCGGCGACGCGACAGGCGTTCCAATGGCCGCTCTTCGGCAAATACCTCTTCGACAGGCGCATCTCGGAAGCCGCGCTCAACACCGTGCTGCTGACCGTGTACTCCATGATCATCGCGATCGTGCTCGCACTGCTGCTCGCGGTCATGCGGCTGTCGCCGAACCCGGTGTTCAAGAGCATCTCCTGGTTCTACCTGTGGATCTTCCGTGGCACACCGGTCTACGTACAGCTCACCTTCTGGGGGCTGCTCTCGGTGATCTATCCGAAGCTCACCATCGGGTTGCCGTTTCTGCCCCCGGTCATCACGTTGCCCACCGGTGACACCCTCAACACGTTCCAGCTGGCGGTGATCGGCCTCGCCCTGAACGAAGCCGCCTATCTCGCGGAGATCGTGCGCTCGGGCATCCTCTCGGTCGATCGGGGCCAGGAGGAGGCCGCGACGGCGCTCGGCATGACCTGGTTCCAGTCGATGTGGCGCGTCATCATCCCGCAATCGATGCGGGTGATCATCCCCCCGACCGGCAACGAGGTCATCTCGATGCTCAAGACGACCTCGCTGGTGACCGCGGTGCCATACAGTTTCGACCTCTTCACGAGGTCGAGGGACATCTCGGCGGAGACCTTCACACCCATCCCGCTGTTCCTGGTCGCGTCGGCCTGGTACCTCGCGATCACCTCGATCCTCATGGTCGGACAGTACTTCCTCGAGAAGCGGTTCGCGCGTGGCATCGGCGCCGCGCGGCCGGACCGTCCGGGCGGAGACGGCGCTGTGGCGATCCCTCCCGTCGGAGGGAATCCGGCCACCGTGCTGCCACCGCAATCGCACACGGAACGTGGAGTTGGAACATGACCGAACCCTTGATGGTCGACGCCGATCGCGTGTCGAAGAGCTTCGGCTCGAACCAGGTGCTCAAGAGCATCACCCTCACGGTGAAGCGCGGCGAAGTCATGTGCCTCGTCGGACCGAGCGGCTCCGGCAAATCCACGTTCCTGCGCTGCATCAATCACCTGGAGAGCGTGGATGCCGGCCGTCTGCGCGTCGACGGCACGCTCGTCGGCTACCGCGAGAAGGGCGACAAGCTGCACGAGCTTCAGCCCAAGGAGGCCGCTCGACAGCGCCGGGACATCGGGATGGTGTTTCAGCGTTTCAACCTGTTTCCGCACATGACCGCGCTCGAGAACATCATCGAGGCACCGCTGCGGGTGAAGCATGCCCAGAAGGCACAGGCCGTGAGCCGGGCTCGCGACCTGCTCGCCGTCGTCGGGCTCGCCGACAAGGCGGGTGCCTATCCGGCGCACCTGAGCGGCGGCCAGCAGCAGCGGGTCGCAATCGCGCGAGCCCTCGCCATGGATCCCAAGCTCATGCTCTTCGACGAGCCGACGTCCGCGCTCGATCCGGAGCTCGTCGGCGATGTTCTCGACGTCATGAAGAAGCTCGCGCTCGACGGCATGACGATGATCGTCGTCACACACGAGATGGGGTTCGCTCGGGAGGTGGCCGACTCGCTCGTCTTCATGGACGGCGGGGTCGTCGTCGAGGCAGGCAATCCTCGCGAAGTGCTCGCCAATCCGCAGCACGAACGCACCAGGGCTTTCCTGTCGAAGGTT
>JAODMW010000044.1 GCA_025464815.1 Microbacteriaceae bacterium | reverse complement strand
CCGTCGTGCACCCTGCGCATCTCGCGGGCGAGTGCCGGCTGGGCATAGTTCTCGCCGTGCTCCAGCGCGTCGATGATGCTCGCGACGATTTCGGGAGACTTGTTCTGACTGAGCTTGAGCCGCGCATCGAATCGCGTGACCCGCAGCCGGAAGCCCGCCGTGCCGTGAAAGATGCGGCGGGCGTACTCCTCGTCGTGTTCGAGGCGGCGCGGCTGTGGCATCCGTTCTTCGAAGAAGTCGACGAGGTCGCCGAGCACCCGATAGTTCTCTTCGTCGCTCAGGATCTCCGGGGTTCCGTAGAGGTGCGCCGTGACGTGATTCCAGGTGGGCACGGCGGGATTCGCGTCGTACCAGCCAGGAGAGATATAGCCATGCGGACCCTGGATGATCACGAGCACCTCGTGTTGCCCGAGCTCGTGGAGCTGCTCGTCTGGCCTGCCGACATGGCTGACGATGCTGATGCCATCCGCCTCTTCGAGCACGACGGGATAGTGCGAGGCGACGAGGCCGGTCGCGGTGTTGGACACGATCGTCGCCCAAGGGTTCTCGCGGATGAGCCGCTTGACCTCGGATTCGTCCTCGAGCAGGTAACCCGGCGTGTGCCTCATGCCTGGTCCTTCGGGCACCAGTACAGCTTGCGACCGCCGAGTTCCTCCATGATGATGTGGGTTCCGCAGATGCGGCAGGGCAATCCGGTGCGGTGATACACCCAGTGCCGGTCGTCACGATGTGCGAGAGCCTTGCGATAGGACTCGTCGTCGAGATCGTCCATCGTGAGCATCTGACCGGTCTTCACTCCGACGCCGAGCAGATAGCTCCAGTCGCGCCACAGCGCGCGGACGGTCTTCTCCGGTACGTCTTTTCCGGGAGTGTGCGGATTGAGCCGGGCACGGAAAAGCAGCTCTGCGCGGTAGACGTTGCCGATGCCGCTCACGACGTTCTGGTCCATGAGCAGCAGCGCGATCGCCGTCGACTTCTTGCGCACCGCGGTCACGAAACGCTCCTCTGCGACCTCGGTGCCGTCGACGAGGGGGTCAGGCCCGAGTTTCGCGATAATCGCGTCGACCTCTTCCGGGGTCTGGACCACGCATTTCGTCGGGCCGCGCAGGTCGGCGACGGCGTCATCCGTCAGAAGCCTCACCCGCACCGCCCCGATCGGCTCCGGTGGGAAGCTCTCTATGGGAGCCTCGAGTTTCTCCTGCTCCGACATACGCAGCCGCGTGCGGCGAGGTGCACCGATACTCGCATTGGAGTCCTCAGCGGCATCGCGATCCATAATCGTGCCCCGCTGGTTCGTCTGGCCCATGCGACCATTCGCGGATGCCGTGGTTGCGTCCGCGGTGATGTCACCCGCGAAGTCCCAGGCCCCGTAGAGCCCGAGGTGCACGCAGAGCCACAGGGAGTGGTCGAACTCGAGGAACATCTGCTTGCCGACGGCGCGGGCATCCGTCATTTCGAGGCCGTCGAGCCTGGCGGCACCGTCGGCGAAACGGCCCTGCGGCGAGGAGACGGCGACCCGGTGGCCGACAAAGTGCAGCGCGAACTGCCGCGCTATGCGATGGATGGAATGACCCTCTGGCACGACCGGTCCTAGTCGATCTCGTGGCCGGCGATTGCTCCGGTCTGCTCGTACTCGGAAAGCTGGGCGATGCGGCGGGTGTGGCGTTCTTCGCCGGAGAATGGCTCGTTGATGAACGTGTCGATGAACAGTTTCGCCTCGTCGACGGTGTGCTGGCGGGCGCCGATCGAGATCAGGTTCGCGTCGTTGTGCTGGCGAGCGAGTAGGGCCGTCGAGACATTCCAGACCAGCGCGGCACGAGCGCCGAGCACCTTGTTCGCGGCGATCTGTTCACCGTTGCCCGAGCCGCCGAATACGATGCCGAGCGCTTGTATGCCCGCCTTCTGGTCGGCGACTACGGCTCGCGCCGCGTTGATGCAGAAGCTCGGGTAGTCGTCGAGAGCGTCGTAGGTCTTCGGCCCGTGGTCGATGACCTCGTGGCCTGCCGCCCGCAGATGAGCCTGCAGGTCCTCGCTGAACTCGAGCCCGGCATGGTCGGTCGCGATGTGGATGCGCATGATGTCCAATTTAGCGGGAGCGACGAACGCCTCTGGGCGCCGGGTTCACGGAACCCAGTACCCCGTCTTGCCGAGCAGCTGCGTTTCGCGATCGGCTCCGGCAGGAACCTCGACCTCCGGCGAGAAGACGCCCATGCCGGGCCACTGGTCGACCTGCGGAACGATCTGCTCCCACAGTCCGTCGACGAGGGGCTCGGGAAGCGAGTATTCGAGGCCGACGAGCTTCGCGATCGACCACGCCTGGAAGGCACGATAGATCGTGATGTGCTCGAAATACTCCGCGACGGTGAAATCGCCATAGGTCAGATGCGCGACCGCGGAGGGATCGAGTTCGCGGGTGGCGGCATCCGTCGCGGCGTCGTTGATTTCGTCGTAACTCTCGATCGGGTCGTCGCCGAGGAGGTCGCCATCGTGCCGATCGCCCACCTCGGCGATCGTGCGCCCCGCGAGCACGTCGGGCACCCAGGCCTCGTCGTAGGCGTGGGCTCCGAGGATGTCGCGCAGCGTGGGATTCTGTTTGCGCGACCATTCGGCGGGCGCCGGGATGTCGAGCTGGTCGAGGTCGATCATGTCGATGACGTCACGCAGCGCCGCGTCGGCCATAAGGAAGAGGTCTCGTTGTTTCATGTCGGCACGGTAGCAGCGACGGGTGACACCCGCATCCCTCACTGCTGGTTCGGTCGCTGTGGGTCAAGGAGGATTCCCGGCGCCTGAAAGAAGAACGACGGCTATCTCTCAGGATCCTAGAATCACTGAGGACAAGGCCAGTCTTTCCCGAAGGCCTCTCGCACCTTCACCCTCGCCTCAGCCGATCCCCATTCATGAGTCTCGCGACAGCCTGTCTTGCCGACGCCGGCGACGAATCCGTATTCGCCGACGCTGTAGAACGTGTAGATCGTCTCGTTGCCTTGCGGCCCATCGATGCGTGATCCGCTTGCTGCTCCCTCGTTCACGTTCAGGTGGGTTCCGTCCGGAAATACGAGGTCGACGTCCGCCAACATGCATGTCGCCTTCTTGTTGGTGTCCAATTTTTCGACCGGGATGGGGTCCTGGCCGAGAGCACATTTAGGAATGTCGCCCTCCTCCGGAGTAAGGATGATCGCTCCGTGCGAACAACCCGTCAAGACAAACGCCAGGACCACTACCGCCAGTAGTGATCTTTTCATTTGCTTTCCTATCCGAGAACCGTCTGGAGGTAAACATAGTGGGGTGATGGAGCGGAGCTGTCCCATTTATGAGGACGGCTCTGTTTAGGTGTTAGATTGTCGGGCTGAGGAACCCAATAAGTGGCAGCATCTGCGGCGTCGTTGACGCGGCTTCCCGATGCCACTCCCTGGAGTTTCTCACCGGTGATGAGCGTGTAGCTCATCGTCCGATGGCGTCGGACCGGGACCGGCCGAGGCGGCAGACCCGCATCAGGAATCGAAGCCGAGCCCCACGGCGTCCAGCGACTTCAGCAGCGCGTTGCGTCTGCCGCCGTTGTGGTCGGCCTGGTCCAGCGCCCACTTCATCGCCTGGACGCCGGCATACGCCGCAGGTTCCGGCGGGAAGGGCACCGGGGTCGAGCGCACCATCTCAAGCGAGGTGCGCTCCGTGCTCTCGCCAGAGAGGTGGTCGAGCATGACGTTGGCGGCGAAACGGCTCGCGGCGACCCCGAGCCCTGTGAAGCCCGCCGCATAGGCGACACGACCCTGGCGCGCGAGCCCGTAGAAGGCGCAGAACCGGCTGCTCGTGTCGATGACGCCGGCCCAGCGGTGGCTGAAGCGCAGGCCCTCGAGCTGTGGGAAGGTCGTGAAGAAGTGACTTGCGAGCCTGTGGAACGTTTCCGGGCGATCCTCATAGGCGGGACGAATGCGGCCGCCGTAGTGATACACCGCGTCATAGCCGCCCCAGAGAATGCGGTTGTCGGCGCTCAGCCGGTAGTAGTGGAACTGGTTCGCGGTGTCGGCGACACCCTGGCGCCCGCCCCATCCGATCGAGGCGAGCTGTGCATCCGTCAACGGTTCGGTCATGAGCACGTAGTCGTAGACCGGCACCGTGTGCAGTCGGTAACGCTTGAGCAGCGAGGGGAACGCATTGGTCGCGAGCGCGACCCTGTCGGCGTGGATGAAACCGCCATCCGTCGTGAGGGTCACCGGACTGCGCGGCAGCTCGCTGTCGATGCCGCGCACGGGTGATCGTTCGAAGATCTCGACCCCCGCCTCGACACAGGCACGTGCGAGCTCCGCGGCGAGTTTCGCAGGGTGGATCATCGCTGTCGCGCGCCTGCTCCAGAGGCCGCCGAGATAGGTCGGCGAATCGAGGAGCTCACGGAGGCCCGCCGCGTCGAAATAGACCTCGCTGTCCCCGTCGTGGGCATCCTTCAGTTCCTGCAGCTGGTAGTCCTCCACCGCGACCGCGAGAGACCCGGTGCGCTCGAAGTCGCAGTCCAGACCCAGCCGCGCGACGGTCGCCTCGATCTCGTCGAGGTTCTGCAGGCCGAGCCGATCGAGCTGCGCGAGTTCGTTCGGAAACCGGCTGAGTCCGTTCGAGGCGCCATGCGTGAGCGTTGCCTCGCAGAATCCCCCGTTGCGCCCCGATGCCGCCCAGCCCACCGTCTTGCCTTCGACCACCACGACGCGGAGCCCCGGATCGCGCTCCTTCGCCTGCAGCGCCGTCCAGAGGCCGGTATACCCGGCACCGACCACCGCCAGGTCGACGTTGTTCGTGCCCCGGTGGCGCGGAAACCGCATCGCCGTGCGCTGGTCATCCAGCCAGAAGGGCTTCAGGCGCGCATCCGTCAGCGAATCGACGACGAGTCGTGCGTCGGGTATGGAACGTTCGAAAACGGTGCTGGCCACTCGCCCAGACTAGCCAGCGTGACTGAGCCCCTCCGCTGAGTTGCCCACTTTTGTCCTTCCAGAGAGGCGAAATACGACATAAGTGGGCAACTCGACGAACGCAGCGAATTGGTCGGTCAGGATTCATGCCGAGTATTCCTGCGCAGGTCTGGATTAGCGGACGAACTGGGAGGAAACTGGATGAATAGCAGCACCAGTGGTGGGAGGAAAAAATGTCCCCAACGAGAATCGGTCCCCCGGAGTTCATGCCCGTGCTCTCGCGCGGAAAACACCACAACCCGAAACGCGGCGCCTGTTTCATGGAGTACGCCTCGCTGCTGGCGGGCGAGAAGTGGAGCGACCACCCCGCGTGCACGCATCCGGCCATCGGCTCCCTGGCTCGGGCCGTCAACGACTGCAGCTCCAACAGGGCGCGCAGCGAACTCGTCAGCCTGATTCCTTCGGTCATCGGGCTCCTCGGCGATGAGGGCACCGATGTGACCGTCGCCGTCAGGGCGGCGTGTGAGGCCGTGCCGATCGCGAGTGAAGGTCGCCAGCGCGCCCTGGCCGCTGGCCTGATCCGCTGCGAAGAACTGCTCGAGGGCACCACCCAGACGCAGACTCTCGACCTGGTGCACGAAGCTCTTTCCACGGTCCCCAACTCGACGAAGTGGGCGCGCCAGTACATCTCGGCGGTCGGCCCGCTCAACCCGCGATCGGTCTCGCGCCTGTGCGAAGCGATCATCCGCACCTCAGTCGTCGGGATCGCGGAGGCTTGCGTACCCGATGCAGACGTACGGATGCGGCGGCTGCTGGTCGCCGTGATCGACGACTGCCGGCCTCATGCCGAGGCTCCCGTGGCATCGCTGCAACGGGTGGGCTGACCTTCTCCGTCGACGCGTCCGACACTCCCATTAGGCTGGCTGTCGGACACGATCCGTCGACCCAGAAGGAGCACACCGGTGCCAGGAGAGAACCTCACCCGTATCGAGGCACAGGAGCGTAAGGCTCTCGTCGATGTTGCGAGTTACGACGTCACACTCGACCTCACGACCGGCAGCGAGGTGTTCCGCAGCACCACCGTTGTCACCTTCTCGGCTACGGCAGGGGCATCCACTTTCATCGACGCGATCACCCGCGCGGTGCACTCGGTCACCCTCAACGGCGTTTCCCTCGATCCGACGGACGTGAGCGACGGAGTGCGGATCCGGCTCGACGACCTGGCCGGGCAGAACGTGCTCACCGTCGTCGCGGACGCCGAATACACCAACACGGGCGAAGGCCTCCACCGTTTCGTCGATCCGGTCGACGACGAGGTGTACCTCTACACGCAGTTCGAAGTGCCGGACTCCCGCCGGGTCTTCGCTGTCTTCGAACAACCCGACCTGAAGGCCACCTTCAGGTTCACCGTCACCGCTCCCGCCTATTGGGAGGTCGTGAGCAACTCCCCGACGCCGGTCCCCGAGACCGTAGAAGGGACTGACTCCGCCACCTGGAGCTTCGACCCGACCCCCGTGCTTTCCAGCTATGTCACCGCGCTCGTGGCGGGGCCCTATGCCGTCGTTCGCAGCGAACTGACGTCGAGCGACGGCCGCGTCATCCCGCTGGGTATCTTCTCGCGCAAGTCGCTCAGCCAGTACATGGATGCCGACTACATCTTCGAGAAGACCCGCCAGGGCTTCGCGTACTACGAGGAGAAGTTCGACTACGCCTACCCCTTCGCCAAGTACGACCAGCTCTTCGTCCCGGAATTCAACGCAGGCGCGATGGAGAACGCAGGCGCGATCACCTTCACAGAGACCTACGTCTTCCGTTCCAAGGTGACCGACGCGATCAAGGAACGGCGGGTGGTCACGATCCTTCACGAGCTCGCCCACATGTGGTTCGGCGACCTCGTGACCATGAAGTGGTGGAACGACCTCTGGCTCAACGAGTCCTTCGCCGAGTGGGCCTCGACGATGGCCACCGCAGAAGCCACCGAATGGACCGAGGCCTGGACGACCTTCCAGGCGATGGAGAAGAGCTGGGCCTATCGCCAGGACCAGCTCCCGTCGACCCACCCGGTCGTGGCGACGATCAACGATCTCGAAGACGTTCAGGTCAACTTCGACGGCATCACATACGCCAAGGGCGGATCGGTACTCAAACAGCTCGTCGCCTGGGTCGGAATCGACGCCTTCTTCGCGGGCGTCGCGGCCTACTTCGCGAAGAACGCCTACGGGAACACGGAGCTCGCCGACCTGCTCGCCGAACTCGAGGTGACAAGCGGGCGGGATCTGAGCGGATGGTCCAGGCTCTGGCTCGAGACCGCCGGCGTGAACACCTTGCGTCCCGAGATCGAGACGGATGCCGCGGGAACCATGACGGCGTTCGCGATTCTGCAGTCCGCGGCATCCGACTACCCCACGATCCGCCCACACCGTCTCGCGGTAGGCCTGTATGACTTTGTCGACGACAAACTCGTGCGCGTGCACCAGGTGGAGCTGGACGTTGACGGGCAACGCACCGAGGTTCCGGAGCTCGTCGGCTGCGCCACGCCCGCGCTCGTGCTGCTCAACGACGACGACCTCGCTTACGCGAAGATCCGTCTCGACGACGACTCGCTCGCCGTCGCCATCGGGCACCTCGAAGACATCGACAACCCGCTCGCCCGTTCGCTCGTCTGGGGTGCGGCCTGGGACGCGACTCGTGACGCCGAGTCGAAGGCGAGCGACTACGTGCGCCTCGTGCTCGGAAACATCGCGAGCGAGACGGAAAGCACGACGATCCGCACCACGCTCTCGCAGCTCGCCACTGTCGCGCGCGTCTACGTGGCGCCGTCGACGCGCGAAGCGACCATCCGCGAGGTCGGCGACCGGCTCTGGACGCTCGCCCAGGCGGCCGAGGCAGGCTCTGACGCACAGTTCCAGTTCGTGAAGTTCTTTGCGGGAATTGCATCGACGGACGAGCACGTCGCAGCCCTCCGTGGACTCATCGATGGCAGCGCGCCGCTCGCCGGTCTCCAGATCGACACCGACCTCGGCTGGGAGTTGCTCGAAGGACTGGTGCTCGCCGGTGCTGCGACGGATGCGGATATCCAGGCAGCGCTCGACGGGGACAACACCTCCAACGGCCAGCAGGCCGCGGCGCGTGCTCGCGCGACCTTCCCGACGGCGGAGGGAAAGCGTGCGGCTTTCGACTCTCTTGTCGATTCGGCCGACCTGCCGAACGCGATCGTGCGCAACGTGACCCTCGGCTACCAGCACACGAACGACCCGTCGTCGCTCGAGTCGCTCGTCGAGCCGTACTTCGCGGCGCTGAATGACATCTGGAAGAACCGCAGCTACAAGATCGCCGAGTACATCGTCGTGGGACTGTACCCGTCGCCGCTGGCCTCACAGGCTCTCGTCGACGCGACGAAGGCATGGCTGGACGCCAACCCCGACATCCCTGCGCTGCGCCGCCTGGTCACAGAGAACCTCGCCGGTGTGGAGCGTGCACTGCTGGTGCAGGCGAAGGACGCCGACGAGGTGTAGTCCGGGCCGGCCGCCGCAGGATATACACCACAGGGATGATTCGCGGCCGATCCTCGCCGCCTAGGGTGGGGGCATGAGGAATATTTCGTGATCGAAGCGCGCGAGCTCAGCAAACGATATGGTGCCAAGACGGCCGTCGACGGGGTGACTTTCACGGTCCGGCCGGGAATCGTCACCGGCTTCCTCGGCCCCAACGGCGCTGGCAAGTCGACCACGATGCGCCTGATCGTCGGTCTCGACCGCCCATCGACGGGCTCGGTGACGGTGAACGGCAAGCATTACGCCGAGCATCACGCACCCCTGCGCGAGGTTGGCGTGCTGCTGGACGCGAAGGCGATGCACACCGGCCGCAGCGCATTCAATCACCTGCTGGCGGTCGGTGCGACGCACGGCATCGGCAGAAAGCGCGTCCACGAGGTGATCGCACTCACCGGCCTGGAATCCGTGGCGCGCAAGCGCGTCGGCGGATTCTCGCTCGGCATGGGACAGCGACTCGGAATCGCCGCGGCCCTTCTCGGTGACCCGGCCACCCTCATCCTCGACGAACCGGTCAACGGGCTCGACCCCGAGGGTGTCGTCTGGGTTCGCAACCTCGTGAAGCACCTCGCCGGCGAGGGCAGGACGGTTTTCCTCTCCTCCCACCTCATGAGCGAGATGGCACAGACCGCCGACCACATCATCGTGCTCGGACGCGGCCGTGTGATCGCGGATGCTCCGGTGGGCGACATCGTGGCGATGTCCACCGGAACTGCGGTGCGTGTGCGCACCCCCGACGCCGTGCGGTTTGCCCAGCTTCTCTCGACGCCAGAGGTGACCGTGACCAGCACCGAGGTCGACCTGCTCGAGGTCAACGGACTCACCGCCCCGCGGATCGGAGAACTCGCGGCGAGTGCGGGTGTCGTACTGCACGAACTGACTCCGGCCGCCGGTTCGCTCGAGGACGCATACATGGCGCTCACCCAGGACGAAGTCGAATACCACGCCGGTGGCCTCGCGAACGAGGAGGTCGTCCGATGAGCGCGATCAGCGTGCACAGCTCGGTTCCCACCGCCAGACTCTCCTTCGCCGGTATCCTGCGTTCCGAATGGATCAAGCTCTTCAGCCTGCGCTCGACCGTCTGGTGCTATGTGATCATCGTCGCCGTCACGATCGGTCTTGGAGTGCTGCTCGCGTTCACTCTCCAACCCGGCGGCACCCTCGATCATGCCGGCCAGCAGAACATCGCGCTGCAGGCGGCCACGCTCAGCGTCGGCTTCAGCCAGCTCGTGAGTTCCGTGCTCGGCGCTCTTGTCATCACGGGTGAATACGGCACGGGCATGATCCGATCGACGCTCACAGCGGTCCCGAAGCGGCTGCCCGCCCTCATCGCCAAGATTCTGGTGCTCGGTCTGACCACCTTCGTCGTGAGTCTCGTGGCGATGATCATCACCGTACTGGTCACGGCACCCGTGCTGTCGGGGGTCGGCGTCCATCCCGACTTCGGCGATTCCGCCTACCTGCTCGCGATCCTCGGTGCTGCCGGCTATCTCGCGCTCATCGGAATACTGTCGCTCGCGATCGGTGCGATCGTGCGCAACAGCGCAGGAGGCATCGCGGCGGCGCTGGGTTTGATCCTGGTCGTGCCCATCGTGCTGAGGATCCTGGTCGGTGTCACGCGGGCCGAGTGGGCCCAGAATGTCGGCGCCTTCCTGCCGGACAGCGCCGGAGGCCGGATGTACGCCTATACGACCGGCGTAGTCGCACAGGCCGGGTCGCCCGGTGCCATCGTGCTCGACCCGTGGCAGGGTGCACTCGTGCTCGTCGCCTGGGTGGTCGTGCTGCTGGTCATCGCTTCCGTGCTGTTGAAACGGCGGGACGCCTAGCCTCCTCCTTCGTGCCGCGGTCATGTGAAGGTTCCTTCAGCGTGCCCGAATAGACTCGAAAGCTACGAAGGGAGAACTCGACATATGAGCTGGACCACGTTCTGGCAGGACCTTTTCGACCCCAGTACGCTCTATGGCAAAGCCTTTCGGGTTCTCACGATCATCGTCGTCACGGTCGTGCTCCGCATCGCGCTGAGGTTCGTCATCGACCGCGTCGTCAGACGCATCGTCAATGGCGTGAAGAAACGCCAGAGCATCGACGACACGCAAGCGCTGCTCGCCTCGCCGCTCAGCGCCGTTCGTCTCGTGCAGCGCACACGCACCCTCGGCAGCGTGCTCAACAACATCGTCGCGGTCGTGCTGGTCATCGTTTCCCTGCTGCTCGTCGTCACGACCATCGACGCGAACATCATCGGCTCGTTCGCTCTCATCACTGCGGCGATCGGCGCCGGCCTCGGATTCGGCGCCCAGAACATCGTCAAAGACGTGCTCAACGGGCTGTTCATGGTTGCAGAAGACCAGCTCGGGGTCGGCGATATCGTGGACACCGGGTTCGCGACGGGCATGGTCGAGTCGGTCGGCATCCGCGTCACCCAGCTGAGAGACGTCAACGGCACCGTCTGGTTCGTGCGCAACGGCGAGATCCTGCGGGTCGGCAACATGTCGCAGGGCTGGTCGCGGGTGATCATCGACCTCGCCGTACCCTACGACGCGGATGTGCAGGCGGTGCAGGAGCGGATGCTCGCGACGGCGACCGACATGGCCACCAACACGAAATGGCGCACCCGCATCCTCGAGAAGCCGGAGATCTGGGGAATCGAGTCGATCTCGGCCGAAGCCATCGTCATCCGCCTCGTGTTGAAGACACGCCCGGGCAGCAAAGACGACGTCGCCAGGGACCTTCGCGCCAGGCTCAAAGCGACCCTCGATGAGATGGGCATCCAGCTGCCCAGTCTCAACAGCGTCGTGCTGAGCGGATTCGAGAGCGCAGAGAGCATCAACGGCAGTCGTCCTCCCCGCACCCGGCCGAACCCGATCGCGTCCACCGAGAGCCCGAAGCCCCCACGAAAGCCACGCGCATGAGCGACGACACGAAACCCGGCAACCAGGTGAACCCCGTCACCCTCCGCGTCAGCGAGCACGGCGAAGCCGCGACGGGCAATTTCTACGACAAGATCGGCGGCAGGCCCACCTTCGAGAGGTTGGTGCGGCGCTTCTACGAGGGCATCGCATCGGACCCCGTGCTGCTGCCGATGTACCCCGCCGAAGACCTCGAGGGCGCGATCCAGCGCCTCACGGGATTCCTGGAGCAGTACTGGGGTGGCCCCGGCACCTATTCGGAGCAGCGCGGTCACCCTCGCCTGCGCATGCGGCACCTGCCATTCAAGGTCAACCCGGATGCCCGCGACCGCTGGCTCTCCCACATGCGGGTCGCGGTGGACAGCCTCGAACTCTCTCCCCTCGACGACGCGACCCTGTGGGGATACCTCGACCGTGCCGCACACGCGATGGTGAACACCTTCGAGGAGTAGCGCCTAGCCTCGGAGGAGCATCCGGCCACCGTCGATGATCATCGTCTGCCCTGTGATGAAGGATGAGTCCTCACTCCCGAGGAACAGGAAGCCCTTCGCGATATCGAGTGGCGCACCGACGCGGCGGATGGGCTGGCGCCTTCCCGTCTCGGCGACTCCATCCGCGCCGAGCGAGTTGATGGCGTCCAGAGTCTGCGGAGTCTCGATGATGCCCGGGGCGATCGCGTTGACGGTGATTCCGTCCGGGCCGAGTTCGGCCGCAAGAGATCGCACGAGCCCGGTGATCCCGGCTTTCGCCGCCGAGTAGTGTGCGTGCTCCTGCCATGCCTCGAACGCTCCCGCGGTCGATGTGGTCGCGAGCAGCCGTCCATAGCCTGCCTCCCTCATAAGAGGGATGGCGGCGCGGAAAGCGCGCCAGACGCCGGTGAGATCCACATCGAGCGTGTCGTTCCAGTCCGTGTCAGAGAGAATCGAGGACTCCCTGCGTCGAGCGATCGCGGCATTGGCGACCACGATGTCGACTCCGCCGTATTCGGTCGCCGCGGTATCGACAAGACGGTTGACATCCTCCTCCCGGCGCACGTCCACGTCGATCACCGTCACGCGGCGACCCAGTTCGACGATGGAGGCCCGAAGCGACTCGATATCGTGGCCGTCGGCCGAGTGGCTGCCGAGCACGAGGTCGGCACCCGTCTCGGCGAAGAGCTTTGCGGTGGCCGCGCCGATTCCGGAGGCGGCCCCGGTGATGACGGCGACACGGTTATCGAGTCTGAACATGGTTGCTTTCTCTTTCACGGGCGGCGGATGGCGGAGACGCGGTCAGTAGGCGAGCCAGCCGCCGTCGACCATGAGGTTGTGACCCGAGACGAACGTGCAATCGTCCGAGGCGAGGAACAGGGCGGCGCCGGTGACGTCTTCCGGTCGGCCCAATCGGGGAAACGGCGTGCGGCTGAGCGAGAAGCTAGTGGCCTCGTCGATGGCGCCCGTCGCGAGGTACTCCCGCTCGGCGGCCTGGGT
>JAODMW010000024.1 GCA_025464815.1 Microbacteriaceae bacterium | reverse complement strand
CCCCAGGCGTGCAGCTTGATTGCGGGGTAGCCGAGTTCGAGACACTGGTCTGCGACGTCGAGATACTCCTCGATCGAGCCGAACGTCACCGTGGAGGCGTATGCAGGGATCGACTCGCGAAACGACCCGAGCAACTGGTAGACCGGCAGTTCGACGGCCTTGCCGGCGATGTCCCACAGCGCCACATCGACGATGCCCTGCACGAAGACGGGGACTCGGTCGATGCGGTCGAGCTCCCACACCCGGTGCCAGAGGTATTCCCGGGCGAGCGGATCCTGCCCGACCAGCTCGGCCCTGAGCCGTCGGTCCACCACGTCCTCCAGCATGGCCCCGCGAAGGGCGAAGCTGAGGCCGGTGATACCGGCATCGGTGCGGATGAGAAGCCACGCTCCATCGGCCGCCGGCTCGGATCCGGGGAGGCCGTGCCTCCAGACGAAGGGCGGATCATAGGCGGGCACGGCCACCCGAACGACGTCGACTGCGGTGATGATCATGTGCTGCTCTCCAGTGAACTAGCGGATGGATCGGGTCAATCAGGGGTCGGAGCGTCGGCGCGGATCAGTCCATCGTCGGCGAGCTGCTTCCAGAGATCGGCGGGGATGTCGACGTTGAAAAGCGACACGTTGCGTTCGACCTGCTCGGCCGATCGGGCGCCGACACACACTGTGGCGACCGCGGGGTGTCCGAGCGCGAACTGGATGGCGGCGGCCGGCAGCGAGACGCCATGGGACTCGCACACGTCGGCGAGCGCGTTCACCCTGGCGAGCAGCTCGGCAGACGGCGGCGCGTAGTTGTATGTGGCATCGGCCGGAGGGCGATCGCGGGCGAGGAGGCCGGAATTGAAGACGGCGGCCGCGACGACGGAAACGCCGCGCTCCAGTGCGATCGGCAGCAGATCGTCGAGTGGTCCCTGCTCGAGCAGCGAGTACCGGCCGGCACACATCACGACGTCGGCATCGGTATGACGCACGAAGTCGGCGAGCATGGCCGACTGGTTCATGCCGGCACCATACGACGCGATCATGCCCTGCGATCGCAACTCTTCCAGCGCCGGGAACGCGCCATCCATCGCCTCGCGATAGTGGTCATCCGGATCATGCACGAAAACGATGTCGATGCGGTCGAGACCCATGCGTTCGAGGCTCTCTTCCACAGAGCGCAACACTCCGTCGCGGCTGTAGTCGAGCTGCCGTACGAGCGGCGTCTGCACATCGAAGCCCTGCGTATCGGGTTGCAATCCTCCTGCGCCGGGAACGAGCAGTCGACCGACCTTGGTCGAGATGACGAACTCGTCGCGCGGCTGGTCGCGCAGGAACGCACCAAGGCGCTGCTCGCCGAGACCGACACCGTAGTGCGGTGCCGTATCGAAGTACCGGATGCCCTGCTCCCACGCGGCGTCGAGTGCGGCCCTGGCGTCTTCGGGCTCGACCACCCGACCGAGGTTGGCGATCGGTGCGACACCGAAGCCATAGGGCCCGACACGAAGGCCGCCACGCCCGATGGCCCGGGTCGAGCCGCCCACGGCGGCAGCGGACGGGGTCACGCTACGCCCTGTTCGACCCGCTGCGACTGCCGGCCGAGGCCGTCGATCTCGCACTCGACCGTGTCGCCATCGCGCAGATACGGGAACCGTCCGGAGAGCGCGACGCCCTGCGGCGTTCCGGTATTGATGAGGTCTCCCGGTTCGAGCACCATGTACTGGCTCAACTCGTAGACCACCTGGGCCACATCGAAAATGAGATCGCTGGTGTTGGAGTCCTGACGAGCCTCGCCGTTCACCCAGGACCGGATGCCGTGTGCCGAACCGTCCCCGAATTCGGAAGCCGGCACCAGCCATGGCCCGAGCGGGTTGAAGGTCTCGCTGCTCTTGCCCTTGCTCCACTGGCCGCCGGAGATCTCCAGCTGGTATTCGCGCTCCGAGACGTCGTTCGAAACCGCGAAGCCCGCGACATGTTCGAGCGCTTCCGCGGGCGACGCGAGGTAGCGGGCGCGCGTGCCGATCACGACGGCCAACTCGACCTCCCAGTCGGTCTTCTGCGATCCGGGTGGAATGCGAACGGCATCGAATGGTCCGACGACGGTGTTCGGATGCTTGAAGAAGATCACCGTTCGCGTCGGCGGCTGCGACCCGGATTCCGCCGCGTGCGCCGCGTAGTTCATGCCGATGCAGATCACTGCCGTGGGTCTCGCGATGGGAGCACCGATGCGCAGCCCGGAGCCGTCGGCCGGGTCGTCGATCTTCCGGAGTGTGCGCGCCGCGAGCGCCGTCGCAGCCTCCACGAGTCCGCCGCGCGCGAGAAATTCGCCGTCGATGTCTGCGGTGAGTGAGCTGAGGTCATAGAGCACCCCGTCGTCGGCCAGCACGGCGGGTTTTTCGGCGCCCACGGGGCCCAACCGCATGAATTTCACGACACAGTCCTCTCGCTCGCGCCATCGCGAACATCCTATTTTTGAGCCCGGTTTCGAACCCAGAGTCCCAATTCCATCACAGATCGTGGCTTAACACCCGATGTTTGGACGAATTTGTCGCCCGATCAGCCGAGAGATTTCTTGAGCCAGCGTTCGACGCCTGAAATGTGCGCCGTCACGAGTGCCCTCGCCAGATCGGCATCGCCGCTCTCCAGCGCGTCCACGATGTAGCGATGCTCGGAGAGGGTGATATCGGCCGACTTGTCTTCGGTGATCCCGCGCCACAGCCGGGCACGCACCGTGCGCGTGCTGAGCGCATCCAGCAGGGTGAGCAGATATTCGTTGCCGCTTGCAGCGGTGATACGCCGATGGAACTCGAGGTCATGCGTGACGAGTGCTTCGACACCCGGCGTCTCGGAGACCCCGTCGATGGACGCACGCAGTTCCGCGATGAATTCGGGTGTGCTGCGGCTCGCGGCGAGCGCGGCGGCCGAGGACTCCATGATCCGCCGCACCTCGAAGAGTTCCAACACCGACTGGTCCTGGTGGAGGTCCACCACGAATTGGACGGCTTCGAGGAGCAGGCTGGGCTCAAGGCTGGTGACGTACGTGCCGTCGCCCCGTCGCACATCCAGGACCCTGATCAGTTCGAGGGCTTTCACCGCTTCGCGCAGCGAATTGCGCGACAGGCCGAGACGATCGCTCAGTTCGCTCTCCGGCGGCAGGCGCTGACCCGGCTTGAGTTCGCCGCTCAGGATCATCGTGCGAATGCGGTCGATTGCTTCGTCGGTGACAGCCATGTCCGGATTCTAGCGAGTGAGTTCACGGCAGACATCGGAACTGTCGACTGATCTGCGCGACTATTGTCGAATCGCGGCGTCTTTGCCAGAATAGACATCGGATGTTTACGGCTCAAGCCAAGGGAGACTCATGAGCACGATCACGGCGTTCGAGACACTGGACGTGCGGTTTCCCACGTCCCTGATGCTCGACGGTTCCGATGCGATGAACCCGGACCCCGACTACTCCGCCGCATACCTGCGCATCGTCACGGACAGCGACGACGGTCTGAGCGGTCACGGCTTCGTCTTCACCATCGGTCGGGGCAATGAGGTGGAGGTGGCGGCGATCGACGCGCTCGCTTCACGCTTCGTCGGCCGCAACGTTGAAGAGCTGCTCGCCGATATGGGTGCGACCTGGAAGGAGATGCTGCACGACTCGCAGCTCCGCTGGCTCGGACCGGAGAAGGGCGTGATGCACATGGCGATCGGCGCGGTGATCAACGCGCTGTGGGACCTGCGTGCCAAGCGCAGCGGCGAGCCGCTGTGGAAACACCTCGCCGGGTTCTCCCCCGAGGAGATTCTGGACCTCGTCGACCTCCGTTACCTCAGCGACGCGATCACGCGGGATGAGGCGCTTGAGATCCTCCGCGCCGCCAGGGACGGCATCGGCGAGCGCGAGCAGGAGCTCATCGCCAACGGCTACCCCGCCTACACGACCGGACCGGGCTGGCTCGGCTACGACGACGCGAAGCTCGAACGGCTGGCGAAGGAGGCCGTCGCGAGCGGATTCGCCCAGATCAAGCTGAAGGTCGGCGCGGACATCGAGGACGACAAGCGTCGACTGCGCATCGCGCGCGAGGCTGTCGGTCCTGACATCCGAATCGCCGTGGACGCCAACCAGCGTTGGGATGTGGATGAGGCGGTGGAGTGGATGAGCCAGCTCGCCGAGTACGACCTGGCCTGGATCGAGGAGCCGACGAGTCCCGACGACATCCTCGGGCACGCGGAGATCGCGAGGCGTCTGGCCCCGATGCCGGTCGCCACCGGCGAGCACGTTGCCAACCGGGTGATCTTCAAACAGATGCTGCAGGCGAAGTCGCTCGACATCCTGCAGATGGACGCGTGCCGGGTGGGCGGGGTGAACGAGAACATCTCGATCCTGCTGTTGGCCGCGAAGTTCGGTATTCCGGTCTGTCCGCACGCCGGCGGCGTCGGCCTGTGCGAAACGGTGCAGCACCTCTCGATGTTCGACTACCTCGCCGTCTCCGGCACGAAGTCCGGTCGAATGATCGAATTCGCCGACCACCTTCACGAGCACTTCGCCTCGCCGATCTCCGTCTCGAGCGGCCGGTATTGGCCGCCGACCGCGCCAGGAGCGAGCAGCGAGATGCTGCAGAGCTCGATCGCGGAGTACGGCTACCCCGGCGGCAGCTACTGGGTCGCGAACCCGCTCTAGGCTCGTTCGGCTCGGCGCGTTCGGCTAGGCGCGCAGCGTCGTGGTGAAGTGTTGCAGGGCGAGCAGATCGTCCTGCACACCACCGCCGTCGTGCCCGTTGTACTGCCAGACCGTGATGTTCTTCGGGCCGGCGTAGTTGTTGTAGGCGCCGAACACCGTCGATGGCGGGCAGATCGGATCCATGAGCGCCGTCGTGATCATGGCCGGCGACATGGCCCGCTTGGCGAAGTTGACCCCGTCGAAGTAGGACAGGGTCTCGTGCGCCTGTGCCGAACTGAGGCGGTGCACGGACAGGTACCGCCCGATCTCCTTGTACGGATCGTTGTCGGTGATGACCGTGGCCCGTGGGAAGTCGCACAGGAACGGTACGTACGCGGCCACCGCCGCGAGATCCGGAACGAGTCCGGCCGCCGCGAGGGAGATGCCGCCGCCCTGGCTCGCGCCGAGCACCCCGACCCGAAGAG
>JAODMW010000016.1 GCA_025464815.1 Microbacteriaceae bacterium | reverse complement strand
CGCGAGCACGGCGAGGTCGTTCGCCGTGTCGAAATAGACGACTCGGCCAGGCCAGGCACCGCCGCCCTGCGACTCGACGACCGGTTCGCTCACTCCTGCCACGACATGGGCGTTCGTCACGACACGACCGGCGGAGACGACGAACCCGCTGCCCGATTGGTTCTGCCCGCACTGGTACGCGTTGCCGACGATCTTGACGACCGATTGGGCGGCCGCCTGCTGCGCCGCTGTAACCGTTCCGTCGCTCGGTACTGCCACCGGAGCGCCTGTGCCGATGGCGTCGAACAGGCGGGGGAGTCCGTCCTGCGCGACGAGAGAGCGCACAGTGGCTTCGAGCGACTTGATCGGATCCGGCGTGATGCGATCGATCGTCGTCACCACGGCGGATGAACCGATCGCCTGGGAGACGAACGGAACTCCCAGCGAACCCAGGCTGAAGGCGAGCATGGAGGTGACGATCGCCGCGACGACGAGAGTGACAGCGGCCCCGAGCACGCGGTCCAGCGTGCGGAGCGGGGACTTGTTCACCTGGCGCCGGATCAGCCGCCCGAGCGCGACACCAATGCCCTGGCCTCCTCCGATGAGAAGGATGATCGCGCCGATGATCCCGGGCAGTCGCCACTGGCTGGCCGACACCCAGCCGGCGACGAGCGGAATAGCGAAGAACGCGGCGATCGCACCGACGACGAATCCGACGATCCCCGCGAGGCTGAGAGCGAAACCGGCGCGGAAACCGTAGATCGTGTAGGTGAGCAGCAGCAGGCAGAGCAGTACGTCGAGAATGATCGAGCCGGGCATCCGTCTGCTCCTGTTCGGGTCGGGGTGACCGGTGCGCCGGGCGCACCTCTGGTGTACAAGTGAATCATGACCGACGCGATCACCGGGTGGATGAACGGCTATCTCAAAGCCTGGGAGAGTAATGACCCCGAGGATATCCGAGCGATCTTCACCGAGGACGCCACCTATCGCACGCAGCCATACGGCGAACCGTGGCGCGGGCACCAGGAGATCATCGACGGCTGGACTGAAGCGGGCGACACGCCGGGCAACCATCGCTTCGAGTGGCACGTGCTCGCGATCGCGGGCGACCTCGCCTTCGTGCAGGGTGAGACGATCTATCCGGACAGCTCCGACTACAGCAACCTCTGGGTGATCCGGTTAGCTGCCGACGGGCGCGCGAGCGACTTCACCGAATGGTGGGTGGAACACCCGCCTGCCGTCGGCCGGAGCTGATCGCTACGCCGTGACGTGCTCGTCCTTGCGTTTGCGCGGGAGGGTGAGCAGCGTGGTGACACTGACCACGATGAGCAGCACCGCGCCGAAAATGACGAAGGTCACGAGCGCGAACGCCGGCAGCAGGAAGGTCGCGATGCCTGCCAGGATCGAGACGATGCCGCTCACGAATCCGAGCCAGCGAGGGGTGATCACACCGCGCACGCCAGACATGACGTCGACGATCCCCTCCGCTATCCAGCCGATACCGATGACGAAAGCGAGAACGATGAGCGACTGGAACGGATTCGCCAGGCAGATGACACCGGCCACGATCACGAGCAGCCCCATGATCCCGGTGAGCCAGCGCAGGCCTGTCGTCAGCCCGTCGGCGACGAAGGCTGCGGTGATACGGAAGATCCCGGATGCGATCAGGTAGCTTCCGAAGATCACAGCGACCGTGAGGAGGCTCACTCCCGGCCAGAGGAGAGCGATCACACCGAGCACGATGCCGATGATCGCTACGGCGATGAGTTCACCGCGATGGATTCTGAACACCCCCACCGGCAAGCCGGGAAGAAATCCTTGTGTGCTGCTGGTCGGCGTGGTCATGTCGATCTCCTCGTGTTCGTGTCTGGATAGTGGGTGGTCACGGGAGGGCCCCTTCATGCATCGTGCCACCGTGTCCCCTCGCCGTAAAGACCGGCCGGGTAGGTATGCCGGCTAGATCAGGTCCTTGAGCAGCTGCTCCGGCCGAACACCCCGGGCGCGGGCGCGGGATTGCAGGCGCTCATACTCCGTGGCGGTCAATCTGATCGTCACGTCGACCTCGTCGCCACCGCTTTCGTCCTCTCCGTCGAACGCGAAAAGCGCCGGCGCCGTCTGAGGTACTGTCGGTGCCAGCTCGGTTGCGGCCGGACGGGGGCTCGACGCGTCACCGGCACGAACCCAGCCCGGTCCGGTCGGGATCGGGGTCCCGCGCAGGTAGGCCTCGGACACCGCCCGAGCGCGGCTGTCCGCCGCCTCGTTCAGCGGATGGTTGGCATGGCCCCTCACCCACTCGAAACGGTACGTGCGTCCGACGAGTTCCGCGTCGATCTCTTTGAGCAACTCGACGTTCATCACGGGTTTGCCGTCGGCCTTGCGCCAGCCCTTCTTCTTCCAGCCGGGCATCCACTTGGTCACGCAGTTGATCACGTACTGGCTGTCGCACAGGATCAATAGGTCGTCGGCGAGGTGGGCGGTCGCGCGAAAGAGCTGCAGCACAGCGGTGAGTTCGGCCTGGTTGTTGGTGGCATGTTTCCAGCCGCCAGCCGCCCAGCAGCTGTCGTCGACATACCAGGCCCATCCGGCCGGTCCCGGATTGCCGAGGGCTGAACCGTCTGCCGCGGCGCGAATCGTCATGCTGGCCTTTCGTCGGTGTGCGGGTCAAGTCTGACGTACCCGGCGGCCTGTCGCCGGCCCGGCATGAACGGACCCTGTTCGCGGGTCGGTGGTGCAGCGTAGCGTTGAGCCATTGGGGAGGCAGCGATGAAGGCGCTCAGCATGGAGGAACGCAGGCAACTGGCGCACGCATTCGGCTGCACAGTCGGAGAGCTGGATGGCCGGCTGAAGTCGGTCTCCGAGGCCGCGACGCGCGAATACCTGGCCATGTTCCTCGGGCAGGAGGCATTCAGCCGAGCGGACGACTTCCTCGTCTGGCGCCTCTACCTGCTCATCGAAACCGTTTTCGCACAGCGGCTGCCCTCGGCCGCGACGGTCAGCGCGCTCTTCCAGACCACGGCCTCCCGGAGTCGTACCCTGCTCCGCGCCGTCATGTCGAAGTACCAGTACCAGCTGCAGGCGGCCATCACGGGCTCGCTGCAGCAGCTGCTCGACGATTCGGAGCCCGCATCGGACGAGTCCTCGGCGCGCGTCATCGTGCCGGGCTCTGACACCCTGGTCGACGCACTCAACGACCGCATCGCCTCGCGCGGCGGTGACTATCCCGCAATCGGCAGGGTGCACGGGCATGTCAACCAGTACCGGGTGGAGAAGTCCAGTTTCGACGTGCTCCTCGAGATCCTCGCGGCGGAGCAGCACGATGATTGACGTCCCGCTCGCGGCGGCCTCGGTTCTCGCCGCCGCCGCTGCCGTGATCCTCACCTATGTCCGCAAGAACGTGGATGAGGCGCTCGCGCAGCCGGTGTCGTCGCGTCGTGCGGATCGCGAGCCGGTCATCCGCCGACTGCGCAGGGTGCTCTGGACCTCGGCCGTCCCGCTCAGCATCTTCATCGTCGCCTCGCTGCTCGTGGTCGGGCCGTTCGCGCTCCGCATCGTCGGAGATGTCGCCACGGGCGGACCGCTCGGCTGGGGCGATTTCGGTTCGGGCGCGTGGGTGCAGCCCGGAACCTTCCTGCTCTTCAGCGTGCTGCTGATCGGTCTGCTCGTAATGTCGATCTTCATAATCGCGCGGGTGGCGAAACGGCTGTCGAAGGCGGTCGCGCCGGACGCCTAGGCTCATACCGGCATGGGCCTGCAGATGCGGCCGGATGGTAGTCTCGTCGCATGACTCCGGAGGGCCTCGTGAACCTCGCGCACCTGCGTCGGGCGCGAGATCTGATCGACCGGGAGTATGCGCGTCCGCTGGATGTGCCGACGATGGCTCGCCATGCGCTCATGTCTCCGGCGCACTTCTCGCGGCAGTTCCGGGCTGCCTATAGCGAGACGCCGTACAGCTACCTGATGACCCGTCGGATCGAGCGGGCCATGGCGCTCCTGCGCGCGGGAATGAGCGTGACCGATGCATGCTTGGCGGTCGGCTGTACCTCGCTCGGCTCCTTCAGCTCACGGTTCACCGAACTCGTCGGCGAGACCCCGAGCGCATACCGCGCCCGGGAACACCACGCGGTGTCCGCCATACCCGCCTGCGTGGCGAA
>JAODMW010000263.1 GCA_025464815.1 Microbacteriaceae bacterium | reverse complement strand
GGCACGGCGACACCGCGCAGGACTCGCACCTCGCGCTCCCCGTCGTCGACCTCTCTCTCGAACAGTTGAGGGCGCGGGAGCTGCAGCCTTTCGTCGCTGCCATCGCCGCCGGCAGCCGCACCATCATGACCTCGCACATCCTGCTGCCGCAGGTCGACGCATCTGCTCCCGCCACCTTCTCGACGACGATCCTGAACGGCCTCCTCCGCGGAGAACTCGGCTTCGAGGGTGTCATCATCACCGATGCCCTCGACATGGCCGGTGCCAGCGGCGAGATCGGGATTCCCCGGGCCGCGGCGCGAGCGATCGCCGCCGGCTGCGACCTGCTGTGCATCGGCACTGAGAACACCGACGAACAGCTTGGCGAGATCGAAGCCGCCATCGAGGCGGCGTCACTCAGCGGTGCTATCGCACCCGGAAGACTCGCGGATGCGGTGGCCAGAAACGCCGCTCTCGCGCACGAGCTGCGCCTTCAGGCCGAGAGCATTCCGATTCCAGAATATGTCACAGCGGAGGACGAGCCGGAATTCGACCTGGTACGTACCGCGGGCGCCTTCGACGTGCGGCCCGGGTTGGAGGTGCAGGCCGAGCGGATGCTGGTGGCCCTCGAGACCTCCGCCAACATCGCGGTCGGCCGCGCACCGTGGGCTCCACCGGACGAGACGATTGCCCGACTCGCGGAGGGCGGCGAACTCGAGGTGCCGGCCGGGACCCAGTTGATCCTGCTCGGTCGAGACAACCATCGGCACGCCTGGATACGCGAGCTCATCGATGACCTGCGTGCGCAGCATCCATCCACCGTCATCGTCGACCTCGGCTGGCCGGGGGACGACCGTGCGTACGCGGACGTCGCCACGTTCGGCGCATCGCGTCATGTCGGCGCGGCTCTTCTCGAGTGGCTCGACCGCCGTGCTGCGCACGGGCTCGATGGCGAAAGTGCGGGCTCGCGATGAGGGTCGGCGTAGACATCGGGGGCACGAAGACGGATGCCGTGGCCATCGACGACGACGGTCGCGTCACGCAGCAACTCCGCCTACCGACCGGCCTCGGCGCGGTAGCGGTGCTCGAGACCGCTGTGCAGGCGGTGACACGACTCGCCGCGCTCGGCGGCATCGCGACCGGCGACTTCGAATCCGTCGGCGTCGGCATCCCCGGTGCCGTGGACAGCGCGACCGGGCGGGTCTCCCATGCGGTCAATCTCGGTGTCGAGGGTCTCGAGCTCGGAACAGAACTCGCCAGGCGTATCGGTGTCTCGGTCCGCGTGGAGAACGACGTGAATGCCGCCGCGCTCGGGGCATTCCACCTGCTCGGCTTGCCGGATGTCCACTCGATGGCCTACCTCAACCTCGGCACCGGCCTCGCCGCCGGGCTCGTGCTCAACGGGCGGCTGTGGCGGGGATCACGTGGCACGGCCGGCGAGATCGGCCACATTCCGGTCGATCCGAGCGGACCGATCTGCTCCTGCGGCCAGCGCGGGTGTCTCGAGATGATGGCCTCGGGTTCGGCCGTCGCGCGCCAGTGGCCGACGGAGGCCGCGCATCCCGTGCAGGCGCTCTTCGACGCGGCGGATGGCGGCGATCCTCAGGCCCTGGAGGTGCGCAAGCGCCTGGTCGAGAACGTGGCCTCGGCGGTTCGGGTGCTTGTTCTCACCGTCGATGTCGATACCGTTGTCATCGGAGGGGGCATCAGCTCCCTCGGAGAACCGTTGCTGCGCGCTGTGCGCGATGTGCTCGAAGGCTGGGCGTCGTCGTCACCGTTCCTCGCCTCGCTCGAACTTTCCGATCGTGTGCAGCTCGTGCCGTCGGGGTTCTCCGCCGCCGCCGTTGGTGCAGCCTTCGGTGGTGTGACAGCGACAACCTCAGGAGTGGTCTAGTGGCAGAAATCGTGGTCCTCGACAAGATCGCGGCGGGAGAACTGGCGGCGGACGCCATCCTCGCCCTCGTCGCAAGGAAGCCGGATGCCGTGCTCGGCCTCGCGACCGGCTCGACGCCCCTCGCGGTGTACCAGGCGCTCGCTGCCCGCCAGGCCGACCTCGCCGGTGTGCGCGGCTTTGCGCTCGACGAATACGTCGGCCTCCCGCCCGGGCACCCGGAGAGCTACCGCGCGGTCATCACCCGCGAGGTCGTCGGACCGCTCGGGCTGAACCCCTCGCTCGTGAGAGTGCCTGGCGACCGTGGTCCGATCGAAACCGCGGGCGACGACTACGAACGCTCCATCCGCGAAGCAGGAGGAGTCGACCTGCAGATCCTCGGGATCGGCACGGACGGCCACATCGGCTTCAACGAACCGGGTTCGTCTTTCGAATCGCTCACCCGCGTCAAGACGCTCACGCAGCAGACCCGTGAAGACAATGCGCGCTTCTTCGCATCCGTCGACGAGGTCCCGGTCAACTGCATCACCCAGGGCCTCGGAACGATCAGGAGGGCGAAGCATCTGCTGCTCCTCGCTTTCGGCGAGGCAAAGGCCGCGGCGATCGCTGCTTCGATCGAGGGACCGGTCACCGCCAGTACGCCCGGTTCGGCGATCCAGCTCCACCCGCACGTGACCGTGCTCGTGGATGAGGCCGCGGCGTCCCGACTCTCGAACGTCGACTACTACCGCTACGCCTGGGCGAACAAGCCGGCCTGGGAATCGTTGTAGTGGAGGCGCAACGGATTCCGATGACGGAGC
>JAODMW010000266.1 GCA_025464815.1 Microbacteriaceae bacterium | reverse complement strand
TGTTCACGACCGGATTCCTCGACCCCGGCTACCGCAGGTTCATCACCAGGCGGCTGCGCGAGATCTTCGGCTTCGAGGGCAGCCCGATCAACGTGAACATGCGCGTGCGGGAGCGCCGCAAGCGCACCTAGCTGCCTTGCGGGTTGAGTAGCGCGCAGCGCGTATCGAAACCTTCTTGTGGGTTGAGTAGCGCGCAGCGCGTATCGAAACCGGCTTGTCGTTTGTAGGTCGAGTAGCGCGCGTAATTGTTTTGTGGGTTGAGTAGCGCGCAGCGCGTATCGAAACCCAGGTGCCCTCGACCCCTTCCGAGCCTGCCGGTGCGCGCGAGCTCCGCCGCGAAACGGTAAGCTTTCTCTTCGTGCCCCGCAGTTCGGGGCGCGAGCCACGGGCTGTGGCGCAGCTTGGTAGCGCACTTGACTGGGGGTCAAGGGGTCGCAGGTTCAAATCCTGTCAGCCCGACCACGCCGGAGGACAGCAGATCCCCGGAACTTCAAGCGAAAGCCCCGTCCAACTTCGATTTGGACGGGGCTTTTCTTTTTTCGGCTGGGCCTGCCGAACGATGCAGAGCTTCTCGATGAACTGGGAACCGTGCGGCTCCGTGAGTCCGCTCCGGGCGTCTATCGGCTCGATCACGACTCCGGGCAGGACGACGACCGCGCCGTCTCCCTCCGGCTCGCTGCGCTGGCTCTCACCGAACATCCGGAGTCCGACGGTGGCGGGATCAGCGTGCCAGGCGAGGTCGCCGCCCGCATGGGGATCACTCGGGGCGGTGCTCGATCTTTCGCCCCGACGAGCCCCTACGCCACCGCGCGTATCCGCGGGAACGGTGCGGGGATCGCCGCCGCAGTACGCGATCATTGACCCGCCTTCAAAGAAACAGCGAAAGGATGCTTGCAACTCCGCTCGCAACCACTCCTAGCCCGATAAAGATCAAGTCGCGGACTACCGCCCGCCACGACTCGAATGGCGCGGACGCCGCGCTTTGAGCCGCGCTGGTGACGTTGGCGACGGAGAACCTTTGGATGTTTCCAGGGCTGCCCGTTGCGATCATTGGGCCGCTCTGATTTTCCGCGGGCGACTTAGCGGCCTTCACTGCACGCCGCGCCCCAACGGCTAAACGAATCAGTCCGGCAACGGGAAGCGCGACGCCAGCCACATAGAGAGCGATGACCACGAACAGCATGATCTAGCTGAGGCCCGATGCGCTCACGCCGTCGCTCGCAGTTCGGCGTTGAACACCTTCACCAGCTCCCGGTACCAAGCTGACGCACCGCGCAGGTCGGTTGCATGTGTGACGAGCGCATGAGCAACGCCCGGTACGTTCTCGTCGTCAGGAGCCTCCACCACGTTGAAAGGTGTAATTGGTGGAGTCAAGTTTGTGCGAGTGACAGCACGCACGGCGGATGACTGAGAACGAGCCACCGTCCAGTGCTCCCGACCCTTTTCAATGACAGCCCACTGGGTGTGCCCTCGGTCCACCAGAACCTTCTCCCGAAAAACGGAGCACCCTTTTCCACCATAATTCGGCTCATCGTCGAATTGGAATGCTCCCGAACGCAAGCGGAACTCGCCGGTGGCCTCATCGACAGACCAATGGTCCGAGAAGGTGGGATCGAATCGCCGGACTACCACACCCTCGTCGGGGACACGATCGCCGTCTGCCAACTCAGCCCCAGAAACCCTGCGGCCTGAGAGCAACCTGCTTGGACATGTGGGACAGCAGAGACAGAGCCTCTGCCTCGAGTTCGTGATCGGGTACCTGTCCGGCATCGAAGTCGACGTCAAAGAGAACCGAATCGTCCGGACCCGTGGCGTAGAGGTTGTAATCCCCTGAGTTCTCGAACAAGGCGGACATCAAGCTCCCGCCAACGAGCCACTGAACCTCGATGGTTTTCTCGGGCGTTGGCCCCACTTGCGGCGTCGGTCCGTTGTCGCGGAGAAACCGCCGGAACACGACTTTCATACTGTCAGCCGCCTCGCGCGAGACGCTCGCGCCGCCCTCCGAACGGAGCACGGCGCACTTTGACCATGCGTACTGCTCCAGTCTAAAAGCCGACGCACGAACACTGGGCTGCACCACGCTCGAAATTGGCGCAGCTTGCGGCGCTGTGTGCGGTTCAATCTCGAATGGCGAGAGGTACGACCGCATTTGATTGACGGCAGAAGTGAGGGCTGAAACGATCGGACTGTGCTGTCCGTCGTGATGGTGCCCTTGCGACAGGTTGTTAGTTCCGCGGGTTGTTGTTTCGATCATTGAAACTGCTCCCACTCCTTCTTCTTCTCCGGCGTGATGATGCGAGCAAATGTGTGGGATGCAAGCGCGTGGGCAGCATCTGCCGCAGCCATGACATCGGTTGAGCCGCTGAGAAGCACTTTCACTGCGATGGTGAACACGAGCAAACGACCTTCGTCAGGAACACCGGGCTCCCCAGTTACGACGATCTGAGCCCTGTACGGGTCCGTCTCGGATTCCTCGACATCTCGCACGAATTGAAAGCGACCGAAGGTGTCCACTCCCGGCACCTCAACTTCGGGGGTCTGGATGAGGGTAACGACCTCCGCCAGCGTGTCACCCTCGAGCAGCGGGACCTTGTTCACGTAGTCGAACTCAGCCAGGACTGGTACCGGCTGAGGAAGTTCCCGTGTCGCCATGAAGCCAGTCATGACGGCCCATAGCCGTTCGAACTCTCCGCGTAAAGAATCGCGATAGCCCGGGTATCCGTCGGTCGAGTCGTTCCGACGCCAGTTCAGAATCAGGCGATCTTGTTGCGTCTGAATCAGCCGCCCAGTGCCGGGGCCAACGTTCCATACTCGGCGCGGGGGCATTCCCCAGTTCAACTCAAAGGCAGGCGGCGCTGGTGAAACGAGGGACGACGGCGGCGCACCATTTTGCTCCGTGACGACCGAGTAGTCCGGCAGGAACTGGTCCTGGAGGCGCAGGAGTTGAAGATAATCGAACTCTGCGACGGGCCCGAACTCTACAGCTACGGCTGTCTCATCCACCGGCGGGAACCGGAACTTTGGAAGTGTGTCCGGGTCGTACCAGTTGGTCATGTGCCGATCATACGGACCCGGGCGCCCTCCGCGTGGGACATTTCGCCCTGAGCGTCCGGCTGCGATGTGGTGGAAGTGCACGACGGTCCCGAGTTCGAGGGAGCTCCCCGCACCCGCTCAGGGCGAGATCGCGTGTCCCGCCAAACGCCCCGCGCGCAGCGCGCGAGGCGGCTCAGATCGTGGCGAGCACCCAATAGAGCGTGGCAGGACTGAGGCCGACCATCTTCGCGATCTCTGCGCGGGTGTGTTCCCCGAGGCCGTGAGCTTCTTGATCGTAGCGAGCTTCGTCGCGTCTACCTCTAAGGGCCGACCGCCGATCTTCCCCTTCGCCTTGGCAGCGTCAAGTCCCGCCCGGGTGCGCTCGACGATTCTGTCGCGCTCTAGCTCTGCGAAGGCGGACATGATCGTCAGCATCGCGCGGCCCATTGGGCCCGTGGTCGTGATGCCCTCCGTCAAGCTGCGGAAGCTCGCTCCCTTGGCCGTGATCGTCTCGATGAGCCCCAGCATGTTGCGGGTGTTGCGGCCCATACGATCGAGCTTCCAGGCCACGACCTCATCGCCCACTTCGAGGCGGTCGAGCAGCTTTTCACTTCGGCATCGGGCTGGTCGTGCCGGGAAGCGCGGATGACAGTTAGGGCACGCGCTGTTGTCGTCGCGTGAGCGGCTTAGAGGAGAACTGATACATCTCACGGATTGTGCGTGCCTTTACCAGCACGAGAGTGCCATCTGAGCGAAGGGACCACCTGTCGCCGTAAGCATCGGTGAACGTCGCATCCGCCCGAACGCTCTCGACCGTGGCCCCGATCATTGCTCGGAAGGCACCAGCGATCATGCTTTTTGCCCCGTAGATGACGCCATACTCGGGCGCCGCGTATTCACCCGCCTCGCCGTCGACGGTCAGTAAGAGCCGAGCAGTAATGTCGAATATGGGCAGCTCTGAGAGGTTGTTGACCTCGACCCGATATTCGATCTCGCTGGCCGCGGAGAGCATGCCGGAAGGTGAGGTCTTGATAAGGATGGCTTGCCGCTCTGCCCTTCGTTCGAGGCCCGCACTGCTCTCGATTTGATCCCGGGTATCCTGACGGCGCTCAGCGCGATGCGATATGACTAGCGCGACGATGACGGAGCCTGCGGTGGCTATGGCCGTCACGATCAATACGAGAGCGGCGACGGCCGGAGTCGTAATGAAATCCGCGAACGCGTTCCATAGGTCCCAGAGCATGGTGTCACCATATCGGCTGCGTCGAATTCGCCACCGGGCCAGTCGCTAGCGTGTTCGACGCTGACTGACGGCTCCCGCCCACACCCACGCATGGTGCTCAGTACCGTCAGGGGCCGGCCACTTGATCGCGATGGCGCGTTCCGTCCAAGCGACGACCTCGACGTCAATCTCGATCGACTGCTCGCCTTACCGAACCCATGCCCGGGCCGGCTGTGGCTTCGGTGTACGGGTCATGGGCTCGTGATTAAGGGCGAGTTGCTTCGGGTCGAGGGTGTCGTGCTCGTCGCCGCGCATGACGCCGTCTGAGATCCGGGCGTCCATGAGCCCGTCGTAGTGCTGCGCGTATCGCTTGTTGGTTCCCATGCCTGTGGCGACAGGATACGAGACGCAACCGACGCGCTGCCCAACCTCCGTCGGGGCGTCGTGGCTTGTCCTTAGGTTGTACGCATGACTCAAGTTCGCGTCGCGTCGGTGCGATTCGCGAGCATGCTCGCAAATCGGGGGATGAAAGTCGAGCATTTCGCCGAGGGGCTGCAGGCGGATATCGATTTGGACGCGCTTTTCGAGAGCGACCAAGACCTGTCATTCGAGGACCTCGTGTCTCTCGCCGCGCGCTTCAAAAAGACGTGGCCCTACATGTTGATCGATGAGCCGGAGGGGAACGTCAAGTACGGGATTGACCACAGGACGCTCGCCAATCGAGCGCACCCGCTCTCGACATCGCTTCTCGATCAGCTCTCACGCGTCGCGGCGCTCCTCGAGTGGGCTGCCGAGTTGTTTCCAGAGATTGTTTTTCAGGTGCCCGATCAACCCATCGGCACGGGCACGGACCCCGAGAATGCCGCGGAGTGGATTCGCGAAATGCTGTCCGTTTCGTTCGACGATCAGTTAGCTACCCGCGACCCATACGCGGCGCTTCGACTTTGGAGCGATGCTCTCCAGGGGCGCGGTGTCTACGTTCAGATGAGAAGGCTCAACGACCCGACCGTGCGCGCTTTTTGTCTCGCGATCGGGGAGCAAGCCGCGGTGGTCGCAGACACGCAGGACGTTCCCTACGCCCGGGTGTTTTCTCTGCTGCACGAGTCCGGGAGCTTTGTACGACGTTCTTACATACCGATTCCATAACACGCGGTCTGGCAGACGCCGTATCCGGGTGCCATTGTCATCAGTGCCAAAATGAGGCTGCTTAACGCGTTTACCTGCATTCGCGATCCCAAATGTGGAGCAATTTAACCAGAGAGGCGTAGCACAATGGCGAAAGACGGACCATGGGCTGATATTGAAAAGGCGCTGAATCCAAATTTGACGTTGGACGCACTCCGCACGCTCGAAGATTTCGAAGTCATCAGCTCGGTTGGGACGGGGGCCATCATCTACTCGCGTCGATACGGCGAGCTGAACGACTTGGCGACGAACCTAAAGGCCGTCGCGGTCGCCACGAGCCTAGGTCTGAAGAGTATCGATTACGCCCGAAAGACGTACTCGACGAATGGGACTCGTGACAGCGATTCCGTGGAAGACCAGAGCGAATCTTCCCACTCTGCCTATATCGCTGCATATAGAGCTGCTCGAAAGCATGTCGCCGACTGCGAAATTTCTTTGAGAACCAATCAATCAGTCGAATTGACTCAAGGCACGTTCTCCGCGGCGGTCGCCCTCGAACGATTGCGTTCGGGGTTCAAAGCGGCACACCTTCTTTACTCGCTCGGCTTGAACATCGAGGGTGATTCTGTTTCGCGCCAGATCCTGGAACAGATCGCATGGGCGGTCGCTGCATCGCAAGTTACCTCAGACGACGAGATCGAGGCGGTTAGTGCGACCAAGTCAATCTCCAAACTGAAGCTTCTTGCGCCCTACGCGGGGCAGCTTTATGGATGGCTGAGCCAAAGTGTGCACGCAGGGGTTCAACAGCACCGCGACGCATTCAATATCGATGAAGATGGTCGCGGCAATATTTTGATGAGTTGGAGTCGAAGGCCGATTGCAGCGCAGATAATTCTTTACTTGGCGGATTTGTGGGTCGTTGCGTATGAATGGACTCAGCGAGAGCATATGACAAGATTTGTCGCAGTCGATCCAGATACAAATTATTCGGTAGTCGCCAGCCGACCTTATTTGCGCTACGCGGAGGAGCTGATCGAACGGGTCCAGGCGGCTTCCAAACGTTTCGATGGGCCTGAACATTGAGGCCACTTGCGGGTCGACTTTCAGCCCCTTCATTAGTCCATCCGTCCCCGCTGAACTTTCGGTGGCAGGCCAATAACCCGTGGTTTGTCACCGACCTGTTGCCCGTGGTCCGAGAGCATGTGTCCGCTGCGCTTACCTGAGCAGGTCACCTGTCAGGTGATCGCCGCCCTTCCGCGACCGGGCACGGGCCCACCGATCCAGCACCGCCCGTAGCCGTCGCACCGACTGCTCCTCAGAACCACCACGCCTCTTGCAGGTCGAGGTCGGCGCCTGCCGAATGGTGTGTGCGAGAGTGGGTGTATGGCATCTCCACAGGCGCTCAGCGAGGCCGATCGTCGGCTCGTCGCGTTGTGGGCCGCCGACTGCGCGGAGCGGGTCGTGGGCTTGTTTGAAGCCGAGGCGCCAACGGATGATCGCGTGCGAGACGGCATAGCTCGTGCCCGGGCGTTCGGTCGCGGTGAACTCACTGCAGCCGTGGAGATCCGTCGTCGCTTTGTTGCGGGTCGTGCTGCTCAATCGGTGAAGGGCCCGGCTGCGGTGGCGGCAGCACGTGCAGCTGGGCAAGCCTCAGGCGTTGCGCACATGGGCGCGCACGCTCTGGGCGCGGCAGCGTATGCCGCGAAGGCCGTCGGACTGGCCGCACCTGATCGGGCAGATGCCCGCGACGATGAGGTCCGCTGGCAGTTTGAGCACATGACGGAAGAAGTCCGCACCGCACTCCGACGCTTACCCCCGCTTGGGGAGGATTCCGCCGGACCTCTGGGACCGGGACTACTTGCTTCCGGCGTGCTCGCTTCGGCCATCCGCGAGATTCAGGCCGCACTGTCTGAACCGTCGGATTCGACCTCAACAATCGTCCCCGCAAGCGACGTTGTCCAACATCCATCCACACGGCCTCATACCCGGAAGGTATGAGTCCGCGACGTAGGATGGAAGCATGTCCGATCTCAACCTCCGCCGTCTGCGGTATTTCGTCGTTGTCGCCGAAGAACTCAGCTACGGCCGCGCCGCCGAGCGATTGCACATAGCGCAGCCGGTGCTCAGCCGGCAGATCACTGTCCTCGAGCAGGAGCTCGGAGTTGTGCTCCTGGACCGCTCGACCCGCGGGACCGCGCTTTCCAGCGCGGGAGAGGCCCTGCTTGCCGAGGCGAAAGGGCTCCTGTCGTCTGCCACTGCTTTGGAGCGGCGCGCACGGATCGCTGCCCGCGGCGTGCAGAGATTCTCCATCGGCTTCATGCCCGGCCTCATCGTCACTCCGATGGTGCAGGCACTGAACCATCAGTTCCCGGGGCTGCAGGTCGACGTGGTCCGCACGAGCTGGGACGACCAGGTCGAGATGATCCACGACGGGCGGATCGACATCAGTGTTGTCAGGTTGCCCGTTGCTACCCGCGGTCTGGCAACGGAGCCGCTGTTCAAGGAAGCACGGGTCGTTGCACTGGCCGCCTCACACCCGCTGGCTGCCCAGGAGACTGTGGCCATCGCGGACCTGGCGCCGGTGGATCTGCTGCAAGACGCCGACGCCGTCCCCGAATGGCGCGACGCCCGCCTACAGCTTGCCCTCCCGCTCCCGGGAGAACAAGGTGGCATGCCGATAGTGCACGCCGTCGAGGAGAAGCTCGAACAGGTCGCCGCCGGTCGGGGGATCGTGATCCTCCCGAAGTCGACCGCCCGGCTCTACACCAGGCCGGATGTCGCCTATCGCCCCGTCGACGGACTGGCACCCGGGGAGGTCGCGCTGGCCTGGGAAGCAGGTCGAAGCACACTCCCGCTGCGCTTCGCTATTGAGAACGCTGATACCCTGCGGGTATCGCCGCGGGCCGAAGTGGTCTTGGACGGGTAGACCCGCTCAGCGGGAGGCTAGAGGACATGACAGTCAATACCTCCTCCCGAATAGTCCTCCTCGGCGCCACCAGCGGCATTGGACTCGCCGTGGCGCGCAGCGCGGCACAGGCCGGCGCCACCGTCACGATCGGCTCCCGCAATCCCGCCTCCGTCGACCGCGCGCTTCGCGAGCTGCCCGACGGAGTGACCGGCTATACCGTGGATGCATCCTCCAGCGACGACCTCGCAGCCTTCTTCGAAAAGGCTGGTGAGTTCGACCACTTCGCGTACACCGCAGCCGACCCGCTCGCCGGAGCGCCCCTGAACGACTACACCGTCGACGCGGCCTTCCAGTTCTTCGGGCTCCGCCTCGTCCACGCCCTGGACGCCGTCCGACTCGCCATACCGCATCTCCGCGAGGGCGGATCCATCACGCTCACCAGTGGCACGGCCGCGTTCAAGGGAGGCACCGGCTGGACGCTCGGAGCCGCGGCGTCGGGTGCCACGATCTCCGTCGTGCGATCGCTCGCGGTCGAGCTCGCGCCGATCCGCGTGAACGCCGTCGCGCCTGGCGTGGTCCGATCGCCGCTCTGGGCGCAGATGAGCGAAACCGACCGCGAAGAGATGTATCGGGCCACCGGAGCGAGCTTGCCGCTCGGTCGGGTCGCCGAGGTCGACGACGTCGCGAAGGCATATCTGGCGCTTATGGACCAGGATTACGCCACGGGCACCACATCCATCGTTGATGGCGGGACACTCGTGGCCTGACCGGAAGGTGCAAGATCTCACGCGAGCCGAATACGCGTGGGACCCGGTGGGATGTATGTCCCGACACCGAACCGAACTAGCCGCCCGTGGTTTAGCCGACACACCACCCCTCGCTGCCCGACCCCGAATCGCTCGAACGGTCACACTGCTCCGCGCAGTCGTCACCGGAGCGATTGCCGCGATCGACCCAACGCACTTGCTCGGAGCCTTTCGGAGCGTACTTCGATATCGTGTGAGAGCCGGACTCCGAGAGACGGGACATGATTTTTTCTGGTCATGCATACCAAGTCCAGCACCGAGAGTTGAGTATCTAACCGAGACGGCGGAAACGCCATATTACCTTTATGGCTGATAAAGTTGATTTACTACTCACTCATCGATGCTAGGAGCGACTCATGGCTTACTACGTCGACCTGCTCTGGAACCCAGAGGACGCCGCGCACCTCAGCCGAAAGGACCGGGCACCGGGTCACTATCGTGCTTACGTCCCCGATGAGTTAGGGGAACGGCTGCCCCAGGTCGGTCGGGAAGCACAGCAGGCAGCGGAAGATGCGCTCGCGGTGCTCGCGCGCGCGGATGAGCGAATCGGCGCGCGCGGGAGATACCTCAACCACCTGCTGATCCGTTCCGAGAGCATCTCCTCCTCATGGATCGAAGGGAACCGGGTCACTCCGAAGAAGCTCGCCATCGCGGAACTTCTTCAGCAAGGAACGCGCGTTGCGCTGGATGTCGTTGCGAACGTCCGCGCCACCGAGGAGGCGATCGCTGCGCTCGCGGACCGCGAGCGTCCCGTCACGACGGCGGATATCGAGCACCTGCAGCACGTGATCGAACCGTCGCTTGCGATCGGGTTGCGAACTGAGCAGAACTGGGTCGGCGGGTCCGGATGGAGCCCGCTCCGCGCCGACTTCGTCCCTCCACCGGAGGCTGAGGTGCGACGGCTGGTCGATGATCTCGCCCGCTTCGTGACCGCAACGGAGCGGAACCCCGTGGTGCGGGCCGCGATCGTCCACGCGCAGTTCGAGACCATCCACCCGTTCATCGACGGCAACGGTCGCACCGGGCGTGCCCTCATCCACACCGTGCTCCGCCGCACGGATGCGCTCCGGAACACGCTGATCCCGATCAGCACCGTCTTCGCCGGCGACACGGATGCCTACCTCGCGGGATTGACCGCTTTCCGAGAGGAGCCACCCCGCCTGGACGACTGGATCATCGGCTTCGCCCAGGCAGCAGAGCTCGCTGCGGCAAACGCGGTGCGTCTGTCTGACGACATCGCCACCCTTGATCAGAAGGTGCGCGACGACCTGATTAGATACCGGAAGCAGCAGGGCATCTCGCCGGCCAATCCCCGCAGCGATGCAGTGGTTCTCCGAATTCTGGAAACGCTAGCCACCGATCCCGTCCTGACCATCGAGACTGCTGCTGCACGGCACAGTGTGTCGACGGCTGCTGCGCATCGTGCGCTCGTCGAACTCGCCGAGGCGGGCATCCTGGGACGCAACAAGGACCAGAAAGGAAAATTGATCTGCTGGACTGCAGACCGCCATCTCGCCCTCGTGGGCTTGACCGAACGCAGCAATCGCGTCGGTGCAGGAGACACCGAACATCGTCGGCCTCGTTTGGGACCACCGGCTCCAGTTATCGAACAGGTCGGTGTCCTCCAGCGAGAAGAACGAAACTGAGGGCTGGAAGACGTGGCGGCCTATTCTCGACCGTTGTCAGCTGATTTCTGGTCGGGCCAGGACGATGCGATGACGCGCTCGACCATGCTGGTTCGGCGAAAATCGGGGACGAAGTGCTCGAGAATGTCGGCGTTGATGGTGCCATAGGTGGTCTCCGGCCGGTGCTTGAGTCCTTCGAGGAAGGTCTGTAGGAACTCGTTCTTGAAATCACCGCGCGGGTGGGCGGCGGTGACCTCATCGACCATCGCAGGATCGAGCTTGTCCAGTCCCAAACCGATGACGTCGGTGAGAACACCGAGATTGGTGGCGGCGACCTCCGGGCCCATGCGCCCCGGGATCCCCGGTGTCGTATGGAGTGCGATCGCATTCCAGACGACTTCGACGGCCCGTGACGAGAAGCCACGCTCAAGAAGGAACGCTTGGGCGTGATCAGCGCCATCGATCTCGAATCGCTGCTCAGCATCCGAGAACGGAGTCAGCAGCCCTGCGTCGTGGAACAGTGCGGCCACGTAGAGGAGCTCGGGGTCAGGACGGATGCTCAGATTGCGCGCATGAATCGAGCTGAAGAGGAACACTCGGCGCGAGTGATGGAACAGAAGTGGATTGGTCGTTTCCCTGATGAAACGGGTTGCATCGGTGGCGGTAGAGGTCTCGGGGATCTCCACTCCTGCGATAATCTCAGACATGTCATGCTCACTTTCGGGTCTTGACAGCATGGATGCGGACTATTCGTCCGGCTTCCACCCTGCCAAAGAGCGACCTGTCTACGCCGCCTCGGTATGGACATGAGCCACCCACATCTGGACAACGCCGAGCCTCGCAGCGCGGCACGCGTCGAGGGCCATCTGGTCGCAGTGCTGGTGTACGACGGCGTCAAGCTCCTCGACGTCGCCGGCCCTACCGAAGTCTTCGCAGAGGCCAACCGGCTCGGCGCCCACTATCGCATCGTCCTTGTGTCGCCCGCCGGTGAAGACGTCACCACATCGATCGGCATACGGATCGCGGTCGACGGCGGCCCTGGCTTCCGACCGGCGCCCGATACCTTCCTGATCGCTGGCGGCGACATCTATCCACGCACCGCCGTGCCTCGGGATCTGGTCGCTGCTGCCGAGACAGTCTCGGTCGGCGCGAAACGAGTCGCCTCCATCTGTACCGGAGCGTTCATTCTCGCCGCGGCCGGGCTTCTGGACGGTAAACGCGCCACGACGCACTGGAAGGTTGCTCACACTCTTGCCTCGCGCTACCCGAGGACTCGGGTCGAGCCTGACGCGATCTATGTTCGTGACGGCACCACGTACACGTCTGCGGGTGTGAGCGCCGGCATCGACCTCGCGCTGGCTCTCGTCGAGGAGGACCACGGGCCAGACCTCACTCGTGAGGTTGCGCGCGCGCTCGTGGTCTATCTGCAGCGGGCGGGCGGCCAGTCGCAGTTCTCCGCGCCCCTGCAGGGTTCACCACCCCGTACCCCAGCACTGCGAAGCATCGTCGATCTCGTCACCGCCGACCCGTCGGCGAGTCATTCCCTCACAGACCTTGCCGGTCACTTGAATCTGAGCCCCCGACACCTAACTCGTCTGTTCCACGACGAACTGTCGACGACGCCGGCCAGGTACGTCGAATCGATCCGCTTCGACATCGCCAAGGCATTCCTGGACCAGGGATACACCGCCACGCAGGCCGCGGAGCGTGCAGGCTTTCCCAGCTACGAGAGCCTGCGCAGAGTCTTTGCCCGCGAACTGGAAATGTCACCTGCGACCTACCAACGCCGGTTCCGTACTTCGCGCCGCAGCGAGAGCGCCCAGCCTACGAACAGCACAAACGCCCCGCGTCCGGATTCGGGTGGTTCGTGACCGGATGAGCGCTGCGTCGAGCGCCGTCCGTTGGCAGACTTGGACGGATAGCGCGCACACCGGAGCTCCTCGCATCCGGTGCCTGCGATCAGGATAAATGGAGGATCGAAGATGGATGCTGAAGTGACCGCCAAGAACACGGCATCTCTGACGATGATGGCGCTTCGTGCGCATGAGCGCGGTGGCCCCGAGCGCCTCGTTTTCGAAGAGGCACCGCGGCCGGTTCCCGGCCCGGACGAGATCTGCGTCGCTGTGCGGGCAGCAGCGATCACGTTCGCGGAGCTGACCTGGCCGGAGACGTGGGAAGCCGATGGCATCGATCGGACGCCTGTCATCCCGTCGCACGAATTCTCGGGAGTGGTCTCCGAAGTCGGCCCGGGTGTAGTCGACTTGACAGTGGGTGACTCGGTCTTCGGGATCGCGCCATTCAACCGCGATGGGGCAGCGGCCGAGTTCGTGGTCGTCCCGTCCTTGAGCGTCGCGCGGAAGGATGCCACGGTTTCCGATGTCGATGCGGCCGCCGCTGTCTTGCCCGCTCTGACCGCCTGGGAGGCGCTGCGCGATCAGGCGCACGTGGCTGCAGGTCAACACCTCCTGATCAGGGGCGGAACTGGTGCGGTCGGGGCATTCCTCACACAGTTCGCGCACGCGATGGGTGCCGAGGTCACGGTGACTGTGAACTCGGCGTCGGCCGAAGCCCGCGCGAGACGCCTCGGTGCTGACCATGTAGTTGTGACAACCGCGCCCTTCGAGGCGCACGATCTGCAAGGGTTCGACGTCGCAATCGACGCCGTCGGCGACGACGTGCCGGAATGGATGTACGCCTCGGTCCGCCCGGGCGGTCGACTCATCGTTCTCCAAGAGCCCCCGAGCCAGGAGCTAGCCGACAAGTACGGCGTGAGCGCGATCTTCTTCGTCGTCAGCACACGCCGTGAAAGGCTGGAGGAACTGGCCACCTTGATCGCCGCGGGCCAGGTCGAGGTGGCGATTGCTCAGACGTTTCCTCTATCCGCCGGTAAGGCTGCCTACGAGAGCGGGTCTTTACCGAAGCCCGGGCCGGGCAAGACGGTCATCCTCGTTTCCTAGTTGGAGCGGAGCTGAAACCTCAAGGAAGCATCTCCCGCGACCCCTTTGCGGCCCAATTTCACGGCGACGTGACGAGTGCAACCGACGTCGCCAATGGCATCCGCCGGGAACACCGGCATTTAGCAACTTCCGCAAGATGCAAATAGCCGTCACGACCTGAGCTCGAAGAATGCACGGCTTCCCACGGACCCGCCGACTGACCCTAGACGACCCCGGTAACGGCCGACGGCCCTTCGGTCGCTGCGTCGGCCAGCTCGGCTGCGGCGCCCATCCGCCGCTCGACCTCGTCGGCGATCCGCTCGGCGTCCCGGCCCACGCCGTGCACCATCGCCGACGCCATCGACGTGAGGAAGTGCAGTCCGACAAAGTAGAGCCCGGGCACGGACGCGACGATTCCGCGGTCATGCTCCGGCTCGCCGCGCGCATCGAGGATCGGCATCCGAATCCACGAGAAGCCGGGCGAGAAGCCCGTGCACCAGACGATGTTCGCGACCTCGACCTTCGTTCCGTCCTCAAGCATCGGCATACCCTCCGTCACGCCGGCCAACCGGCCCGCTCGCGTCACGCCGAGCGCAGCCAACTCCTTCATCTTCACGCGGATGAGGGGGACACCGTGCGTCATCACCGCCGGCCGAGCCCTACGCCCGATGACCGTGTCGACGGACATGACCCGCGTGAAGACGAAGCGATTGAGGATGTGCACCACAAGGTGCCGATTAACGAAACTGGTCGGCGCGAATGGGATCTCTCCAGTGCTGGTGCCGGCGAGGACGACGTCGTGCGTCGCGGCAAGGTCCTTCGCGATCTCCGCTCCGGAGTTGCCCACGCCGACGATGAGCGTGCGGCCGGGCGCGAGCTGTCCCGGATTGCGGTACGCCCCGGCATCCACTTGACGGATGCTCTGGTCGAGGCCCTCCGCGAAGGCAGGGATGCGCGGCACCTGGTAGTTCGACATCGCGACAACCACCTGGCGGGCGGCGAACGTGGCCGCCTCGCAGTGGACGACGAATCCATCCCCTCGCCGCGTCAGGCTCTCGACCCGCATGCCGCTCCGCACCGGAAGACCGAAGCGCACTGCGTACGCCTGGAGGAAGTCGGCCATGGCGTCCTTCGTCGGCCAGGCGTCCTGCTTTCCCGGAAATTTCATCCCGTCAAGACCGTCGTAACGGGCGGGCGTGAAGAGGCGGAGGCTGTCCCAGCGATTGCGCCAGGAGTCCCCGATGTGCGCAGCGGCATCCAGTACGAGATGTTCGATGCCCCGTTCGGCCAGATGGTGTGAGATCGACAGCCCAGCCTGGCCGCCACCGATCACGATGACGTCGATGTCCTTGGTCGTGTCCATCCCCGAACGATAGGCATCGGCGCACGTTCGGCGCTTCGGCAGAATCCGCCAGGATGAGCATCCACCGCTGGGTATTTCACGCCATCCACGGCGGAACCTGTCGGCCGATCAGTTCGTGCTCATACGCGTATGCCGTCGCCGCCGCTCGAGACGGCACGACGAGCTTCGCAAGCACGTTGCTCATATGGCGGTCGACCGTCCTGCTGCTGACGCCGAGTGCCGCAGAGATCTCCTTGTTCGTCTTCCCCGTCGCCACGAGCCGGAGCACCTGCAACTCGCGCGGGCTCAGGAGGCCCTCACCAGACGCGGCCGAACCGGCGGGCCCGGTTGACTGCCCGAGACGGTCGAGATCTGGGCGCGCGGCGAGGTTCTCGAAAACCCTTCGCGCCGCGCCGGCTTCCAGCCGCGACCCGTCGCTGTCGCCGAAGGCAGCATACGCTTCCGCGAGAGCAACGCGCACTCGCGCGGCGGGATATGGCGCGCCGAGTCCGAGCCAGATGTCCCGCGCCTCGATCAGTTGGGGCAACGCGCGTGCGACGTCGCCGGTGCTGAGCGCAACCAGGCCACCCGCGTGACCGGCGAGGGCGCGAAGTATGGGGGTCCCATACTGGTCAGCGCACTCGGCGATAGCGAGCGCGGCATCATCCGCGCCGCCTCGGTCACCGGCCGCCAAGAGGATTTCGACGCATGCGGGAAGGAACCGCGCTCGCTCGAGCGCAGTACGAGCGGTCGCAACGGACCGTCGGATCGCCCCGGCGGCGACGTCGAGCCGCCCTTGCGCCAGGCGCAGCAGCGCCAGCCCGGGCTGAGGGTCCCCGCCGAGGTCGCTCGTCCGCTGATACGCAAGCTCGGCGGCATCCTCATCGCCGCGCAGCCGATGGATCTCTGCTTCCTCATAGCTGGCGGCCGCGCGTTCGAACCCTTCGCTGCGCCCCCCTGCACCGACAAGCATCGCCTCGTCCAGCGCATCCCCCCATGCGCCGCCGAGTCGCATGAGCTCTGCACGGTGCACGCGACAGGTGCCGTTAAAGATGCCGAGCTGCGACTGCGTCTCGCACCAGTCGTGCAGCACTTCGGTCCATTCGCGTGCCCGGTCGACCGCGAAGACGCGCTGACAGCATCCGATGACTGCGCAATAGACGAGCCCCTTGCTCAATTCGTCGACCGGCTCCGTCGTCGCGATGAGCATCGCCTCATCAAGGAGGCGCATGCCGTCATCGACCCTGCCCTGTTCGATCAACGCACGGCCGCCAAGCTGGCGGGCCAGCGCAGCGAGAGCGGCGTCGCCGAATCGATCGGCGATCGTCATGGCCACGGTAGCCTCCCCATACGCGCCCTCGGGATTGCCGGCGTGTAGGAGGTGATGGATGCGCGGAAGGCACAGGTAGCCGCGCTCGGCGCAGTCGCCGAGACGGTCGACGATCTGCTCAGCCCTCGCGAGCCACGCCCTGGACTGCGCGCCTTCGCCGAGCGATGCAAGCCGGAAGCCGTGCCAGAACGCGGCGGCGGCCGCCCCCCGATCGTCGCCTTCGGCGACGCAGAGCGCGTACCCGCGTTCCAGCGCACCGAACGCATCCTGATCCCGGCCTGTCAGGGATGCGGCGCGGGCGAGTAGTTGCAGGTTGGCCGATTCAAGCGGTCTCTGAGCGTCCGCGACAGCGAGCGCGGCAAAGGCGTCTTCCCACCGTCGTTCAGCGAAAGCAGCGCGTCCACCGGCCAACGCATCGAGTTGTAGCGGAACGCTTGGCATGTGGTGATTATCCTCCGCACACTGTTAGGTGCGATAGGTGACGACGGAGGACGGAGCTGCCCTATAGCTGTCGCGGAGTCGCAAGGCCGCCGCCAGCAGCAAGCCGCATCAGGTCGGTGCTGAAGTCCACGTCGGACGCGGCCTTGTCGGAGCGGGTTGCATTGCCCGCGAACTGGTGCTGGTAACCGGTCCAGGCGCTGTCGGCGATCGACTGGCCGACGCCGCTGCGGAGCAACAGCACGAGCTCGTTGGCCGCCCGTTCAATACGCTCGCTGAGCGCCGGTGAACCCCAGTCTTCGGGTGCGGCGAACAGCGACGTCGGCGCCGACAGAGCACGGAGAAATGCAAAGAGCGGTCGCAGCTGCTCGTCGGCCACCATCGCGTGGCGCGCCGTACCCGCCGTCGCGGCGAGGATGACCGGCTTCGCGATGAGCAGATCGTTGTCGAGCACATCGATGAATGATTTGAACAATCCGCTGATCCCGGCCTTGTACACCGGGGTACTCACAATCACGGCATCCGCGGCTGCGAGACGCTCTATTGCGGCCTGCAGGCGTGTACCCGGAAATCCGGAGACGATCGCCTGGGCGATATCGACCGCGAGCGGGCCGAGCTCGATGACGCCCACTGATGCCGACCTGCCGACCTCGCGGAGCAGGTCGATCGTCTTCTGCGCGGCGCGGTCGGCGAGCAGCCTTGAGGATGACGGATCGCTCACTCCAGCCGTGATCACGACCAGGCGAACCGGTCCATCGGTTGTGGCTAACGCGGAGTCGGTCATCGTGAAAGAGTCCTTTCGAGGTTCTTGAGTTGCAGGGCGGCCGCGGTGCCGGGCGCGGCGGCGAGGAGCGCGACACTGAGATCGCGGAGTGTTTCGATCTGTTCGGGGCTGAGGGCGCGGGTCATGGCGTCGGTCACATGTTGGGCAACGGCCAGGCCGACGCGACGCTGAGCCCGGGTGCCTTCGGGTGTGAGCCGGATGCGGAACGCGCGGGCGTCGTCGGCGTCATCGCTGCGTTCCACCAGACCGCGCGCTTCGAGCCGAGCGCAGAGCCGGGACATACCGGGCTGGGTGAGAAGCACGTCCTCGCCCAACTCGGTGATGCGCAAGCCCTCGGGTTCGGTAGAAAGTGCGTAAAGCACGGCATATTCCCGCGTCGGCAAGCCGCCCCAGATGTCGGCGTCGGTCAACTCGCGCGCGATGGCGGCCTGCGCACGGTAATAGGCCTCCCACGCCTCGTTCGCTAACCGAAAGTCGGTGGTCATCGTCACACCGCCAGCGGGAAGTTGGCCCGGAACTCCGGAGCGCTGTCCTGATAGGGGGACGTGCCGGACAGGTTGTCACCACGATTCGGGTTCGGGCGCGGCTGGCGAGGTTCGGTGTCGCCATACTTTTCCTTGACGAGGCTCGCATGCGTTGGAGCTTCCGGAGCGCCTGGTGCGCGTCTCGCCGCCATTTCCTTACGCAGCACCGGCACGACTTCGGTGCCGAGCAACTCGACTTGCTCCAGCGCCATCTCGACGGGAAGAGCCATGCCATCGAGGGCGAAGAGCTGGCGCTGGTAGTCACCGAAGCCTTCCTGGAAGGTCATGGTCTTGTCGATGACTTCCTGTGGGCTGCCGACGCTCAAGGGCGTGCGCTCCATGAAGTCGTCGAGAGAGCTGCCCTTGAAGACCGGGTATTCCTCGAAGTAGGGACGGAACGTCTTCACGGCATCCTGAGACCGCTTGGCGATGAACGCCTGGCCGCCGAGACCGACGATCGCCTGGTCGCTGCTGCCGTGCCCGTAGTGCTCGAAGCGCTCGCGGTAGAAATCCACAAGCGGCTTGAAGTGCAGATTGGGGGCGAGCACGTGGTTCGCGAAGTACCCGTTGCCGTAAAAGGCGGCCTGCTCGGCGATCTCGGGAGTGCGGATGGATCCGTGCCAGACGAACGGGGGAACGTCATCCAGCGGCCGTGGGGTCGAAGTGAACCCCTGCAGCGCCGTGCGGAAGCCGCCTTCCCAGTCGACGACATCCTCTCGCCACAGGCGGTGAAGCAGGTTGTAGTTCTCCAGGGCGAGCGCGACGCCATTGCGGATGTCTTTGCCGAACCATGGATAGACGGGTACCGTATTGCCGCGGCCGACCATGAGGTCGAGCCGACCCTTTGCGACGTGCTGCAGCATGGCGTAGTCCTCCGCGATTTTCACGGGATCGTTTGTCGTGATGAGGGTGACCGACGTGCTCAGCATGATCTGCTTTGTCAGCGCCGCAATGTGGGCCAGCAGGGTGGTGGGGGATGAGGGGACGAACGGGGGATTGTGATGCTCGCCGAGTGCGAATACATCCAGCCCTACCTCGTCGGCGCGCTGCGCGACTCGGACCATGTTGCTGATTCGCTCAGCCTCGCTTTGCGTATATCCGGTGGTCGGATCGGGCGCGATGTCGCCGACGGTGAAGATTCCGAATTGCATGTTGTTTCCTCTTCTTTGGTTTCTCACCGAGGTTAAACAACATGACTGCGCATGTATTCCCGAGGACTCGCGTGACATGCCCGCGACGCGAATCACAACGTTTATTTGAGGGCTCGAGTCTCGTTAGGCGCACGGAGGGCGCGACCGCGGTATCACTGCGGCGATCCCGCAACCATCAGCCGTCGTACCGCATCGACCACAAGCGCGCGTCGTTTCTGGCGCGGTTCCGGGCTTTGCAGATCGAGCTCTGGTGTGAGGTTGTTCCAGGACATCGCGATTCCGCGGACAAGAACGAGGAGTTCGGTCGGGCTATAGCGGCTCGTCAGGATGCCGGCGGCTTGCGCGTCGGCGATCGCGTGAAGCTTACGGTCATTGGAATCGACGATTGCTTGAAGCGGCGGCCCGTCAGGACGTTCCAGTTGGTACCAGTGCGTCAGACGCAGAGTTCGGGGCTGGTCCTGGTACGAGTCGAACAGACGCCCTGCATAGGCGGGAAGATCAGCGACCTCGAATTGAACCGCGTCGACGAACGCCACGACGTGTGCGCTGAAGACGGCGTCGAACAATTCGTCTTTGTTTCCGAAGTACCGGTAGATCATCGCTTTGTTAGCGCCTGCATTCTCGGCTATCCGATCAACGCGGGTGCCCGCGATGCCGAAACTGGCGAATTCAGCTGCCGCTGCCTCAAGAATGCGAGCCCTCGTTGCGGTCGCATCCCGCTCGTACTTCTGTGCCATGGCTCGAGTTTATGGGATGGGTAACTAGTTGGTTGCATTGGGTCGCAAGCGAGTTACACTAAATAAGTAACCAGTTGGTTACTAGCGAATCCGGGAGAACAAGCATGACCACCGAAAGCAATGACCGACAGTATGCCGAAGCCCTCGATGAGGCCGAGCGGATGCTCGGATTCCGCCTCGAGCGCTTCCTCGGGACGGCGGATACTGAGCCATCCAACGCAGATGACTTCAAGCGCATCGCAACAATTCAAGCGTTCGGTGCTGCCTGGCCGCGAACCGAGTTCCTCGACACGCGCACCCGGGCGCTCGTCTCGGTCACGATCGCTGCCACGCTCGGCGTACTCGAGCCGCTGCGGGGACAGCTGCGCATCGCCATCAACAATGGTGTGTCGAAGGAAGAGATCGTCGAAGCTTTCATCCAGATCGCCGCCTACGCCGGTGCTGCGCGCGCCTTCGATGGCTACGCGATCGCCGCTCAGGTCTTCGCCGAGTAGCAGCAGAAGACGGGTGTGTCTCGACGCACCCGGATCACGTAAGACAGGGCATCGAAGACGTGACCGCCGCTGGTTCGCTGGGGGTCGCGACCCGTCGCTTGAGGACCATCTCAGCCGGCATCGACTAGGCGGTCTGACCGACCTTTCCCGGATCGGAGACGATCACATAGATCAGGCGCGCGAACTGTCCGTGCACCGCGGCGGAAACCAGTCGCATCCGATCGGACTCGATGCGTCGCGGCAGCAGAGACGCCCCGCCGTCGAGGGCCACCGGCGCCACGGAGAGTGCCACCTCGTCGAGTGCGCCGGCGTCGAAGAACTGCCCGACCAGCTCACCGCCGCCGATCAGCCACACGTCACCGTCGCCGGCTGCCTCTCGGATCGCGGGCAACGCATCCGCCACCGGACCGCGGTCGTAGCGGACATCGGCACCATCGGGCACAGGCAACTCGCGGGTGGTGAACACGAACGTGGGACGGTCACCATGGAACTCTCTCCACTTCTCCGGATGGGCGAGGATCTCGGACTCGGCGAGCACCCACTCGTAGGTGGTCGATCCCTCGACCATCACCGTTGCAGCCTGCGGCAGCAGGCTGGCATCCGGTTCCATGCCGCCCGGTACCGCGAACAACCATCCCAGCGAGTTCTGCGTGTCGGCAATCCAGCCGTTCATGCTCGTTGCAGTGTCGAAGACAAACCTGGTCATGCCATCAACGTAGTGACGGCGTCCGACAGCGATCGGGACCTCCAGGGTGAAAACGGCCCGCTTCACCAGCAATAGAACGGCTATACAAGCTGCGGAAGAAGAACGAAGCAGTCACCGAATACCTCGAGATAGAAGAGAGAGGGCACTCGCTGGTCATCGACCACGGCCGCCCCGACGTGGCGAAACGCCGCACTGGACGTCGTCAAGCGATTCGTCTAATCGAAGCCGTGTGACCCGAACCGATTGCGCCGCTCCCGCGACATGGTGCGGCGCTGCCCACCACTGTCCCTGCAGGCTGAACGCACCGAGAACGTAAGTTCCACACTGCTCTCGGTGGCACCCGCTGGCATTGAATGGAAAACGGCGAGCCGGACGTGTCAGACGAGGCGCGGGGGAGGTCCGAGGCCGACATCGATGCGGGAACGGCACGGTCTGCCATAGGGAAATACCAAAAGCGGAGCGCCACGAAGAGGCGATGCGGCGGTAAGCAACATTTTGATAAAGCGCTTGACCACGAGTTCGACATTCGCTACGGTTCTAGTGATTAAGCGTTTTATCAGAATGGACATCAGCGCAGATGCGAGCCCCCGTGTTTTTCCAACCCGCCACTGGCTGGGTTGGCGACGTCATACCGTTCGAGAACGAGGGCGAGTTCTGGCTGTTCTACCTTCACGAGATTCGCG
>JAODMW010000253.1 GCA_025464815.1 Microbacteriaceae bacterium | reverse complement strand
GGGCCCCACCGCCGCAGCGGCGACCTGAATCCGTCGACGCACCGCGAGTGCGGCGCACTCCGGGCACCAGGTCGAACGTCGCCGTGAGCGGCCCGGGCGCTGGCGCTGCTCCTCGGGGGTTGCCACGAACCGATGCCCGGCGTCGCATTCCCACAGCAGGTAGACCTCGGCGGCGGGGGGTACCTGGCTCAGTGTGATGCCGCCATTGAGGTCCGGGTGGTACTGCCGAACCAGCACAGGATACCGCTCCCAGTCCGCGCGAAATCGACCGATCGGATACGGCACGACCGCGCCCTTCGACCATTGGCGTCTCGCCCACCACAGCTCGACGTTTTCCGGCACGTTGATCCCTCCTCGCGAGGAATCTACGACCGGCCACCGTCACCGAACCGTCGCTGTCCGATGCGCTGCTGTCATTCCGACCGAACGGAAACGGGCCGACCCGTGGCGAGCGACTCCCGCGCGGCGAGCGATACAGCCAGCGCCGACACGGCCGAATCCGTCGGACAGAACGCCGGATCGGTGCCGCTCGTCGCGCACTCGAGAAAGTATTCCGCCTGATGCGCGTATGGGTTGCCTGCGCCGATGGCTCGCGTCTCGACGACCTCGGGCGTCACCACTCGGTAGACGTCGTTGCCCGACGGCGACGTCGCCGCCTGCAGTGCGCCGGCGAAATGATGATCGGCAAGCCCGAGGTCGCCGAGAAGCTCGAGTGATGAGGCGAACGAGAACCCCGCCGGCATGCCCATGAACGCGAGCACCTGCCCCGATCCGCCTCCCTCGTAGTCCACGGAGACCTCGATAGGACCGTCCGGGCGAGCACGTTTCGCGGATGCCGACAGCGGCCGGCCGAGAAAGAGATTCAACTGGTCGAAATCATGGATGCTGAAATCCACGAGCACCCCGCCCGACTTCGACTCGTCGTGCCACCAGGTCGACGCGCCGGGCGCGGCACTGATGCGCTGGGCACGCGCGGTGAGCACACGGCCGAGTTCACCGGCCTCCACCCGCTCGCGGATGGCGCGATAGCCGTCGAAGAAGCGCACGACGTGGGCCACCATCAGGATGCCGGCGCTCTGCGCAGCGACGTCACGGATGGCGAGTGCATCCCTCATGGTGAGCGCGATCGGCTTTTCGAGAAGCACATTCTTGCCGGCCTTGAGCGATCGGATGGCGATGTCCGCGTGGGTCGGTGTGGGAGTGCAGACAGACACGAGGTCCACATCCGGATCCCGCAGAACGACATCGAGATCGGTCACGAACCGGGCAAGCGGGGCGTCCTCGAGCGGCACCGGGGAGCCTGGAGTGCATACGTATCTGATCCCGCCGGCCAGACCGATCTCGTTCCACGCTCGGGCGTGCGCACGCGCCATGCCGCCCTGCCCGATGATCGCGATGGTCGGCATGCGTCACTCCTCGTCGTTCATGCTGAACTGATATTCGTCCGGGACGGCCTCGCCGGCGAACACCTGACGCCACAGTACGGCCAGGGCGTTCTCGCCCTCGCGCAGGTCGGCCACCTCGACTCCGGAGCGGAGGATGTCCGCCGCCCCGACCGTATCCCCCGACAGCGCCAGGGCCTGGGCCTTGAGCAATCGGATCCGGCCCTGTCGCGCGGTTCCGCCCTCGGCGCCCTCGATCAGGGCGAGGGCGGACCCCGCCGCGCCCTCGCGGATCGCCACCGTCGCGGCTTCGATGAGAAGGAATACGTTGTCGGGTTCCACAGCGCACGCCAGCCGATAGTTGTGGAGCCCGTCCTCACCGTTCCCCTCCGTGAGCGAGAGCACGGCGAGGCCCCGGTACGCGATCGCGCTCGGCGAGCTCTCGAGTGAGTTCGAATAGAGCTCGCGTGCCTCGCCGAGTGCGCCACTGGCGTGCTTCAGCACTGCCCGATGCAGAAGCGCGTGAGGCCCTTCGGCGTCAGTGAGGAGGGCATCCCAATCGTCGCCACGAACGAAGGTCGCCGCTCCGGCGAAACCAGAACCTTCGAGGAGATCCAGCCACGGCTGCTGATCTGCGCCGATCGTGTCGCGGGGGAACGGTGTGCCGGTCTCGTCGATCCAGGGAAGATTCCTGCGACGACGAACCGCTTCCAGGGCGCCCCAACCGGTGCCGGCTGCGATGGCGCGATCGGGAGGAAGGTCGGCGAACGACCGTGCCGCCGAGTGGGCCGATTCCAGCGCCGGCCCGTCGATGAGGGCGCCGACGCGCTCTTCGGAGTGGCGCACCGCGGCATCCCAATCGGTCCCGTGGGCGATATCGGTGTCGAGTCCCGCATTTCCGTACGCCTCGACCCAGGACCATTCGGCTGAGGCAGGCATGTGGAGATGCTGGAACTGCGTCTGCGCCAGGCCCGCCTGGATTTCGGCGTAGCGCCCACCGTCGGGGCTCAGCCAGTCTTGCCAGCGGCTCCCTCCCCGTCCCTCGCCCCAGACGAAGAGCTTGCGTCCGCGGAGCTGCGGCGTGGATACCATCGCCAGTCCGTCGCCGTCGCCGTCCGCGTTCACGATCCATCGGCGCTGCTCCGGCGAGATGTCGAAGAAGAAGTCCCTCGCGTGCGAATTGTTTGTCGGCCACGTGCAGTCCGTGCCGCCATCCTCGGTCGGCACGACCCGCGAGATCCCGCTCTCGTTGCTGGCGAAGGCCGAATCGGCGGGCACGACGACCCGGCTGCGCGCGGCCTGGGGCACAGCGGCGTTCGTCCACCAGTACATCGGCACGGAGAACTCGTTGGGGTTTCTTATGCGGATCGCTGCGAAGAGCACCGCGGATTGATCGGGCAGCCATGCGTCGATCTGGAACACCACTTCGCGCAGCCGATCGAACTCCCACATCCTCAGAACATCGAAACCCTCCGGCGCGCGCACCAGTGCCGCGTGCAGCGGACTGCAGGTGGTCGGCGAATGCCCCCTCGTTCCGATGTTCCACTCGATGCCGCCGGCGAACCACGCATTGCGCAGTGCCAGGTTCGCAAACTGGATGGTGGGGGGAGAGTGGAGCAGGTGCTTGCCGCGCACCTTGTCGAACAGCTCCCACAGGCGCCCGCCCAACTCGGGGAGGAAGACGGCACGCAATCGCTCGTTCTCGAGGACTACAGTGCGGAGCGGACGCTCGGAGCGGCTTCGTCCGTAGCCGTTCTGCTCCTGGTATGGATAGAGATTCACCGGATTGCCGTAGTGAGAGCCGTCGATGATCTCCTGGGGAATGGCTCCCCCGATCTGGTAGGGATTCTCCAACGGAGCACCGACCATCGGCAGCGGGTCCTCGTCGCCGAGGGCGGGCATGCTGAACACTCGCGACTCGAGCCGCACGGTCATCCGACGGCCGGTTCTTCCTGCGACGCCTCGGTGTGCAGGCGGGCGACGCCATCCCTGATGCGCGAGAAGATCTCTCCGTCGATGTCGACCCCGGCGTGGCGAAGCCCGAGCACAGCGGCACCGACGACACCATCGGGAACGGCGATCAGCTCGACGCCTCCCCCTGCCCTCTTCAGCGGTTCCGCAAAGATCGAGGGGGCGACCCGCAACCCGGCCGCGAGCACGCTGCCACCCAGCACGACCGGGCCGACGATATCCGGGGCTCGAGTAGCGGCGAGAAGGTCGGCCAGGGCGGCGGCGGCCGAGGTCACGATCGCGTGGGCGATGGGATCCTCCGGTGCGGCGAAGGCGAGTGGGGCGAACCTGGCGAGATCGACCGGCCGCAACGCGTAGGTCTCTTCCATGAGCTTCACCAGCGCATGCGGACGCCCTCGTATGCCGCCGTCCTGTGCCTCGATGTCGAGCGAATCCAGCACCAGCTGCGTCAGAACCGTGTCCGGACCGAGGCCGTCGAGCGAGGCGACGACGGCACGCACGACCTGGTGCCCGATCCAGAATCCCGATCCCGCATCACCCAGCAGCCACCCGGTACCGCCGCGCGCGAGACCGAGACGACCGCCCGTTATCCGGCCGGCGACCGCGCCTGTCCCCGCGATCAGGGCATAGCCCTGTTGCGCGAATGTGCCGGAGTAGTAGGTCCCCAGAAGATCCGGCTCGACGATCGGCTGCCCATCGAACCCGAGTTCTGCGAATCGCGCGGACAACTGCCGGAGGAGCGGCGGCGACACGGTTCCGGCGAGAGCGATGAGGGCGAACGACCCGTGATCCGTCGTGGAGGCGGCGGTGGTCACCGCTCTCTGCGCCGCCCTGCCGAGTTCGGCCACCGCTCCTTCGATGCCTGCGGCAGTGGGGTTCCCGCTGCCGGCGCGACCATAGCCGAGACACCGTCCTGACAGATCGAGGACGACGGCTCGCGTGGACGTTCCTCCGGCGTCAATAGCGAGAATCTTGCGCATCGTTATCATTTCGAAATGGTGTGACCTCAGGCACACTGTACTGTAAGAATAATTTTCGTGTTACTCCGACGAAGGAGAAACGGATTATCACCATGGCACCGACCCGAGTTGTGATTTCCGAGGACTATGCCTCCGGAGTGGCCAACCGGATCCAGACCCGGCTTCCGGAGATGTCCGATGCCATGGCGAAAATCGCGGTGTACCTGCTTGAGCATCCGCAGGCACCGCTCAAGCTGTCGATCGGGCAGTTGGCGGACCAGGCCGGGACCTCGGCGGCGACCGTCACTCGCTTCTGCCGGATGATCGGCTATGCCGGGTACGCGCCGTTTCGCGTGAGCATTGCGACCGATTTCGGTCGCAGCACCGCGCGCGACTCGTGGAAGACGGATATCGGCAGGGCATTCGGCCCCGACGACGCGCCCGGGGATGTGCTCAGCACGCTGGTCAACGCCCATTCGCGTACCCTGCGCGAGACTGCCGCGGCCATCGACCTCCCCGCCATGAAGGTGATTTCGAAGCGGATCGCCGAGAGCCGCCATGTCGACATCTACGGCGTGGGAGGCAGCGCCATGCTGGCGGACGAGATGCAGGCGCGACTGTATCGGATCGGGATCAATGCCCACACCTGGGCCGAGGTTCATTCGGGGCTCACCAGCGCGGCCATACAGAACAAGGACTGTGTCGCCATTGGGATCTCGAACACCGGGCGCACGGAGGAGACCTTCCAGATGCTGCGCGAGGCCGGTCGTGCCGGTGCCCTGACGGTAGCGATCAGCAACAACCCGACGTCGCCGCTGGCCGAGGTCGCCGATATGCGGATCATCACCTCCGTGCACGAGCACTTCCTGCAGCCCGATGATCTCTCGGCCAAACACGGGCAGCTGCTCGTGCTCGACCTGCTCTACCTCCTCATCGCCCAGGAGAACTTCGATCGATCGATCGACAACCTGGCCGCCTCCGCACTCGCGGTCTCGACGCACCGGCGACCACGTCGCACACCGGTTGGCGCGAGGCAGAGTCGTGAGCCCCAACCGTCCACGGAAAGCATCATCTAGGAGTCGCTGTGCCAGACACCAGTACGCAGTCAGAGCTGCTTCGCAGCTTCACGAGCGAGGTGCTGTCACGGCTTGAAGAACTCGCAGCAAACGCAGAGGCGGGAGCATTCGACGATGCCATCGACATTCTCGTCACGGCGATCGAACGAGGCGGCGTGATCCAGGCATTCGGGACCGGCCACTCTGAGGCCTTCGCGATGGAGATCGCCGGTCGAGCCGGCGGCCTCATCCCGACGAACAAGATCGCCCTACGCGACGTCGTGCTGCGCGGCGACCTCGGCGTCGACGCCCTCGGCGGTGCGGCGCTCGAGCGGAATCCGGAGATCGCGGAACAGCTGTACGCGATCTCCAACGTCGGCCCGGATGACGTCTTCATCATCGCTTCGAACTCGGGCGTCAACGGCTCGATCGTCGGGCTCGCGCTGCTGGCCAAGTCCAAGGGTCATCCGGTGATCGCCGTCACGAGTTTCGAGCACACCATGGGAGTCGAACCGAAGCATGCCAGCGGCAAGCGATTGCGGGATGTCGCCGACGTGGCCCTGGACAACAGGGCTCCGTTCGGCGACGCCACCCTCGAACTCGCGGGCGGCATCCCGGTCGGTGCCGTCTCCTCGATCACGGCCGCGTACATCGCACAGGTGCTCACGATCGGCACGGCACAGCGACTCGCGGCGACGGGGACGACCCCGCCCCTCTACATCTCGGCGAACATCCCGGGCGGCGACGCACACAACGACGCGCTCGAAAAGTTGTACCTGAACCGAATCCGGCGCGACGCCTAGCGCCGAAACCACGAACACCTACGAATACGAAAGAAATACGGAACCAGATCGAGTAGCTCAGCCAATCACATCAACAATGGAAGGCAGTACACAATGACTATCAAGGAACAGCCTCTTCAGCGGAGGGACTTTCTCCGTGGTGCACTTCTCACGGCGGTGTTGATACCCGCCGGCGGAATGCTTGCATCCTGTGTCGGCGGTGGTGGTTCATCCACCTCCCCGGGTGGCACGGTTACCGCAACGAATCCTTTCGGCATGGCGGACAAGTCGACGGTCGACGCGGTCATCTTCAAGGGTGGGTACGGCATCGACTACGCGGCCTTCGCCGGCAAGGTCGTGGAGAAGCTGCAGAAGGGCTCGACTGTCAAGGTCACCGCCCAGACCAATATCGCGCAGACCCTCCAGCCGCGTTTCGTCGGCGGCAACCCGCCCGACGTCATCGACAACAGCGGCGCGAACCTGATCGGGATCAACACCATCCGTGCGCAGCTCGAGGACCTCACCTCCGTGATCAACGCGAAGAACTACGAGGGCACGACTATCAAGGACACCCTCTACGCGGGCGTCATCAAACCCGGCACCTTCGACGGCAAGTTCGTTCAGCTGAATTACGTGCTGACGGTCTACGCCCTCTGGTATTCGGCGGCCTTGTTCGAGGCGAACGGCTGGACCGTTCCGAAGACCTGGGACGAGATGCTGGTCCTCGGCGGTAAGGCCAAGTCACAGGGCAAGTACCTGTTCGGTTGGGGCAAGGAAGCCGCAACCTATTACCAGACGATGGCGATCGCATCAGCGATCAAGGAGGGTGGAGACGAGGTTCGTCTCGCACTGGAGAACCTCAAGGATGGCTGCTGGTCGCTGGGACCGGTGCAGGCGGTCTTCAACGGCATGAAGAAGATCAGCGACGCCGGCTACATGCAGCCCGGTGGCGCCGGAACGCAGTTCACAGCCGCCC
>JAODMW010000226.1 GCA_025464815.1 Microbacteriaceae bacterium | reverse complement strand
AGCTGTGCGATCGAATCCACCCACGCCACAACTCGCGGATCGGCTCCGGCGGGCGCCGGTGCTGTTGCCGGGGAGGAGGAGGCCACGCCTGCTGAGAGGGTGGGGCGGGTAGGAGTAATCGTCATGGTTCATCCGTCCTCGAGAATAAAAGTGGGTCTGTGATTCCAGATTGCGCTTATTTTGCGCCGATTCCCGTTCTCAATGGTGGAAAAAATGCCCGATCTTTCACTAATGTAAAAGCATGACCGATCTCGCCACGCTGGGACAGCGCATCCGCCACTACCGCAATGAGGCTGGACTCACCCTCGATCAGCTGGGGAGCGCGGTCGGGATCGCCGGAAGCCAGCTCTCCCTGATGGAGAACGGACGGCGGGAGCCACGCCTTTCACTGCTGCAGGGGATTGCCGGAGCGGTCGGCGTGCAGGTGTCGGAGCTGCTCGACGAGAAACCTCCGACGGCACGCGCCGCCCTCGAGATCGAACTCGACCGGATGCAGAAGGCGGCTGTGTACCAGGGACTCGGGCTGCCGGCGATCCGGCCGTCCCGTTCGATGCCGGAGGACACCCTCGAGTCGCTCGTCGGCCTGCATCGCGAACTCGCCCGCCGCGCGAGAGAAGCGATTGCGACCCCGGAGGAGGCGAGGCGTGCCAACACGGAGCTGCGCCAGTACATGCGCACCCAGAACAACTACATTCCGGAGATCGAGGAACTCGCGGAGGAGAGTGTGCGCGGCGTCGGATACGCGAACGGCGCCCTCACCCATCGAGCCGTCAGCCTCATGGCCAAGAAGCTCGGCTTCGAACTCATCTTCGTCAACGACCTGCCCCACTCCACGCGCTCGGTGACCGATTTGGAGAACGGACGCATCTATCTGCCGCCCGCCTCGATCCCCGGCGGCCACGGGCTGCGCTCGATGGCGCTGCAAGCGCTGGCGCACCGGCTGCTCGGTCACCACGAGCCGGAGAGCTATGCGGAGTTTCTGCGCCAGCGCCTCGAGATCAACTACTTCGCGGCGGCCTGCCTCATGCCGCTCAAGCAGTCCATCGAATTTCTCACGGCGGCGAAGAACAACCGCAACCTCGCAGTCGAGGACTTTCGCGATGCGTTCGGCGTCACCCACGAGGCGGCAGCGCTTCGGTTCACGAACCTCGCCACATCGCACCTCGGCATGCCCGTGCACTTCCTGCGGGTGGGTGAAGATGGTGCGCTCTACAAGGGTTACGAGAACGACGGTCTCCAACTGCCCACCGATGTGACGGGTTCGACCGAAGGGCAACTCGTCTGTCGGCATTGGAGTGCGCGCACCGCATTCGGGCTGGCCAACCGCACCAACGAGTTCTACCAGTACACCGACACTCCGACCGGAACGTACTGGTGTTCGACGCAAACGGGAACGGCGGGGAGCGAAGAGTTCTCCATCACCTTCGGTGTGCCGTTCGCGGACGCGAAGTGGTTCCGCGGGCGGGAGACCGGCAATCGCGTCACATCGCGCTGTCCCGACGAGAGCTGCTGTCGTCGTCCAGCCGGTGAGCTGTCGAATCGCTGGGCGCATAAGGCGTGGCCGAGCGCGAAGCTGCACGCCCACATCCTGTCGCCATTGCCGTCCGGAACCTTCCCTGGCGTCGACGACACTGAGCTCTACGCGTTCCTCGAAACGCATTCGGGGGAATGACCTCCGGATGCGCCCCGGCTACTCGCCGAGCGCGCGCGCCGCGGCGGCACCGGCCTCGCGGAGCCAGCGGGCGGGCTCGGCGATCGCGGCATCCACCGATCCGGCCAGGTCGACGAGGGCGGCGGACCAGAGCGGTGTTCCGTCTGTCGAGACCGGTTGTGCGGTGATCTGCCCCGCGATGATCCCGATCCGCACGTCGTGCTCCTCGGCCAGGCCGATGAGCCGTCCCACGAGCTTGCCGTTGCTCGAGGTCGCGTCGAATCGTCCTTCGCCGGTAAGCAGCACGTCGGCCCCCGCGATGGCTTCCGGCAGTCCGCTGAGCGTCGCCAGGTAGTCGGCGCCCGATTCCACGATGGCGCCCCATCCCGCGATGAAACCGTAGCCGGTGCCGCCGGCTGCGCCAGCGCCGGGAACCGTGGCACCATCGCCCAGCAGGCCCGCGAAGTGGGTGAGCGCAGCGTCGAGCAACTCCACCTCGGCGGGAGTCGCTCCCTTTTGCGGGCCGAAGACCGCGGCGGCGCCTGTCCGCCCGAGCAGGGGAGCATCGACGTCGCTGAGCAGCACGACTCCGCCGGCAGGCGGGGTGAGCAGCCGGCTTCGGTCGATACCCTCGAGGCCATCCAGTGCTCCGCCGCCGAGGGGCAATCCATCGCCGTTCGACCGCCGAAGTCCCAGAGCCGCGAGCGCACCGGATCCGCCGTCCGTGGAAGCGGAGCCGCCGAGCCCGATCACCACCTTCTCCGCGCCTGCCGTGACGGCGGCGCGGATGACCTCGCCGAGTCCGAAGGTCGTCGCACCGAGTGGGTCGAGGGCCTCCATCATAGGAAGGCCGGCCATCTGCGCGAGTTCGACCACTGCGACGTGCCCCGGCAGCTCGAGCCAGACCCCGGGTACCGGTCGACCATCAGGGCCGGTGACGAGGCCGACCTCGTGGCGGATCGACCAGGGCATCGCCGCTTCGATGGCGTCGAGTGTTCCCTCGCCGCCATCCGCCTGGGGAAGGAGCGTGATCGTGTCGCCCGGCCTGACCGTGCGCCACCCCTCGGCGAGTGCCGAAGCGACATCGAGGGCGGCGAGAGATCCCTTGAATGAATCTGGAGCGATGACGAGGGACGGGCTCATGGGTTCCTTAGCGAGCGTGGCCGGTCGACTCGCGCACGACGAGCTCGTGACCGGAGGTCTTGCGGCGCGGTCGTGACGCTGGATCGAGCATAGTCAGCCGCAGGGCGGCCGCGCCGATCCCGGCCATCGGCAGTCGTGCGGTCGTGAGTGCCGGCGAGACGTCCGCGGCCACCGGGATGTCGTCGAAACCTGCGACCGAGATCTCGGAAGGCACGCGGATTCCCCGCTCCCGCAGCGTCGCGAGCACCCCGATCGCCATCACGTCGCTCAGGGCGACGATGGCCGTCACGTCGGGGTGGGTGCCGAGGAGTTCGGCAGCTCCGGAGGCGCCTCCATCGCGGCTGAACGCGTGGTGGGTGACCGATACGACGGAATCACCGAGCACCTCTCGCAGTCCGACGAGACGGTCGGCCACGGTGTTGAGCGTGGCGGGTCCCGCGATCAGGGCGACGCGGCGATGGCCGAGGTCGAGCAGGTGGCGGGCGATGGACCTGCCGGCCGCGACGTTGTCCGGCAGTACGGCGTCCGCGGCGATGTGATGGCGGCCGACCACCGCGACACGACCCCCGGCTGCCTGGAACGAGGCCAGTTCCGCATCGGCCGCCGCGTCCGCCGCAGGGTCGACATGTCCGGAGCCGGCCAGCACGATGGCGCCGACGCGGTACGCGCGCAGGAGCCGGATCTGGGCGAGCACGGTCGCGGGGTCCGAGGCGTGGCTGATCTGCACCATCCGGTGGTTTTCGGCGGCGACGCCGATCACCCCGCTCGCGATCTCAGCAAAGTATGGGTCGCCGATCTCGCTCACGATGAGGCCGATCGAGGATTCGCCGCCGCCGGCCAGGGTGCGCGCGTGCATGTTGGTGACGTAGCCCATGGCACTCGCCACTCCGCGCACATGCTCCGCGAGTTTGAGGGAGACTCCAGCGGTACCGGTGAGGGAGCGGGACGCCGTGGCGAGCGAGACTCCGGCGCGCTCGGCGACGTCGGCAAGACGCACAGGCGTACCTCGCTCGGCCATGCGTCCTCCTCGCTTGCGGGATCCTCTCCTCGCACTATAGGTTAACGAAAGCGCTTGCGGAAGCGCTTTCGTTCTCGAGCGAGGACGGCGACGGCGACGCAGAGGACGACGATGGCAACCCGCACTGTACGAATCATCATGAACGGCGTTACGGGGCGCATGGGTTATCGCCAGCATCTGGTGCGCTCGATTCTCGCGATCCGGGCCGACGGCGGCATCCTGATGCCCGACGGTTCGCGCATCCAGGTCGAGCCGATCCTCGTCGGCCGCAATGCCGAGAAGATCGCGGAACTCGCGAAGCTGCACGACGTCGCCGAATACACGACGGACCTCGACGCCGCGCTCGCGGATACGACAGCGACCATCTATTTCGACGCCGCACTGACGAGCGCACGCAAGGAGGGCATCCTCAAGGCCGTCGCCGCGGGCAAGCACGTCTACACGGAGAAGCCCATCGCCGAGTCGGTGCAGGACGGGCTCGACCTGGCCGAGGCGGCGCAGAGGGCCGGCGTCATCAACGGGGTCGTGCACGACAAGCTCTACCTCCCCGGCCTGCTCAAACTCAAGCGCCTCATCGACTCCGGCTTCTTCGGCCGCATCTTGAGTGTGCGCGGCGAGTTCGGCTACTGGGTCTTCGAGGGCGATCTCATCCCGGCGCAGCGCCCGAGCTGGAACTATCGCAAGGAAGACGGCGGTGGCATGACCCTCGACATGTACTGCCACTGGAACTACGTGCTCGAAAACCTCTTCGGCAGGGTGCAGGCCGTCACGAGCAAGTCGGTCACCCACATCCACGACCGCTGGGACGAGCAGGGCAGGCATTACACCGCGACTGCGGATGACGCGGCCTACGGCATCTTCGAACTCGAGGGCGACATCATCGCGCAGATCAACTCGAGTTGGGCGGTGCGGGTGGACCGCGGCGAACTCGTCGAATTCCAGGTGGACGGTACGCACGGCTCGGCCGTCGCCGGCCTGTTCGGCTGTCGCATCCAGCCCCGCGTCTCGACCCCGAAGCCGGTGTGGAACCCTGACCTCAAGACCGACCAGGACTTCCGTGCCCAGTGGGAGCAGATTCCGGACAACCAGGAGTTCGACAACGGCTTCCGCTCGCAGTGGGAGGAATTCATCACAGACGTCGACGCCGGTCGCCCGCACGCCTACGACTTCATGGCCGGTGTCCGCGGCCTTCAGCTCGTGGAGGCCGGCCTGCTCTCGAGCGACGAGGGCCGTCGCGTGGAGATCTCGCAGTGAGCATCGACATTCCGACGCCGGGCGGCTGGAAGTCCATCGAGCTGGAGTCCCCTCGCGAGTGGGTGCGCCATCCAGCCGCGTACTCCTCGCGTGTGGCCTTCGCAGCCGCGCACGTGGTCGCCGACCCTCGCGGCGAGAACGTGCCCGGAGCTCCAGCCGTCATCGATTGGGACTCCACCCTCGCCTTCCGCCGCGGCCTGTTCGAATACGGGCTCGGGGTGGCCGAGGCGATGGACACCGCCCAGCGCAACATGGGACTCGACTGGCCCGCCGCGCAGGAGCTGATCTCCCGGAGCGCCGAGCAGGCGAGGGACTTCGGTGCCCGCATCGCGAGTGGGGCCGGCACAGACCACCTCACCTCGGCGACGACGATCGACGACGTGAAGAACGGCTACCTCGAGCAGGTCGCCTTCGTCGAGTCCACCGGTTCGCAGGTCATCGTCATGGCCTCGCGCCACCTGGCGAAAATCGCCACGGGCCCCGACGACTACCGCGCCGTGTACGACGCGATCCTGTCCCAGGTGAGCGAGCCGGTCATCCTGCACTGGCTGGGAGAGGCCTTCGACCCGCAGCTCGCCGGCTACTGGGGGAGTTCGGATGTCGCGACCGCGACCGACACCTTCATCGAGCTCGTCGAAACGCACGCGTCGAAGATCGACGGCGTCAAGGTCTCCCTGCTCTCCGCGGAGCACGAGATCGGCCTGCGCTCCCGGCTCCCCGAGGGCGTGCGCATGTACACCGGAGACGATTTCAACTATCCGGAGCTGATCCGCGGCGACGGCTCCGCTGATGGCGATGGGCATCATTCGGATGCGCTGCTCGGGGCCTTCGCGGCCATCGCGCCCGCGGCATCCGCAGCGCTTGCTGCCCTGGACGCCGGCGATCTCGCCGGTTACGACGCCGAGTTCGCGCCGACCCTGGCGCTCTCGCGTCACCTGTTCGAGAAGCCGACGTTCTACTACAAGACGGGCATCGCCTTCCTGTCATGGCTGAACGGTTACCAGCCGGGCTTCACGATGGTCGGCGGCCTGCAGTCGGCGCGCAGCATCGTGCACCTGTCTACGGCGTTCTCGCTCGCGAACGACGCGAGACTGCTGCTCGATCCGGCTCTCGCCGCGGGGCGCCTCGAGCTGCTGCTCGCGTCGGCGGGGATCGAACGATGATCGAGGTCGACGTTCCGAGCGGCCTGCCCGCCCGGATCGAGACACCGGCGCCGGGGGATCCGCGGCTCGCACGACTGTCCCTCAACCAGCGCACCACGGCGAACTGGTCCCTTCCCGAGGCCGTCGCCGGAGCTGTAAAGGCGGGGCTCGAGTCGATCGGCGTCTGGCGGGAACCGCTCGCGGAATTCGGCCTGGAAGCGGGCCGTGCGCTGATCGATGACGCGGGACTTCGGGTGTCGTCGATCTGTCGCGGCGGGTTCTTCACCGATCCGGCGACGATCGATGCCGCGCTCGAGAGCAACCGGGCCGCCATCGACGAGACGGCGCTGCTCGGAGCGAAGACCCTTGTGCTCGTGGCCGGAGGACTGCCGGACGGCGACCGCGACATCGTCGGCGCACGGTCGCGGGCGGCCGACGCGATCGCGCGATTGGTGCCGTACGCACGGGAACGCGGCGTCACCCTCGGCATCGAGCCGATGCATCCGATCTTCGCGGCCGATCGCGGCGTGGTTTCGACCCTCCAGCAGGCGCTCGACATCGCGGAGCGGTTCGACCCCGTGGAGGTCGGGGTGGTCGTCGACACCTTCCACGTCTGGTGGGAACCGGACGTGCTCGCCCAGATCGCGCGCGCGGCGGCTCGTATCGTGAGCTACCAGGTCTGCGATTGGATCACACCACTGCCCGCCGACTCGCTGCTCTCCCGCGGCATGATGGGCGACGGCCACATCGACTTCGCCTCATTGACCGCCGCCGTCGCTGCCGCCGGCTACACCGGTGATGTCGAGGTGGAGATCTTCAACGCCGAAGTCTGGGCGGCCGACGGCGATGCGGTCGTTTCGACGTTTGCCCGGCGGTATGTGAAACTCGTGCAGCCGTACCTTTAGCTGCGTCGTCGCCTACGCCTGCGCGTCGTCCAACTGGGCGAAGGTGCTCGCCAGGGCGGTCCGGGCGGCGTCTTCGTGCTCGGGAGTCACCCCGGCCGCCTCGAGCGTGAGCAGCGCGGCCCCGACGATGGGCCGGTCCCGCACGAGCGAAATGCGGGCAAGGGGGGCGACTTCGGCGAGACTCCTCTCGATGGGCCCCAGCAGATGCGCGTCGCCCGTGGCGAGCACCCCGCCGCCGAGTACGACTGGCAGGGGCGTGTCGCCGAGTTCGAGCCGGGTGATGGCGGCCATCGCGAGCGCGACGATCTCCTCCGCCTGCCGGTTCAGGATGTCGAGGGCCACCGCATCTCCCTCGTCGGCGGCCTCGAGAACGACGGGGGAGAGGGTCGCCAGCGCAGGAGGGGACAGCCGGCCGAAGTGGAACGCCTCGAT
>JAODMW010000223.1 GCA_025464815.1 Microbacteriaceae bacterium | reverse complement strand
GATTCCGCCAGGAGATGACGATGACGACGATCCGGGCAAAAAGGCCATCAAAGTCAGGCCCTAGCAGGCGGAGTCGAGGAGTAGCGTGAACCGTCTCGAACTGCCGGATGGCGATTGGCGCAGAGTGTCGCCCAAGCTCATCGTGGTCGAACTGCTGGGGGGAACGATCTTCCTGCTGGCCGTATTGGCCGCAGGCATCGCCACGTACCTGCTGCACGTCTGGTGGGCGGCTGCGGCCTTCGGCGTCGTCGCGATCATCGCGATCGTCAATCTCGCCCTCACGCGTCGTCGGGTGCGCGCCATCGGCTACCGCCTGCGCGAAGACGACCTGCTGTTCCGGCGCGGCATCATGTGGCAGCGCTTCGTGGCAGTGCCATACGGACGGATGCAGCTCGTCGACATCAACCGCGGTCCGATCGCGCGAGGACTGGGGCTCAGCGAACTCAAGTTCGTGACCGCGGCCGCAGCCGCCGGCGTGACCATCCCCGGCCTGAGGGAGGCGGAGGCCGAGGAGCTTCGTGACCACCTGGTTTCCGTCGCCGAAAGCCGCCGGGCTGGGCTGTGAGCGAAGTCCGTCCCACCGAGCCGGCCGCCACCGCGGTGCCGGAGACGGTCGCCCGCCTCACCGACGGCGAGTGGCACCGGCTGCATCCGGCATCCCCGTTGCTCAAGGGTGGGATCGCGCTGATCGCGATCCTCGGTGTCGTGATCGCCAACCTGCGCGAGCGTCTGATCGCCCTGTTCCTGCCGCACTACGGTGAAGGAGGCGATCCCGTCGACTACATCGTGAACAACGGCTACCTCCTGCAGGCGCTCCTGGTGATCGGTGGCCTGCTCGTCCTGTTCATCGCCGGCTTCTACGTGTCGTGGCGCATGCACAGTTTCCGTATCACCGACGAGGTCGTCGAAGTGCGGTCTGGCATCCTGTTCCGCACCAATCGCAAGGCGAGGCTCGACCGCATCCAGGGCATCAACGTCGTGAGACCCTTCATCGCGCGCCTGTTCGGTGCCGCGAAGCTCGAGATCAGCCAGGCCGGCCACGACGCCAACGTGCAGCTGTCCTACCTCGCATCCGGTGCTACGGATGACCTGCGTCGCGAGATCCTGCGCCGTGCGTCGGGTACCCGGGCCAGGGAGGCCGCGGTGTCGGGCACGGCGCCCGTCCAGGGCGTGCTCGATCGGCGGGTGGACGAGTTCCTCGCCCCCGAGCTGGATCCGAGAGAGGCGCCGCCGGAATCCGTCGTCAACATCCACCTTGGCCGGCTCGTGGGGTCGATCATCTTCAGCGGCAGCACGGTGTTCGCCCTTCTGCTCATCGCCGGTGCGATCGTCTGGATCTCGACCACGGGCGAGTACTACGCCCTCATCTTCGTGCTGCCGAGCATCATCGGCTTCGGCAGCTACTACGTGCGGCGCTTCACCAGGTCGCTCAGGTACACGATCGCAGGAACTCCCGACGGCGTGCGTGTCGGCTTCGGGCTGCTGTCGACGAGCAATGAGACCCTCCCGCCCGGACGCATCCATTCTGTGGAGGTGAGCCAGCCGCTGCTCTGGCGTCCGGCAGGCTGGTGGCAGATCCGGGTGAACCGGGCCAGCCGCACCTCGAACCGTGGCGCGGAGAACCAGGCCAACACGACGATCCTGCCCGTCGGCAACCGCGCGGATGTCACCAAGGTGCTCGAGCTCATGCTGCCCGACTTCGTCGGACCGGAGGCGGTCGCCTTCATCGAGAGCGGACTCGTGTCGAAGGGTGACGACGGCTTCACCAATTCGCCGAAACGGGCCGCCTGGCTTCGACCATTCTCCTGGAAGCGGAACGGTTTCCGGATCGTTCCGGGGTCACTTGTGCTCCGCAAGGGTGCGGTCTGGCGCCGGCTCATCATCGTGCCGCAGCCGCGGCTGCAGAGTGTCGCCGTGAGCCAGGGTCCGCTGCTGCGCCTGCTGCGGCTCGCCGCCGTGCAGCTGCACACCGTCGCGGGCCCGATCCGCGCCGAACTGGGCGCCATCGACCAGGATGCCGCACTCGTCTTCTTCAGCGAGGTCGCCCAGGTCGCGGTGCGGGCCGGCCACAGCGACACCTCGCATCGCTGGCGTGCGGGCGAGGAGCCGGCATGACATTCCCCGCTGACGCCACGCCGCCGCGCGATCGCTCCGGACGTCTCGGCATCGGCATCATCGGTGCCGGTCGTGTCGGACCCGTGCTCGGCGCCGCGCTCGCCGGAGCCGGGCACGCGATCGTCGGCATCTCCGCGATCTCAGAGTCCAGCCGTGAGCGCGCGGAGGCCATGCTCCCCGGAGCGCCTATCCTCGACGTGCCGGTGCTCGTCGAGCGCAGCGAACTCGTGATCCTCGCCGTGCCCGCGAGCGAATTGCAGGCGCTCGTCGCCGGCCTCGCGTCCACGGGAGCCTGGCAACCCGGACAGCTCGTGCTGCACACCGCGGCCGAATACGGTACGGCTGTGCTCGCGCCGGCTGTGGCAGCCGGAGCCATCCCGCTTGCAATCCATCCGGCCGTGTCCTTCACAGGCACCACGATCGATGTCGGCCAGCTTGTCGGCGCGTACTTCGCCGTGACCGCTCCCGCTCCGGTGCAGCCCATCGGACAGGCGCTGGTCGTCGAGATGGGGGGCGAGCCGATCATCGTCGCCGAGGACGATCGTGCCGCCTATGCCGAGGCGATCGCGACGGCCACGAGCTTCTCGAGTGCGATCGTCGACCAGGCCACGGCGCTGCTGGCGTCGATCGGCATCGAGGCGCCCGGCCAGGTGCTGGCACCTCTCGTGCGTTCCTCGGTCGAGAACGCCCTGCGCCGCGCTCCCTGACCCGCTCGCTCCGCTTCCCTGACCGCCTCCTCGTTTTCGTGATGTCACTTCAGAGTGACATCACCCTCAACTGACATCACGAAAGAGGGCCGCTCCGGCGGGAGACCCGCGGACGGGCCGGCGGCGACGGGCGACTAACATCGAGTGGTGCCCATTGCCGTAGCTGAAACCGTGTCCGAGCTGCGATCGGGAACAGCGGATGCCCGTGCCGAGGGCATGCGCATCGCCCTCGTTCCGACGTTGGGAGCCCTGCACGACGGTCACTTCGCCCTCGTGCGGCGTGCCCGCGAGGTCGCCGACCTGGTCGTTGTATCGATCTTCGTGAATCCCCTGCAATTCGGCCCGACCGAGGACCTGGACCGCTACCCGCGCACCCTGGAAGCGGATGTCGCCCAACTGGAGCAACTCGGCGTCGACTGGGTCTTCGCGCCGAGCGTCGCGGAGATGTATCCGAGCGGCACGATCCAGACACGGGTTACCGCGGGAGAGGTCGGGTCGCTCTACGAGGGCCGAACGCGTACTGGACACTTCGACGGCGTACTCACCGTCGTGTCGAAGCTCCTCAATATCGCGCAGCCGGATGTCGCGGTCTTCGGCCAGAAGGACGCCCAGCAGGTCTTTCTCGTCAAACGCATGGTCGCCGACCTCAACCTCCCAGTCACGGTCGAGGTCGTACAGACCGTGCGTGAGCAGGACGGCCTCGCACTGTCCAGCCGCAACCGCTTCCTCGATGCGAAGGAGAAGCGTGCAGCCCTCGGACTCTCGATCGCGCTCGAAGCGGCCGAGTCATCCGCCGATCGTGGAATCGACGCGGTGCTCGCTGCGGCCCAGTCCGTGCTCATGGGCGAGAGCATGGTCCAGCTCGATTACCTGAAGGTCGTGAACCCGGAAACCTTCCTTCCGGTCGACGACGGCTACCAGGGCAAGGCGGTCGTACTCGTCGCCGCGCGCGTCGGCACGACCAGGCTCATCGACAACGAGACGATCTTCCTCAGGGGAGTGGGCTCCTAGCCCCTCTCGCGGCGCCCGTAAGCTTGGGCGAGCCACAATCACCTGGAGTAAGCATGACCGAGAACGCCGCCGCCGTAGAACCCTCAGAAGAGGAGCTCTCCGAGCAGACCCAGGTGCGGCTCGGCAAGCGCGAGCGTCTCATCGAGTCCGGCGTGGAGGCCTACCCGGTCTCCCTGCCGATCACGACGACCATCCCCGAGGTGCGCGCCAAGTATCCCGATCTCGAAACGGATGCCGTCACCGGCGACGTCGTCGGCCTGGCCGGCCGCGTGGTGCACCTTCGCAACACGGGCAAGCTCTGTTTCGCCTCCCTCCAGTCCGGCGACGGCGCCCGCATCCAGGCCATGGTCTCCCTTGCGGAGGTCGGCCAGGAGTCGCTCGATCTCTGGAAGGAGCTCGTCGACCTCGGCGACCACCTCTTCGTCTCCGGCGAGGTCATTTCGAGCCGCCGCGGCGAGCTGAGTGTGCTCGTGGCGGACTGGAAGATCGCCGCGAAGGCGATTCGCCCGCTGCCGAACCTCCACGTCGAGTTGAGTGAGGAGACCCGGGTTCGCAGCCGCTACCTCGACCTCATCGCTCGCGAGGGTGCCCGCCAGATGGTCAGGAGCAGGGCAGGCTCAGTCGCGTCGCTGCGCAAGACCTTCGCCGACCACGGCTACATCGAGGTCGAGACGCCCATGCTGCAGACGATGCACGGCGGGGCATCCGCTCGTCCGTTCGTCACGCACAGCAACGCCTTCGACACCGAGCTGTTCCTGCGCATCGCACCAGAGCTGTTCCTCAAGCGGGCCGTCGTCGGCGGCATCGAACGCGTCTTCGAGATCAACCGCAACTTTCGCAACGAGGGTGCGGACTCGACGCACTCGCCGGAGTTCGCGATGCTCGAGGCATACCAGGCCTACGGCGACTACAACCAGATGGCCGACCTGACCCAGGAACTCATCCAGGATGCGGCGCTCGCGATCGGCGGCAGCCAGATCGTCACCTGGGCCGACGGCAGCGAATACGACTTCGGCGGCGAGTGGGAGCGCGTGAGCATGTACGACTCGCTGAGCGCGGCATCCGGTCGGCAGGTGACCGCGGACACGTCGCTCGACGAACTGCTCGCCTTCGCGGGCACCGTCGGGGTCGAAGTGCACCAGCCCACCCATGGCAAGCTCGTCGAGGAACTCTGGGAACACTTCGTCAAGGTGGACCTCGAGCGGCCGACCTTCGTCATGGACTTCCCCGTAGATACCAGCCCGCTCGTGCGTGCCCACCGCTCCATTCCGGGTCTGGTCGAGAAGTGGGATCTCTACGTGCGTGGCTTCGAGCTGGCCACCGGCTACTCGGAGCTCGTCGACCCCGTCGTGCAGCGCGAGCGGTTCATCGAGCAGGCGAAGCTCGCCGCGGCCGGCGACCTGGAGGCGATGCGGCTCGACGAGGAATTCCTGCGTGCGCTCGAGTACGGTATGCCGCCGAGCGGCGGCATGGGCATGGGAATCGATCGGCTGCTGATGGCGCTCACCGGCCTCGGCATCCGCGAAACGATCCTCTTCCCGCTCGTCAAGTAGGGTGTCCCGAATGAGCTATCTGCCGAAAGAGCCCCGCGACAAAGACCCGAAGAAGGTTACGACGACGCGCCTCGCGATCTGGGTTTTCGTCGGCGCGGTCGGCGCGTACTTCATCATCTCGGGCATCATCGGCATCATCAACCACGGTTAGCCGGCGTCCAGTCTCGCGACGTATCCTTGGATACGTGATCGAAAACTTCTGGGGCAATGCGGTCTTCTCCGTCGTGCCCACGATCCTCGTCGGGCTGATCTTCTGGCTCGTGATGCGGTCGATCATCCGGGCGGACCGCACGGAGCGCAAGGTCTACGCCGAGATCGAGGCCGAGGAGCGCAAGCGCCTGGAGAAGGAATCCCCTACTCGCGAGGCTTGAGCCTCACGTTCGGAAGTTCCGGCGCTGGCAGCGCCTTGCCGTCGAAGCCCGCGACCACACCGAAACGGCCGTCTGCCCGCTCGCCGTCGATGACGTCCGCCTGCCACTCCGCGCGGAACTGCACGATCTCCTCGTGGCTGCGCCCGATGAAGTTCCACCACATGACGATGCTCTCGCCGAGCGGAACACCGCCGATGAGCAGCGCCCGCACCGGCGCATCCCCCGCCTCGAGCCTCAGGGTGTCGCGACCCGGCTCCAGATAGGCGAGGTGTGAAAGCGGCACCTCTTCACCCTCGACGCTGAGGGACCCCGCGTCGAGGAGCACGCCGTGCTCGAATCGCGAGTCGACCGGCAGGTCGACGGATGCCCCGGCAGGCAGGTCGATCTGCGCCCCGACCAGCTCGCTGAAGACGGTGGCCGTCGACTGCGGTCCGAGCAGGGAGCCGATGAAGACCCTGAGCTCCGCGGCTCCGAAGGCCACGGGTTGCGGTACATAGTGTTCGAAGAACGGCTCGTGGCGCCGGCTCGCCTCCGGCAGCGCCACCCATAACTGTGCCCCGTGGAGCACCGTCGTCGTGGCGGTCGACACCTCGGAGTGAGCGATTCCGTACCCCGCCGTCATGAGGTTCAGCTCGCCCGGACGCACCAGGGCGTGGCTGCCGACGCTGTCCCGGTGGTCGATCTCTCCCGCGAACAGCCAGCTCACCGTCTGCAACCCGGTGTGAGGATGCGGCGGCACCATCATCCCGTCCTGCTCCGCACTGTTCCGTTTGTCTATGGCATCCGGTCCGTAGTGGTCCACGAAGCACCAGGCCCCGATGAGCGACCTCCTGCGCTGCGGGAGCGTGCGGCGGACACTCATCGCGCGCGGGCCACCAAGCGGCACGTCGCGCGGCTCGAGAATTTCGACGCTGGTCGTTGCCGTGCGAGGCGATTCGCAGAGCAGTTCTGCGGGGTTCTTCTCGAGGTTGCTCATGACGAAATGCTACGCGCCGCGCGTCAATGGTTCGCCCTTCTTTCAGACGCCGCGAACCGCCGTCACGCCTAGGGCGAACAGGGGCAGTAATCCCCGGGTTCGGTCGTTACTCTCTTCATAACGGCGCCAACCCTGCACGGTGCCATAGGAGTCAACAATGTTTGAAAGATTTACCGACAGAGCCCGCCGGGTTGTTGTTTTGGCGCAAGAAGAGGCCAAGATGCTCAACCACAACTACATCGGCACGGAGCACATCCTCCTCGGCCTGATCCACGAGGGCGAGGGCGTTGCCGCTAAGGCACTCGAATCGCTCGGCATCTCTCTCGACTCCGTTCGCGAGCAGGTGCAAGACATCATCGGCCAGGGCCAGCAGCAGCCGACCGGCCACATCCCCTTTACTCCGCGCGCCAAGAAGGTGCTCGAGCTGTCCCTGCGCGAGGCGCTGCAGCTCGGCCACAACTACATCGGCACGGAGCACATCCTTCTCGGCCTCATCCGTGAGGGCGAGGGTGTCGCAGCGCAAGTGCTCGTGAAGCTCGGCGCCGAC
>JAODMW010000201.1 GCA_025464815.1 Microbacteriaceae bacterium | reverse complement strand
CTTTCCGCCCGTCTTCTGCTCGAGTCGCACGTCGCTCAGGGTCGCCGCGGGATCGACGGCCTTGACCATGTCGTGCAGGGTGAGGCCCGCGATGGCGACGGCGGTCAGCACTTCCATCTCCACGCCGGTCTGCCCGGTCGTCTTGGCCGTGGCGACCACGAGGATCGAGTCTTCGGTGAAGTCGAAGTCGACCTTCACCGAGGTGAGCGCGATCGGGTGGCAGAGCGGGATGAGTTCGCTCGTCTTCTTCGCGCCAGAAATACCCGCGATGCGGGCCGTGGCGAGCACGTCGGCCTTGGGCAGGTCGTCCGCCCTGACCAGGGCGACGACATCCGCCCGGGTGATCAGGCGACCGGTCGCGGTCGCGGTGCGTGCCGTGACCGCCTTGTCGCCGACATCCACCATGCGGGCACGCCCGTCGGCGTCGAGGTGGCTCAGCCCGCTCATCGTGTCTCGTTCATAATGCCCAGGTCTCCACGGTGTCGCCCTCTTTCAATCCGATCGTCTCGAGTGGAACGTCGATGAGAACATCGGATGCCGCGAGCCCGGCCACGAGATGGGATCCCGGTCCCGAGACGACTTCCACTCTCTCACCGTCGAGGCTCCGCCCGCGCGCGAACTGCCGTTTGCCGGGCACCGACCGCAGGTCGCCGGCGAGCGTGCGATTCCGGCGGACCGCCGCGGGGCGTCCCGCGGCCTCGCGTAAGAGCGGCGCGACGAAGACCTCGAAGGAGATCTGGGTGCTCACCGGGTTGCCGGGAAAGCTCACGACGGGCACACCATTGAATTCGCCGGTCGCCTGTGGCCCGCCCGGCTGCATCGCGATGCTGCCGACCCGGGCACCGAGCGGCTCGAGCAGCTCGCGCACGACCTCGTAGTCGCCCATCGAGATTCCCCCGGAAGTGATCACGAGATCGGCGCTCGCCGTCGCCTCGACCATCGATGTGCGCAGGCTCTCCGGGTCGTCGTCCTGGTTGCGCGCGACGAAACCGACCTCCGCGCCACAGGACCGCACGGCTGCCTCGAGCGCGATGCCGTTCGCGTCGAATACCTCGCCGGGCCCCGCCGCCTGCCCGGGAGCAACGAGTTCCGCGCCGGTCGTGATCACGGCGACCCGTATCCGCGAGCGCACCTCGACCTCGCTGATGCCGGCCGCGGCGAGCACCGCGAGGTGGCGCGGCGCGAGTCGCAGCGCGGCGGGGAGAAGCCGCTCCCCGGCGTGCAGGTCGCTGCCGCGTTCGCGCACGTATTCGCCCGCCGATCGTGTGCGGTTGATAGTGACGCTTTCGCCCTCGCCTGAGGTGTCCTCGATCGGCACCACGGCATCCGCACCGTCGGGCACGACCGCGCCGGTCATGATGCGAACCACGGTCCCGGCACGCAATGCCTCGGGTCGGCCGGCGCGCGCCGCGATAGTTCCCACGACGGGCAGCTGCACCGGTACGGCCGAGATGTCCGATGCCACGACCGCGAATCCGTCCATCTGCGAATTGCGGAACAGCGGAAGGTCGACGGGGGAGAGCACCTCGGTCCAGGTCACCCGGTCGAGTGCGTCGGCGAGGGCGACCGTCTCGGGGCGCGGGCTGAGCGCCTCCGACAACAGCTCGCGCACCTGGGCGGCGTGCTCGTCGACGGTCGTTCGCTCGGCCATGTTCAATACCTCGTCACGGTCGGGTCGACCAGGCGCGACCAGGCGTCGATGCCGCCCTGAAGATGGCGGGCGTTCCCGAAGCCGCGATCCTTGAGCAGTTCGAGCGCGCGGGCGGATCGGATGCCGTGGTGGCAGTACACGACGATTGCCGCCCCGGCATCCAGGCTGTCGATGCTGCTCTCCAGCGCGTCGAGGGGGATGAGCACGGCACCCGGCAGGCTGGCGATGCGGGTTTCCCATGGCTCGCGCACGTCGAGGAGCGTGAGCGGCACCCCCGCCTCCAGTTCGGTCGCGAGAACTTCGGGGCCGATCTCGTCGCCCATGGGCGTCAGGCCGCAGAACAGCTCGTAGTCGATCAGTTTCTCGATCGGCGCCGCCTCGGGATCGCGCTCGTAGGAGAGTTCGCGAAAGCTGCCGCTGAGGGCGTCGAAGGTCGTTACCCGGCCTAGCAGTGGGGTTCCGATGCCGGTCAGGATCTTGATCGCCTCGGTCGCCATGATCGACCCGATCGTGGCGCAGACCGTCGGCAGCACGCCGCCGACCTCGCAGGAGAGCACCGACCCGGGAGGCGGAGGAGTCGGGAAGAGGTCGCGATACTGGGTCCTCCGTGCGGCCCAGGCCACGCCCGCCTGCCCGCCATACTGCGATACCGCGCCCCAGACCAGTGGGATGCCGGTGAGCGCGGCCGCATCGTTGGCGAGGTAGCGGGTCGGGAAGTTGTCGCTGCCGTCCAGGACGAGGTCGTAGTCGGCGAAGAGCTCGAGGGCGTTGTGGTTGCTCAGGCGAGCCTCGAGCACGACGACCCGGGTTTCGGGGGTGATGGCCGCCACGGATTCCGCCGCGGATCGTGCCTTGCTGCGGCCCACATCCGCGATCCCGTGGATGTGCTGGCGGTGCAGATTGCTCAACTCCACCGTGTCGTCGTCGATGATGCCGATCGTGCCGACGCCCGCGGCGGCGATGGCCGGGATCACGGTGCTGCCGAGACCGCCCGCCCCGATGACGAGCACGCGTGCGGACGAGAGGCGGCTCTGCGCCTCTTCACCGAATCCGGGGAGGATGACCTGCCGCGAGAAGCGTGCCGCCAAATCGGGCATTGACGATTCCTGCATGCTGCCGATTCTGTCAGGCGGATGCTCGCACCTCTGATTGGTACGTGAAATCGGAGATAGAGTCGTAATCATGCCGCAAATACGGATCAAGGATGCCGCTCTCTATCTCGGAGTGAGCGACGACACCGTGCGCCGCTGGATCGACAACGGAACGATGGAGGCGTCGAAAGACGACTCCGGCCGCACCGTCGTCGACGGGCTCGCCCTTGCAACGCTCGCCCGCGACCATGCCGTGCTTCCGGAGGATCCATCCGGGGTCGGTCGATCCGCACGCAACCGGTTCGTGGGCCTCGTGACCAACATCGTGATGGACACCGTCATGGCCCAGGTGGAGCTGCAGTGCGGTCCGCATCGCGTCGTCTCGCTGATGAGCAGTGAGGCGGTTCGAGAGCTCGGTCTGGAACTCGGATCGGTCGCCATCGCGGTCGTCAAAGCCACTACCGTGATCGTCGAGACTCCTGGCACGAGGTCCTGAATGAAACTGCGCTCGCTCCCGTCCATCGCGATCGCGGTCGCCGTCATCGCGGGTTCCTCCGCCTGCTCCTCGACCGGGCCGGCCGTTCCTTCGACCAGGTCGACCGCGGCGCTGTCCGGATCGATCACCGTATTCGCCGCCGCCTCGCTCACCGGTACCTTCACCGTACTCGCGACGAAGTTCGAGGCGAAGCACAGGGGGACCACGGTCGAGTTGAGCTTCGCCGGATCGGCCGACCTCGTCACGCAGATCACGAACGGCGCACCGGCGGACGTGTTCGCCTCGGCCGACACCAAGAACATGACGAAGCTCACCGACGCGAACCTCGTCGAGGGCAAGCCGGTGAACTTCGCCACCAATGTTCTCGAGATCGCCGTTCCACCGGGCAACCCGGCATCCATCGCGACCTTCGCCGACCTGGCGAAACCAGGCGTGAGAACGGTGGTCTGCGCCCCGCAGGTTCCCTGCGGCTCGGCGACGATCGCTGTCGAACAGGCGAGCGGCGTGAGCCTGGCTCCGGTGAGCGAGGAGTCCGCGGTGACCGACGTTCTGGGCAAGGTGTCCTCCGGTGAAGCGGATGCCGGCCTCGTCTACGTCACGGACATCAAGGCCGCTGGTTCGAAAGTCACAGGCATCACGTTCCCGGAGTCGAGCGCGGCGGTCAACACGTATCCGATCGCCACGCTCACGGGCAGCGCGAACGTCGCCCTCGCGAAAGCCTTCATCGACTACGTGACCGGAGCCATCGGGCAGGAAGAGTTCGCGGCCGCGGGATTCGGCAAGCCGTAGTGGACATCCGGCGGAGTTCGACGATCCCGCGCTGGGTGATCGTCGTCGCCGTCGTCGGGGCGGTCTTCGTGCTGTTCCCCCTCGTCGCGATGACGACCCGGGTCGATTGGCCGAATTTCCTGGTCCTGATCACTTCGCCGTCATCCGTCGCGGCCCTGCTGCTCAGCCTGCGGACCTCGCTCGCGGCAACGGCCGCCTGCGTCGTGCTCGGCGTTCCCCTGGCGCTCATGCTCGCGCGCACGGAGTTCCGCGGCCAGCGTTTGGTGCGGGCGCTCGTGCTGCTGCCACTCGTGCTCCCGCCGGTCATCGGGGGGATCGCCCTGCTGGCGGCCTTCGGCAGGCGCGGCCTGCTCGGGCAGACCTTCGACTTCTTCGGCGTGACCATCGCGTTCTCGACGACGGCGGTCGTGATCGCCCAGACCTTCGTCGCCCTGCCCTTCCTCGTGCTCAGTCTCGAGAGTTCGCTGCGTCTCGCCGGGACCCGTTACGAGGCGGTGGCGGCGACCCTCGGCGCCAGGCCAACCACTGTGTTGCGCAGGATCACGCTCCCGCTCATCTTCCCCGCCCTTCTCTCCGGCGCAGTGCTGTCGTTCGCGAGGGCGCTGGGGGAGTTCGGGGCGACGCTGACGTTCGCGGGCAGCCTGCAGGGCGTGACCCGCACGCTTCCGCTCGAGATCTACCTCCAGCGGGAGACGGATCCGGATGCCGCGGTCGCCCTCTCCCTCGTGCTCGTGCTCGTGGCCGTGCTGGTCGTCGGCCTCACCCTGCGCACCTCGACAGTGCCCTCCCTCGTCCGTCGCGGCACATCGTGAGCCTCGCAATCCAGGCACGGGTCGCCGAGCGCGGGTTCGACGTCTCCCTCGAGGTGGCAGAAGGCGAGACCCTCGCGATCCTCGGGCCGAACGGCGCGGGCAAGTCCACGTTGCTCGATATCGTCGCGGGACTCCTCCGGCCGGATGCCGGACGCGGCGAATGGGCGGGAACGCCGCTATTCGACATCGGCGGCCGGCACTCCCTATGGCTGCCGCCGCACCGCCGTGGGATCTCGTTGCTCGCCCAGGAGCCGCTGCTGTTCCCGCACCTGAGCGCGCTCGACAACGTCGCCTTCGGTCCGCGCAGCGCCGGCCACAGCAAGGATGCAGCGCGGGCGACGGCGCGCACCTGGCTCGCCGAGGTGGAGGCAGCAGACCTCGAGTCGAGCCGGCCGGGCACCCTGTCGGGCGGGCAGGCACAGCGGGTCGCCGTGGCGCGTGCGCTCGCCGCCAGCCCGAAACTCCTGCTGCTCGACGAACCGCTTTCGGCCCTCGACGTCACGGTCGCCTCGACCCTGCGCCGGATGCTCCGCCGCGTGCTCGCGACGCGGACGGCGATCGTCGTCACCCACGAGGTGCTCGATGCTCTCACCTTCGCCGACCGGGTCGTGGTGATGAACGGTGGTGCGATCATCGAGCAGGGCCCAACGCGCGAGGTGCTCGAGCGGCCGCGGCATCCGTTCACCGCCGAACTCGCCGGGCTCAACCTGTTGACCGGCACCGGTTCCGCAGCCGGGCTCGTGACATCCGGCGGCCTCACCATTGTGGGCGAATCGGTCGGCGCTGGAGTGAAGGCGGCCGCGGCTGTCAGGCCATCCGCGATCGCGGTGCACGCGGTCCCACCCGACGCCGACAACGTGGTGCGAGTGACCGTGAGCGACCTCGAGCCGCGGGGCGATTCCATCCGTGTGCGCACGGAGTCGTCCGCCGCCGGCGGATCCCTCCACGCCGACGTGTCGCCGGGGCGGGCTGCCGCGCTCGACCTTGCGCCCGGCGCCGAGCTGTACTTCGCCTTCGCCGCGAGCGAAGTGTCGATCTACCCGCGCTGAAGACTCCAGACCACCGGCGCGGCATTTTCGAAAATTCAGGACTTTGGTGCACCGGCACCCTTATCACGAGGGTTTGTTCTGCCTGTCGCGTCCAAAGTCCTGAATTTCCGAGAAAGGGGGAGGGATGCGCGGCCTTCGAGGCCCTCGGCGCAGGCGATCGCGGACAGGGCGCTTCGCACGGCCGCGAAGGTAGGATTCCGTCATGGCGAAGAAGACAGCGGTCCATTTCGGCGCGGGCAACATCGGTCGCGGTTTCGTCGCCCAGTTCCTGCACGCCAGCGGCTACGAAGTGATCTTCGCCGACGTCAACGACGAGATCATCGCCGAGCTGCAGGCCACTCCGAGCTACCACGTGCACGAGGTCGGCGAGGAGTCCCGATCGAGCGTCGTCGACGGCTATCGGGCCATCAACAGCCGCACTCACGAAGACGAGGTCGTCGCCGCGATCGCCGTGGCCGACATCGTCACGACGGCGGTCGGCGCGCGTGTCCTGCAGTTCATCGCGCCGGTGATCGCCAAGGGGCTGGATGCGCGCGGCAAGGCCGCCCCGAAACTCGCGGTCATTGCCTGCGAGAACGCTATCAACGGCACGGACATCCTCGCGGCGGAGGTGCGCAAGCACGCCCCGGCGCACAACGCGATCTTCGCGAATTGCGCGATCGACCGCATCGTGCCGGAACAGGATGGCGGCCTCGACGTCACGATCGAGTCCTTCTTCGAGTGGGTCGTCGATCGCACGCCGTTCAAGGGCGACGTGCCGGACATCTACGGTGTGACCTGGGTCGACGACCTCGGTCCGTTCATCGAGCGCAAACTCTTCACCGTCAATACGGCGCACGCGGCCGCGGCCTTTCACGGCATCGATCGCGGCTGGGTGAGCATCCGCGAGGCCCTCGCCACCGCCGAACTGCAGGCCGAGGTGCGCGCGGTGCTCGCCGAGACGAAGGCGCTGCTCGTCGCGAAGCACGGTTTCGATCCGGGCGAACAGCAGGCCTACATCGAG
>JAODMW010000200.1 GCA_025464815.1 Microbacteriaceae bacterium | reverse complement strand
TGCCATGGCCGCGGTCACCGAGCACCTCGGGTTCGGTATCACTGCCGGCACGGCCTACGAGCATCCGTACCCCTTCGCGCGCCGCATGTCGACGCTCGACCACCTCACCAACGGCCGGGTCGGCTGGAACGTGGTGACCGGGTATCTGCCGAGCGCCGCCCGCAACATGGGGCACGACGACCAGCTCGAGCACGACGACCGCTATGACGTGGCCGACGAATACCTCGAAGTGCTCTACAAGCTGTGGGAGGGGTCCTGGGAGGACGACGCCGTCATCCGCAATCGCGAGACCGGGGTGTTCACCGACCCGAGCAAGGTGCACGAGATCGGGCACGAGGGCAAGCACTTCACGGTTCCCGGCATCCACATCTCGGAGCCGTCGCCGCAGCGCACCCCGGTCATCTACCAGGCCGGCGCGTCCTCGCGCGGAATCGGCTTCGCGGCGGGCAACGCCGAGGCGATCTTCGTCGCCGCCCCCACCAAGGACGTGCTGAAAGGCACCGTCAGGAAGATCCGGGATGCGTTGGAAGCGGCAGGCCGCGACCGCTACTCGGCACGCATCTACACGCTGCTCACCGTCATCACGGATGAGACGCCCGAGAAGGCGCAGGCGAAGCTGAAGGACTACCAGCAGTACGCGAGCGAGGAGGGCGCATTGGTCTTCATGTCCGGCTGGATGGGCATCGACCTCTCGCAGTACGACCTCGACGAGCCGATCGGCAACGTCAAAAGCAACGCGATCCAGTCGACCGTCGCGAGCTTCCAGGAGAACAAGGAAGACGGCACAGAATGGAAGGTGCGTGACATCGCCCGCCACGGCGCGATCGGTGGTCTCGGTCCATACATCGTCGGCTCCGGCGAGGAGATCGCCGACCAGCTGCAGGCGTGGGTGGATGAAACGGACGTCGACGGCTTCAACCTGGCGTACGCGATCACGCCGGGCACCTTCGAGGACATCGTCGAGCACGTGATCCCCGTGCTGCGGGAACGCGGCGTCTATCCCGACGCGTATGTCGAGGGGACGCTGCGCCACAAGCTGCACGGCCGCGGCGACCGGCTGCCAGAGGAGCACAAGGGCGCGAGCTATCGGGTGGGCGGACCGGCCTCCACCTCACCGCGGTAGCGGTCGCCGGTTTCAGATCCCCAGCACCCTCTCGAGGTACTCGTTGCGGAACTGCCGGTCGGGATCGAGTCGGTCGGCGAGGGCGCCGAAGTCGGCGAGTCGTTCGTATTTCGGCGCAACCGCCGCGGCATCCATCGCGAACAGCTTGCCCCAGTGCGGACGCGGGTCGTATGCGGCGAGCGCGGCTTCGATGAGCGTGGCCAGGCGGGCCACGGCATCCGGTTCGTTCTTCCAGGTGAAGGCGATGCCGAGGGTGTCCCGCCCATAGGCCGGGCTCATCCAGAGCGAGTCGGAGGCAACGGTGCGCAGTTCCGCCACCCGCAGGTGGGGCGCGATCTGCTCGCCCATGGCGCGGAGTGCACCGAGCGCGTCGACGGCGTTCGAGCGGTCGATGAAGTACTCGGTCTGGATCTCGTCCCCGTGGCTCGGAGTGGCGTCGAGGCGGAAGTGGGGGAGCCGTTCCGACCACGGTCCGGGAACGCCGCCGCGCACCGTGATGTTGTCGTAGTCCGCTTCCCGTTCGATCGAAGACCGATGCGCGCCGAATAGCACCTCGGGCATCGTAGAGGGCTCTCCACGTTCGAGCTTCGTCTTCATCCAGACGCGCTCCAGCGACTCGCCCAGCCAGTTCGTGAAGAGACTGACGCTGTAGGCGCTCGACGTCACAGCCGCTACATCGCCGAGCAGGGTATCCCAGGGCAGATCGTCGTAGAGATCCTGCCGCATGTCGAAGCTCGGCTGCAGATCGAGGGTCACGCGGGTGACGATCCCGAGTGCGCCGAGGCCGACGACCATCCCCTCGAAATCGCGGTCGTCGCGAGTCACGCTGATCACAGCGCCCCGCCCTGACACGATCTCCAGTCCGCTCACGGCCGTCGACAGGTTGCCGCTGGTATCGCCCGAGCCATGCGTTCCCGTCGACACGGCCCCCGCCACGGAGATGTGCGGCAGCGACCCCATGTTGTGAAGGGCATAGCCGTTCTGCTGCAGGTAGGACGCGAGCACGCCGTAGCGGATGCCCGCCGCGACCGTGACCGTGCTTGCGGCCGGATCTATCACCGGATCCAACTCGAGATCGGCGAGGCTGACGAGATCACCGTCATTGTCGGCGCCGTCGTTGAAGGAGTGGCGGGTGCCGAGCGCACGCACACGCGGCGATCGCGAGACGATCTCCCGGACCTCGTCGAGGGTTCTCGGATAATGTAGCCGCTTCGCCGTGAACGTGTAGGTTCCGGCCCAGTTGGTCCCGACGCCCCGCGCAGCATTGCTCACCGTCACAATGCTAGGGGTTCACTCGGTGCCGTTCGGATGGGCATGTAGGCGCGCAGTCGTCCATGTGCGGTATTTTTCTCCGATCGTGTCTATCCGTCCGATTGCCGTTCGACGTCTGGGTATGGGGCACCTGCTCCAGTACATGAGAAGGAGAGAACCATGAAGTACATGCTGATTCTGAAGGCTGACGCCGCTACCGAGTCCGGCGCGATGCCGACGGACGAGGACATCAACGCGATGGGCCGTCTCAACGAGGAGCTGATCGCCTCCGGTGCCCTGCTCGCCGGAGAAGGGCTTCATTCCAGTTCGGAGGGCGCTCGCGTCGACTTCAGCGGCGGAGCACAGTCGGTGACCGACGGCCCGTTCGCAGAGACGAAGGAACTCATCGCGGGATTCTGGATCCTCCAGGTCGCCTCGAGGGACGAAGCCATCTCCTGGGCCAAACGCGTTCCGGTGAAAGACGGTCGCATCGAGGTGCGCCGTGTCCATGAGATCGCCGAATTCAACCAGGACAATGAGTACGTGCAGAAGGAAGCCGAATGGCGCGAACAGCACGGCGAGGGCCGCACCGCCTGATTCGTGTGGCGGGCAGCCGCGACGGCTGTCAGCGGCCGAACGCGGTTGCCGCCGGGCAGTCGAACGGATCGCCACCGGCAGCGAGGCCGACTCGGTTCAGGTAGCGCGTCACGATGCCATAGGACTGCGTGAGGGTCGTCTCGGTATAGGCGACGTTGTTCGTCGTGCAGTATTCCTTCGCGATCTCCTGCGCCTTCTTCAGGTGTGGGCGGGGCATATTCGGGAACAGATGATGCTCGACCTGGTAGTTGAGGCCGCCCATGAAGGTGTCCATCATCCAGTTACCCCTGATATTGCGCGAGGTGAGCACCTGCCGTCGCAGGAAGTCGACCTTTGCGTCGTGCGGCAGGATCGGCATTCCCTTGTGGTTCGGGGCGAAGGACGCACCCATGTAGAGGCCGAAGACGGCCAGTTGGACGCCGATGAACGCGAAGGCCATTCCGGGGGACAACAGCAGGAAGATCACCGTCACATAGGCGGACATACGGAACATGATCATCGAGATCTCGAGCCAGCGCTTGTCCACCTTGCCACGGCCGAACACGGTGCGCATGCCGTGGATATGCAGGTTGACACCCTCGAAAAGCAGGACCGGGAAGAACAGGTAACCCTGTCGTCGCGTCGCCCAGGCGTAGAGGCCACGTGATTTCGCGGCGTCCGTCTCGACGAACGACACGAAGTCGCGCGCGATATCGGGATCCTTGCCGAGCACGTTGGGGTTCGCGTGATGGCGGCTGTGTTTGGTCATCCACCACGAGTAGCTGATGCCGACGAACAGATTCGCCAAAGTGCGCCCCGCGAAGTCGTTGAGCCTGCCCGATTCGAAGACCTGGCGATGTGATGCCTCATGCGCGAGAAAGGCGTACTGGGTGAGGACTATGCCGAGGCCGCCGGCGATCAACAGCTGGAACCACGAGTCGCCGAGCAGGATGGAGCCCGCGATGAGACCGCCGAGAGCCAACGTGAGGATGCCGAACATCATGAAATAGAAGCCGGTGCGTCGACGAAGCAGACCGGAGTCGCGTACCGTCCGCAGCAGCGAGGAGTACTCCGTCGTCGGGTTGGCGCGATTGCCGCCCGGGACGGTTTTGGTGAAGGTAACAGCTGGGGCTGCGGAAGTTGGATTGCTCAAGCTGAGCCTCGTTCCGAGAAAGCGGCTTCCCAGCCGTGAATGCGAGCGAATGCCCGCGCAGATTCCGCAAGCATGCGCGCGCTCGCTGGGAACGGTATGCACGCCCGCTGTGCATCCGAAGGGTGACAGCGCGGAGAATCCGCGCTGCCACCACCTTCAGTGGCCGACCGGTACACCTTCCGGCGCAACGGTCGAAACTGCCTTGCGGATGAAGAATGCTGCCGGAATCGCAAAGAGCGAGATGACTGCGCCGTAGACGAATGCGGTATGTATTCCGGATGCGGTAGCAGAGACGATGCCCTCGCCCTCGACCTGGAGCGCAGCACTTCGTGCGGACATTACGGTGACGAAGAGAGCAGTGCCCGCCGCGCCGGCCAGCTGCTGTATCGTGCCGACGATCGCGCTGCCGTGCGAGTACAGCTCGGGACGCAGCGAGCCGAGACTCGCGCTGAACAGCGGGGTGAACAGCAGGGCCAGGCCGATGCTCAGCGTGACGTGGGCGGCGAGCACCCACCAGTATGAACTGTTCTCGCCGAGCAGGGTCATCGCCCAGAGGTCGGCGCTCACGATGATCGAGCCGGCGACCAGCAGGGCTGTCGGGCCGACACGATCGTAGACGCGGCCGACCCACGGTGCCAGGAGGCCCATGATGAGCCCACCAGGCAGCAGGAGAAGCCCGACGGTCAGCACATCCACGTGAAGCACATTGACCATGTAGAACGGCAGGAGCACGATCGTTCCGAACATCGCCATCATGCTGATGGCGAACATCGCGATCGAGAACGTGAAGGTGCGGTTCTTGAAGGTGCGCAGGTCGAGCAGGGCGCGATCGTCGCGCTGGAGCTGAACCTGGCGGAGCATGAAGAGCACAAGCGCGACAACGCCGACGCCGAGCGGCAGCCAGACCTCCAAGGCCGTCGTCGCGGTTCCCGCGTTGCTCAGGCCATAGACGAGGCCCCCGAAACCGAACGCGGACAGGATGACGGAGAGCACGTCGAATCGCGTCGGGCGCGGATCGGTCACATTCTTCATCAGGGACCCGCCGACGATGAGCGCGGCGATCGCGATCGGCAACACGAGGATGAACATCCAGCGCCAGTCGAGCACACTCAGGATGAGGCCGGAAATGGTCGGCCCGATCGCGGGAGCGACCGAGATGACGATAGAGATGTTGCCCATCATGCGACCGCGGGTGGCCGGTGGCACCAGCGTCATGACGGTGGTCATGAGCAGCGGGAACATGATCGCGGTGCCGCTCGCCTGTACGACGCGCGCCACGAGCAGGATCTCGAACCCTGGCGCGACCGCGGCTATGAGGGTGCCGAGGCTGAATAGTCCCATCGCGGCGATGAACAGCGGCCGCGTGTTGAACCGCTGGAGCAGGAAACCGGTGATCGGGATGACGACGGCCATCGTCAACATGAATGCGGCGGTCAGCCACTGCGCGGCGCTCGGCTCGATTCCGAGGTCTTTCGTCAGACGCGGCAGGGCGACGCCCATGATCGTCTCGTTCAGGATCACGACGAAGGCTGAGACGAGCAGGAGGGTGATCACCAGCCGGTTGCGCGCGCCGAGCGACGCCGCATGGTCTGCCGTGTCGCTTGCGGTGGAGGTAACGGTTGTTTCGGTCATCGGATTCCCGTCGAAAGAGGCGGTCGGTGTGACGACATCACGCAGATGAAGCCGTCACGGCTGGACAAGGGGCTACGGTGCCCGTCAGCGACAAACCCGCATCTCACGGCGTCGCAGCACTCATAACCTGAGCGCATTACAAGTCTGCTTTATTCCACCGACATTCGGAATGCCTCCAGCGCTATTCGGGCCAGATCGGACGGAACTGCACACTGATGCGTGGCCCGACCGCCTTCTTCGTCTTGAGGACGGCGTGCTCATGGGTGCGCTGGCAGCTGCCGCCCATGACGATGAGATCGCCATGACCCAGTGGGAATCGCCGAGTCTGACCTCGCTCTCTGGAGCGCAGCGAGAGGATACGCGGCTCGCCCACCGACAGAATCGCAACCATCGTGTCGCGGTCGATCGTTCGGCCCACACGGTCACCGTGCCAGGCGACGCTGTCATCGCCCGTGCGATAGAAGCAGAGGCCCGCGGTCGCGAAACCCTGTTCCCTGCGCGGTCGGTAATACCGGTTCAGATCTCCCTTGGCGCGGGAGAGGACCGGGTCGGGCAGTAGCGCCTCGGGCCCGAACCATGAGACCAGTCGCGGAACGTCGACGATGCGCTCGTACATCTCACGCTTGTCGGCCTTCCACGGCACGCGCTGTGCCAGCCGTTCGAACAGCACGTCGGAGTTGAGCATCCAGGCGGGCCTCAGGTCGACCCAGGCCCCGTGGTCGAGCGTGATGCGCCGGACGGCGGAATCGAGCGGTTGCAGCCGTGGTTCCGCGCCGGATTCGTCGAAGAGCGACGGCTGGAATGCGAGTGTCATCTTTTGATACTATTCGAACATAGTTTCGAATATGTCAATTGCCGCCGACATCCGAATGGCGTATCTGGCAACTCGACTGTCTGTTCCCGTTTGTCAGGTTTGTGCCCCGTCGAGCGGGCACAGACCTGACAAACGGGAACAATCACACGCGCTGAGTCAGCACCGCCACTGTCTCGGAAGCTGCGTTCAGCGCTCGTAAGTGCCGTCGAGTCGGCCGCGCGCGAGCACGTGACCGGCCATCGCCTCCGTGATCTCCTCGGGCTTCGCCGCCGGCGGGAGGGTGAGGGGCGAATCGAGGGCGAAGATCTGGAACACGTAGGAATGCGGGCCATGACCCGGGATGGGTCGCGGTCCGGCATATCCTGCACGGCCGAAACTGCCGATACCGGCGCCGAACGGTTGGTCGCCTGCGTTGAGTCCGCCCTGTGGGATCGAGGTGGTCGCGACGGGGATGCCGGAGAGCGAAAGGTGCGCGATCGGGCGACGGAACGGTACATCCGGATCCTCGATGAGAAGCACGAGCTCGGCGGCGTCCTTCGGGACTCCGCTCCATGACAGTCGCGGCGAGACGTTGTCGCCGACTCCCTGGCCGGCGTGGAGACGGGGAATCGGGCCGCCGTTCGCGAACGCGGTGCTTCGCAGGTCGATCGTGCCCGGCGCCTCGAGGTCTTTCCGGTTCCAGGCAAGCGTCGCTTCGCCTGCTCGTCGATTGCGGAGCAACCGGCCCAGCCATTTCGCCATGCACGTGCCTTTCGTCTGGTCAGTGAGCGAGGGGGAATGCGACGCCGGTCAGCTGTTCGGACGTGTCCCAGAGCCGTGCGCAGTCGGCATCGCTGAGCGCGCGCTTCGGAACAGCCGCGGGTGCGGGCGCTCCGGTGAGTTCGGCGAAACCGTCCGGTCCGTAGTAGCCGCCGCCTGCCGCATCCGGGCTCGTCGACGCGTACAGGGCGGGGAGGATGCCCTGGGGGATCTCCTGCCAGAGCCAGCCGATGCGGTGGCTGGCCGCGTTGATCCGCTGCAGCAGCTGCGAACCGTTGCCGCCGTGGGTGGGGCCGGTCACCTGGAGGTTGGTGACCGTGGCTCCGGGATGCGCCGCGTTACTGCGGATACCCCAGCCGGCGGCGATGCTTCGTCGCTCGAGTTCGCGGGCGAACATGAGCGTCGACAGCTTCGACAGGCCGTAGGAGCGCTGTGGGCTGTACCTCCTCGCACTCTGCAGGTCGTCCCAGTCGAGGCGGCCGACGCGGGCGAGGATGCTGCTGAGCGAGAGCACCCGTGAAGCCTGCGCCACGCGCAGCAGCGGCAGCAGCTGCGCGGTGAGAGCGAAGTGGCCGAGGTAGTTGCTGCCGAACTGCAGCTCGAAGCCGTCCTCGGTCACGTCGCGCCGGGGAGGCGTCATGATGCCGGCATTGTTGAGCAGGAAGTCGATGGGGCGGCCCTCCGCGTTCAGCGTCTCGCCCAGGGCGGCGACGCTGGCGAGGGATGACAGGTCGAGATCGCGGATGCTGAGCCGGGCATCCGGGACATCCGCTCGAATGCGTGCCATGGCATCCTCGCCCTTCTGCCGGTTGCGGATCGCGAGGATCACTTCGGCTCCCGCTCTCGCGAAGCGGCCGGTCAGCCCGAAGCCGAGGCCGCTGTTGGCTCCGGTGATGACGGCGAGTTTTCCCGTGAGATCGGGGACGCCGATGTCGGCGAGCGTGCGTGTCATGGTGTGCTCCTGCGTGAAGCGTAGTTCGGAAGCGGACCCGACCCGCTCACGGCTTCCTCAAGGGCGAGCTCGACGCATGAGGAAATCGGCGCATCATAACCCTGTATCCTTGTAGTCTGTGCAATTTAATGGGCGGGCGAAACGTTGAATCTCTTGAGGCCTGAAACATGGGCCGAAAAGGTTGTCCACCTTCGAACGGCAGAACCCCGGCCGTTCGTGTTCCCCCCTGCTTTATTACTGCATGGTGGCGAGTGCGGCATCCGATGCGGTGCGGTTCCGGGCCCCGATTAGCGGGGACCTGCTATCGACACACGATTCAATGATTGAGGACAGTAACGCATGATTTTCCAGGTTGGCGAGACGGTTGTGTACCCCCACCACGGCGCAGCGACGATTACCGCGGTGAAGACTCGCACCATCAAGGGCGACGACAAGCAGTACATCACGCTGAACGTGCATGCGAGTGACCTCACGATCGAACTCCCGGTCGAGAACGTGGAGCTGATCGGCGTGCGCGATGTCATCGATAGCGCGGGCGTCGAGGCTGTCTTCGACGTGCTCCGCAGTGACATCGTCGAGGAACCAGGCAACTGGTCTCGTCGCTTCAAGGCCAACACCGAGAAGATGGGCAGCGGAAGCGTCTATCGCGTGAGCGAGGTCGTCCGCGATCTCTGGCGCCGCGACCAGGACCATGGTGTGTCTGCCGGCGAGAAGCGCATGCTGCTCAAGGCGCGTCAGATCCTCATCTCCGAGCTTGCTCTCGCACAGAACTCGAGCGATGAAGAAGCCTCTGCCGTGCTCGACGAGGTCTTGTCGACCGTTTCGGTCTAACACCGGCGTATCCCGCGCACGCTCCGGCTTCAGCGGGTCCTACTTCGGCCAGCCGCCGACGACCACCTTTCCGATGACGCTTCCCGACTCGACGAGGCGGTGCGCCTCCCGGAGCTGCTCGGCGTCGAGCGGCGACAGTCTCGTGGTGGCCGTCGATACGATGCGCCCGGCATCCACGAGAACGGCCACCTCGTCGAGCAACTCGTGCTGCCCCAACATGTCGGGGGTGCGTTGCACCGGACGGGTGAACATGTATTCCCAGTGCCAGGCGATGCTCTTGCTCTTGAGCGCCCCGATTTCGAGGCCAGCGGGCTCATCGATGGCGACGATGTGGCCGAAGGGTTTCACGATCTTCGCATAGGTCTCGATCTGACCGGCTGAGTGCGAGGTGAAGAGGTAATCCACCCCTTTTGGCGCCAACTCGAGAACCTGCCCGGCCAGGTCTCCGCGGTGGTTGACCGTGTCATCCGCACCCAGTTCGCGCACCCACTTTTCCGCCTCTGGCCGGGATGCCGTCGCGATGACGTGCAGCCCTGGCACGAGCTTCTCGGCGAGCTGCAGCACCATGGATCCGACTCCGCCGCTCGCACCAACGACGAGAAGCGTCCCGGTGCTGTTCTGCGTGAGGTTGAGGCGCTCGAACAGGGATTCCCAGGCGGTGATCGTGGTGAGGGGGAGCGCCGCGGCATCCTCGAAACTCAGTGTTCTCGGCTTGTGGCCGACGATCCGCTCATCGACGGCGTGGAATTGCGAATCGGCGCCCGCACGGTTGATCGTGCCGGCGTAGTAGACCTCGTCACCGGGGGCGAAGAGTTCCACGCGGTCGCCGATCGCGTGCACGACCCCCGCTGCATCGAATCCGAGGATGCGACCGCCGCTGCCCGGTTTCGCGTTCGCCCGTTGCTTGACGTCGACGGGGTTCACGGAGACCGCCCTGACCTCGACCAACAGGTCGTGTGATCCTGGGCTGGGAACAGGCAGCTCGAGATCGACGAGAGCCTCCGGGTCGGTGACGGGCAGGTTGTCGAGGTAGCCGATAGCGCGCATGGTTTCCATAGTGAACTTTCAATGGCGAGCCGTCCAGAGATATTCCGCGGAGAGGATGCTCGCCGGGTCGCCTCCGACTTCGCTACTCTCGAATGGCGCGAGTGGAGAGGCGGCAGCGTGAACAGTTCGGTTCTGATCATCATCTGGATCGTGTCCTTCGTGCTGGTCACGGTCGCCGTAACCGGATTTTCGCGTCGCGTCGGCTGGTCCGCTCCGATCGTGCTCGTCGCGGTCGGGGCGATCGTCTCCTTCATCCCGGGCGTGCCCCAGGTGGTGATCGACCCCGACCTCATCCTCTATGGGCTGTTGCCGCCGCTGCTCTTCGCCGCTGCCATCCGCACGTCTTTCGTCGATGTCCGGGCCCGCGGCGACAGCATCCTCGCCCTGTCCGTCGGGCTCGTGCTGTTCACCGTGGTCGTCGTCGGATTCTTCACCTGGCTCATCGTGCCGGCGATAACTCTCGCCACGGGTTTCGCCTTCGCCGCGGTCGTCGCACCCACGGATGCGGTGGCGATAACCTCGATCGCCGGCCGATTGCGGCTTCCCCGACGGCTCGTCACCATTCTGGAGGGCGAGAGCCTGTTCAACGACGCGACGGCACTCGTCGCCCTCGCAGCGGCGATTACCGCCATCGTCGGCACGCTCAACCCCTGGGCAGTCGTCGGCGACTTCGTGCTCGCGGTCGTCGTGGGTACGGCCTTCGGGTTCGCCGTCGGCTACGGGCTCACCGCCATCCGCAAGGTGCTGCACGCGCCCGTTCTCGACACCAGCCTGTCGCTCGTCACGCCATTCATCGCGTTTATTCCGGCGCAGCTGCTGCACGGCTCCGGGGTGCTGTCGGTCGTGATCGCGGGGCTCCTCGTCGGGCAGAGCGCGCCGGTCGTGCAATCCGCGAGGGCACGGATCGCGGAAACGCTCAACTGGCGCACCATCCGCTTTCTCCTCGAGAACTCCGTGTTCCTGTTCATCGGGCTGAACCTGGCGGGCATCCTGGGCGGGGTCACCGCGTCCGGTCTCGGAATCTGGCAGACGATCCTGATCTGCCTGGGAACCCTCCTGGTCCTGGTCGTCGCCCGCTTCACCTGGATCTCCATCATCACCCTCATATTCCGCCACGGTTCCCCTCGGTTGCGGGAGCGCGCATGGGGCTGGGGCAACACGGTCGCTATCGGCTTCGCCGGACTGCGCGGCGTCGTCACGCTCGCGGCCGTCTTCCTCCTCCCGCCCGTGCCCCAACGTCCGTTCCTGCAGTTCCTCGCCTTCGTGGTGGTGGTCGGCACGCTTCTGCAGGGCCTTGCGTTGCCGTGGATCGTGCGGTGGCTTGGGCTTCCGGCACCCAACGGCGACCAGGAGCTCGTTGAAGCCCAGATGCTCATGGCCGAGGCAAAGGCCGCCGGAGTCGTCCAGCTCGACCTGGAGATCTCCGAGGCCGACAGTGAGGCGGTCGTCGAGAGGCTGCGAGCCGACGCGGCGCTGCTCGGCGAGTCGCTCAGCGATCCGGCGCCGGGCGACTCCGAACCCGTGCAGGCCGCTTTCGGCCGCCTGCGGCTTGCCATGATCGTGGCCGAACGCCAGGCGGTGCTGTCGGCACGAGTCGCCGGCCGTTACCAGGAGCCGGCGGTGCGTGCGATCCTGGCCGCGATCGACGCAGAGGAGATCGCCATCCGGACTCTCTCGCCGAAAAGCAGTGAAGAGTCGTAGTGGGCCTGTCGATTTCGACTTCTCCTATTCGACGTAATTACATAACGTGAACCGAGGAGGACACGATGCATTTCATGATGTTTGTCGCCACCGATCCCGAGGCCGAGCCGTATTCGGCCGACAAGGACACCACGGAAGACTGGGTGACCGAGATGGACGGGCGCGGAGTGCGGCTGAGTGGCGAACGTCTGCGGCCCGCCGCGGAGGCCACCACAGTACGGCTGCGCAACGAGGAGATCCTCGTCACCGATGGCCCATTCGCCGAGACCAAGGAGTGGATCGCGGGATACGACATCCTCGAATGCGCCGACGTGACGGAGGCGATCGCCATCGCGGCGAAACATCCGATGGCGAGGTTCGGGCGTCTCGAGCTGCGGGCATTCTGGCCCTTCGACGACTGAAATCGAGGGCGGGACGGGTTCCCCTGTGCCGCCCTCAGCTGCGGAGGCTCAGGTGGCCCGTCTCCGGGAATCGATCCGCACGGGCGCCGGGAGGGGGGTCTCCTCTTCCTGATCGCCGGTGGCGAGGTGTGCGAGACGTTGGAATCCCGCCTCGGACGGTGTTCCCGGCTCCGCGTGGAAGACCACGAGCACTTGCCCGGCTGCTCCATCGACGACGAACTTTTCATAGTGGAGGTCGAGTGCGCCGACCTCCGGATGCTGCAGGAGCGAGACCCCGCTGCCCTTCGGCCGCAGCTCCCGCTGCGCCCACAGCTGGCGGAAACGCTCGCTGCGCAGCGTCAGCTCGCCGACGAGTTGCGCGAGCTGCGGGTCGTTCACCTCGGAGCCGACCGTCGCGCGCAGACCGGCGACCGTCCTCTCGGTCATCGCCTCCCAGTCGCGGTTGAACTCGCGCACGGCGGGGTCGAGGAACGCGGCGTGCAGTGCGTTGACCCCCACCCGGTAGATCGGCGACAGCGCGACGGCGAGAGCATTCGAGGCCAGGACCTTCATGTGCCGCCCGTGCACGACAACCGCCTGATCCGTCCACGATGACACGAGGTACTCGAGGCTCGGCGAGACGTACTCCGGACCGGGGTCGGCGCGCCGCCGGCCTGTCGCCGGGTGGGCGATGCGGTGAAGGCGGGCCGTTGCATCCGCATCGAGCTGCAGCGCCCTGGCGAGCCCCTCGAGCACCTGGTCCGAAGGGTTCTGGTCGCGCCCCTGTTCGAGTCGGAGGTAGGCGTCGGTGCTGATCCCCGCCAGCCGCGCGGCTTCTTCGCGGCGAAGCCCCTGCGCTCGCCGACGGCCGGTGCTGGGCAACCCCGCAGCTTCGGGAGTGAGAAGTTCTCGGCGGGCGCGGAGGTACTCGCCCAGGGGGCTGCCTGTTTCCATTGGTCCACCCTACGCAGGTGAGAGGTCGAACGTGAGCGTGTTCTTCGCAGTCTCTGGATAACCGGGACCCCGGCTCTGATTCGGGCGTGGGCCATGAGCTGCGCCTCTAGGCTGGAGGCGTGGCAGTCTCCCGTGCGGTATCCCCTGTTCTTTCCGCGGCCGTCGATATCGTGCTCGTCTTCGCCTTCGTGCTGATCGGGCGGGCCAGCCATGGCGAGGACCTGCTCGGCACTCTCGACACACTCTGGCCCTTCCTCGCCGGGCTCATCGTCGGCTGGCTCGGCATGAGGGCATGGCTCTCGCCGAGGCGCATCGTCTGGACCGGTATCGGCATCTGGGCTGCAACCGTGGTCATCGGGATGCTGCTGAGGGTAGCCAGCGGCCAGGGCGTCGAGCCCAGCTTCATCATCGTCGCGACGATCGTGCTCGCCGTCTTCCTGCTCGGCTGGCGCGGAGTAGCGGCGCTCGTCGTACTGGTGCGGCGGCGTCGAACAAGATCCGCCGACAGGACGGCTACCTGAAGAACTCGCTGAGCTCGGGAAGGAGCGCCTCCTCCGAGACCTGGTGGGTCTGGCCCTCGAGGATGCGTTGCTGCGATCCCGGCACGGCATCCGTAACGCCCTGCACGGCCGCTTTCATGTTCGCCGCGCCCTTACTGCCGCCCATCACAAGAGTCGGCACGGCGATCGTGCCGAAGCGGGCTGCCGGCACGGTGAATCCGTCCATGACGATGGCGTCGTTCGGAAGCGTGTGGGCGACGCCCCGGAGCTGCTTCCAGATCTTCGGCATGAGCCGCATCATCAGCGGAACGAATGCCGGGGCGCCGACCATCTTCACCATGAAGTGGCCGACCGCGGCTCCGCGCTTGCCTTCGGCAAGATAGGACTTGAGCTTTGCGACGTGATCGACATCGTCAGGAAGACCGACGTAGGGCGCCTCGTACACCGCGAGCTTGCGCATCCGCACTCCGGATGCCGCAGCCTCGAGCGCGACGCCGGCACCGGATGACTGGCCGAACACGTAGGCATCGCCACCGGCCGCCGCGATGACCGCGACGAGGTCGTCGATCTCGCGTTGGACGGCATAGGGCTGGGTATCGCCGCTCTCGCCACGGCCACGACGGTCGTAGAAGTAGGCGGTGTAGTTCGGTGCGAGCGCCTCCGCGAGGGCGCGCGCTGGTCCGAATTCGCGGTAGCAGAGCGCACCGTCCACGATGACGACCGCGGGGCCGGTGCCTGTCTTCTCATACGCGATCGTGGTTCCGTCGGATGAGATGACGGTATGGGTCGTGCGGGCGATGGTGTCCTGGCTCATGAGTTCTGCTCCTCTGTAATCGATTCTGCGAAGATCGCATCGAGCTTGACGAAGGAGAGCTCCCAGCCCTCCGCAGTCATCTCGCGCTGCTCTTCGGTGAAGGGTCCCTGGTGCAACGTCACACGCGTGCGGTCGCCGTGATCATGGAACTGCACGCGGAGCAGGACGTCTTCGAGCGGTCCGGATCCCGAGTCCGCATCGAGAACGATCTCGAGATACTCGAATTCGATGAAGGCCGTGATGCGACCCCGGATGGGGAATGCCTGTCCGGTCTCATTGTCGACCATGGAGAGGTCCCAGCGTCCTCCTTCGCGCAATTCGACGGTCACGCTCTCGACGGGCACGTGGAATGCGTCCGGCCCGAACCACGAGGAAAGCTGTTGCGGCGAGGTCCAGAATTTCCACACGATCTCACGCGGTGCCGCAAAGGCGCGGGTGATGTAGACATCGCGTTCGGTCACGGCGGGGGGAATGGGTTCACTCATCGGTCGACTCCTTTACGTCGGTTGGGTTGTCTTCCTGGTAGACGGCCAGGGCCGCATCAAGCCGGTCGAAAGTGCTTCCCCAGAAGCGTCGATACTTCTCCATGTATTCGGTCGCCTCCTTCAGGGGTTCGGCTTCCAGATGGCTGAATCGCGCCGTCGCAACCCGGCTGCGCGAGATGAGTCCCGCGTGCTCGAGCACTTTGAGGTGTTTCGAGATCGCGGGCTGGCTCATCGCGAACGGTTCTGCGAGCTCTGCGACGTTCGCATCGCCATCCGTGAGGCGGTGCAGGATCGCGCGCCTCGTCGGATCGGCGAGGGCGGCGAAAACGGGGGTGAGATTGTCGGCCAAGTTCATAACCATTTCGTTCTAGAAGCAACTGGTTTTAGATTAGCATCGAGCCGTCGAATGTCAAGCACCGGATGCGGCGCCCCTGCAATGCGCGTATTCTCAGGCAGACGGGGAGCCATTCGGGCTCCCATTCCGAGGGAGCTCACCATGGCCGACAAGTCACCGAAAAAGTCCACCTCGAAGACCGCGGCGTCGAAGTCCCTCAAGGAGAAGCGCGCCGACAAGAAGTCGAAGGCGGCATCCAAGTCGAACGGCTAGTCGCCTTCGGCGGCCCGTTCGAGCAGTAGAGTCCGCTCGCGCTCATTGCGCGTGAGCGATGCCGCGCGCTCGAATTCGACGCGCGCCTCGGCATGCCGACCGAGTCTGGCGAGGAAATCGCCGCGCACGCTCGGCAGCAGGTGGTACTGCGCCAGCATGCCGCGTGTGACGAGTTCGTCCACGATTTCGAGCCCCGCTGCCGGTCCGAACGCCATCGATACCGCGACCGCGCGGTTCAGCTCGACGACCGGCGACGGGGCGAGCTGGCTGAGTGCTTCGTAGAGCGCCGCGATCTGCTCCCAGTCGGTCTCGGCGGCGATTCGTGCGGTTGCGTGACAGGCGGCGATGGCGGCCTGCAGCGCGTAGGGGCCGAGCGACCCGAGCGACCTCGTCCGCTCGAGAGCGGCGAGACCGCGCTGGATCTGCAGGTGGTCCCAGCGGGCGCGATCCTGGTCGAGCAGCAAGATCGGCTCGCCGCCCGCGGCGGTTCTCGCACCGATTCGTGATGCCTGCAGCTCCATGAGGGCGACGAGGCCGTGCACTTCCGACTCCTTCGGCACTAGCTGGACGAGGATGCGCCCGAGCCGCAGGGCTTCCTGACAGAGCGTCGGTCGCATCCAGTCGTCGCCGGTTGTGGCCGAATAACCCTCGTTGAAGACAAGGTAGACCGCCTCGAGCACCGAGCCCAGCCGCTCTGGGAACTCGGAGCGGGACGGTACCTCGAAAGGAACGTTGGCGGCGGAGAGAGTGCGTTTGGCGCGGACGATCCGCTGGGCGATCGTCGCGGGCGGCATGAGGAATGCGCGTGCGATCTCCTCCGTCGAGAGACCGCAGAGCAAGCGCAGGGTCAGGGCGACCCTGGCCGGCTTGGTGAGCACCGGATGACAGGAAATGAAAATAAGGCGCAGCAGATCGTCGTCGATCACCGCATCCGGATCCGGCTCATCCGGCGACTGTTCGAGATCGTGGGCGAGCATCGCGTACTTCTTCTGCAGATTCTCCTGGCGCCGCCAGTTGTCGATGGCTCTTCTCTTGGCGATGGCTGTCAGCCATGCGCCCGCATTGCGCGGAACGCCCGACTCCGGCCACTGCTCGAGAGCTGCGACGAGGGCATCCTGGGCGAGCTCTTCGGCGAGCCCGACGTCGCGGACCAT
>JAODMW010000194.1 GCA_025464815.1 Microbacteriaceae bacterium | reverse complement strand
CCCCATATCGCTCGAAAGAAGCACTGAAAATGCACATCGGCCTCATCGGTCTTGGAAAAATGGGCAATAACATGCGTGCCCGCCTCCGCGAACACGACATCGAGGTCACCGGTTTCGACCGAAATCCCGACGTCACGGATGTCGCAACGCTCGCCGATCTCGCAAAAGCCCTTCCTTCGCCGCGCATCGTCTGGGTGATGGTTCCCTCCGGTGAGATCACGACTGCTGTCATCACGGATCTGGCCGCAGAACTGGACAAGGGCGACATCATCATCGATGGTGGCAACTCCCGCTTCACCGAGGATTTCAAACACGCCGCTCTCGTGGCCGAAAAGGGCATCGAATACGTCGATGCCGGCGTTTCCGGCGGAATCTGGGGGCTGAAGAACGGCTACGGACTGATGGTCGGCGGCCACAAGCACAACATCGAACTCCTGATGCCGATCTTCGATGCGCTGCGTCCGGAGGGTCCGCGCGACGAAGGATTCGTCCACGTGGGTGAGGTCGGCGCGGGCCACTACGCGAAGATGGTGCACAACGGCATCGAGTACTCACTCATGCAGGCCTATGCCGAGGGCTATGAGCTGCTCGACAAGCGCGAGGACATCATCAAAGATGTCACCGGAACCTTCAAGGCCTGGCAGCGCGGAACCGTCGTGCGGTCCTGGCTTCTCGAGCTGTTGGTTCGTGCCCTCGAAGAGGATCCGGAGTTCAAGGACATCGAGGGCTACGTCGAGGATTCCGGAGAGGGTCGCTGGACGATCGAAGAAGCGCTTGCGAACGCGGTTCCCGTCCCCACGATCAGTGCCTCGATCTTCGCCCGCTTCGTCTCGCGCCAGCCGGAAGGATCTCCCGCCATGAAGGCCGTTGCCGCACTGCGCAACCAGTTCGGTGGGCACTCGGTCAAAGCCGTCGACTAGTCACGTGACCACGTGATCGTCACCCATCTCAGCCTGAGCGATTTCCGTAATTACACGACCGCGGAAGTGGCCCTGGTCGCGGGCGCCAATCTCTTTGTCGGCAGCAATGGACAGGGAAAGACGAACCTCGTCGAGTCGCTGGGGTATCTGAGCACGCTCGGATCCCACCGGGTATCCGTCGATCACGCGATGATTCGCCAGGGAGCAGAATCGGCCATCATCCGTGCGCGGCTCCAACACGGCGACCGCCAGGTGCTCACCGAGGTGCAGCTCAACCGCTCCGCACCGAATCGCGCCCAGGTGAATCGTTCCGTAATCAAGACGCGGGAGTTGCCGCGCTATTTTTCCAGCGTCCTTTTCGCGCCAGAGGACCTGTCGCTCATCCGGGGCGAGCCTTCTGGGCGCCGCCGGTTCCTCGACGAGCTGCTTGTGCTGCGATCACCACGAATCTCCGGAGTCATTGGCGACTACGAGCGGGTGGTGAAACAACGCAACTCTCTTTTGAAGTCGGCGAGGGCATCCGGAATCAAGGAGACGCAACTCGGAACGCTCGAGATCTGGGACGACCGACTCGTCACGCTCGGCTCGGAGTTGATCGAGGCGAGAACCACGCTCGTGGCGCAGCTTCTTCCCGAGGTTGCAGCCGCGTATACGGCGATCGCCGGCGAGGATCACCATGCACGTTTGGCCAGCCAGCTCAGCATTCTTGCCGGAAACGCGGATCTCGATGACGAGGACCCTGCAGCGCCGAGCGCTCTGCGCCGCGACCGCCTGACCGCGGAGGACGCGGCGGCGGGATTTCGAGAAGCCCTCGTGCGCCTGCGGCGAAGCGAGCTCGACCGCGGAATCACGCTCGTTGGTCCGCATCGCGATGATCTCGTCCTGGAACTCAACGGGCTGCCGGCGAAGGGATACGCAAGCCACGGTGAATCCTGGTCATTCGCCCTCGCGTTGAAGCTCGCGTCGGCGACGCTGTTGCGACGTGAATCGATGTCGGGGGATCCTGTGCTCATGCTCGACGACGTCTTTGCGGAGCTCGACGAATCCAGGCGCTTACGGCTTGCGGCAGCGGTGGAAGACTTCGAGCAGGTGCTGATCACGGCGGCGGTCTACGCGGATGTTCCCGAGCAGTTGACCGGCAATACCGTGCGGATCGCGCACGGCACCATCGTGGGTGATGCGGAATGACGGAAGAACAGCCCGTTTCGGAGCCGGTGGGTGTCTATCTGCGATTCCGCCGCGTGTTCGGGGACGGATCGTCGCGTTCGGGCGATGCGCGTAAGAGGGCGAAACGCGAACCCGGATCGACCGTCCCCTTCGGCGGTGGTCGGGACCCGGAGGGTCTCGGCTCCATCGTGGATGCGCTCACCACCAGGCTGGGCTGGAGCTCGCCGCTCGCTCGGTCGGAACTCCTCGCGTCATGGACGGAGATCGCCGGCGCGGAGACCGCGGAACACTCGTCGCCGGCGGGAATCGAGGATGGTGTGCTGACCGTGCACTGCGACTCCACGGCCTGGGCGACACAGCTGCGATTGATGCGTGTGCAGGTGATGAACCAGATCACCGCGCGCTACCCGGATGCGGGAATCCAGTCATTGCGTTTCGAGGGGCCTAACGCTCCCTCCTGGAAAAGAGGCCCCAGATCAATTCCAGGGCGCGGTCCGCGCGATACTTACGGCTAACTAGGCAAAATCGGTCGACCGACCAGAATAAAGTCCCCAGACGGGCGAATTCGGCCATGCTCGAGGCCTTCATTTGGTAGAATCGAAAGGTCGTCCTGGCAGCTACGTTTCAGTAGCCCGGCCGCGAACGACTCACCGATCTACCCGGCAGGAGCCCAATTTCATATGCCAGCAATCCGCTCGAATTCCGAATCTGAAGACAATTACGGCGCAGATCAGATCCAGGTCCTCGAGGGGCTTGAGGCGGTGCGTAAGCGCCCAGGCATGTACATCGGTTCCACCGGTCCGCGCGGTCTCCACCACCTCGTCTACGAGGTGGTCGACAACTCGGTCGACGAGGCGCTCGCCGGTTTCTGCGACACGATCCTCATCACCATGCTGAAGAACGGCGGCATTCGCGTCGTCGACAACGGGCGAGGCATCCCCGTCGATCTCAACAAGGCGGAGAACAAATCCTCGGTCGAGGTGGTCATGACCATCCTGCATGCCGGTGGGAAGTTCGGCGGCGGCGGTTACTCCGTTTCCGGCGGACTCCATGGCGTCGGCATCTCGGTGGTCAACGCCCTTTCAGAGAGAGTGGACACCGAAGTCCGTCGTCAGGGCGCGGTGTGGCGCATGAGTTTCACCAACGGTGTTCCCGACGCGCCGCTAGCCAAGGGGGAGGCGACCGACGAGTCCGGCACAAGCCAAACCTTCTGGCCCAATAGCGACATCTTTGAGACCGTGGAGTTCGACTTCGAGACCCTCCGCGCCCGCTTCCAGCAGATGGCGTTCCTCAACAAGGGGCTGTCGATCACCCTCACCGACGAGCGGGAGCTCGACGGCAACACCGAAGATGTCTCGGTGACCTACATGTATGAGAACGGACTCGTCGACTACGTCGAATACCTGAACTCGACGAAGAAGCTCGAGGTCGTGCATCCGGAGATCATCTCCTTCGAACTCGAGGACACCGAGAACAAGATCTCCCTCGAAGTCGCGATGCAGTGGACGAATTCCTACCAGGAGAGCGTGCACACCTACGCGAACACGATCAACACCCACGAGGGCGGAACACACGAAGAGGGCTTCCGCGCCGCACTCACCACGCTCGTCAACAAGTACGCACGGGAGAAGGGGATCATCAAAGAGAAGGATGAGAACCTCACCGGCGACGACGTGCGCGAGGGCCTGACCGCGGTCATCTCGGTCAAGCTGGCCGAACCGCAGTTCGAGGGTCAGACCAAGACGAAGCTCGGCAACACGATCGCGAAGTCTTTCGTGCAGCGCATTACGGGCGACCAGCTCGGCGACTGGTTCGACCGCAACCCGACGCAGGCGCGCGATGTGATTCGCAAGGCGATCCAGGCGTCCGCGGCACGAATGGCTGCGCGTAAGGCGCGGGAGCAGACCCGACGTAAGGGCCTGCTCGAATCGGGCGGCATGCCGGGCAAGTTGCGCGACTGCTCGAGCAACGACCCCAGCCTCAGCGAGATCTTCATGGTCGAGGGTGACTCCGCGGGCGGTTCTGCCGTTCAGGGTCGCAACCCCGAGTTCCAGGCGATCCTTCCGCTGCGCGGCAAGATCCTCAACGTCGAGAAGGCACGGCTCGACCGCGCGCTCGCCAACAACGAGGTGCAGGCCATGATCACCGCCTTCGGCGCGGGTATCGGTGAGGACTTCAATCCGGAGAAGGCTCGCTACCACAAGATCGTGCTGATGGCCGATGCGGATGTCGACGGCCAGCACATCACGACATTGCTGCTGACGCTGCTGTTCCGCTACATGCGTCCACTGATCGACCTCGGCTACGTGTATCTCGCCCAGCCGCCGCTGTACCGACTCAAGTGGAGCAACTCGCCGCACGAGTACGTCTACAGCGATCGGGAACGGGATGCCCTGCTGAAAGAGGGCGCGGCCGCCGGCAAGCGGATGCCGAAGGAAAGCGGAGTGCAGCGTTACAAGGGCCTCGGCGAGATGGACTACAAGGAACTGTGGGAGACCACCATGGATCCGGTGACCCGCACCCTGTTGCAGGTCACCCTGGACGATGCCGCCGCCGCCGACGCAATCTTCGACACTCTCATGGGCGAAAACGTCGAGCTGCGACGCAACTTCATCCAAAAGAACGCCAAAGACGTGCGCTTCCTCGATATCTGATCGCGCGAAGCCGATCAGGATCGAGTAGGCCGCCCGCGGCCGTATCGAGATCCGTATCGAGACCGGTTTCGATACGCGGCAGACCGCTACTCAACCCCCACACGATTAGGACAGAGAATTTATGGCTGACGAAACAACTCCCGAGGGCACGGAAACTGCCGAGGAGCAGATCGCGGGCCGCGAAATCGACCTGAGCCACGACAAGGTGAACCAGGTCGACCTGCAACTCGAGATGCAGCGCTCGTATCTCGACTACGCGATGAGTGTCATCGTCGGCCGCGCCCTGCCGGAAGTACGCGACGGTCTCAAGCCCGTGCACCGCCGTGTGATCTACGCGATGTACGACGGCGGCTACCGCCCCGACAAGGGTTTCTCCAAGTGCACCCGCGTCATCGGCGATGTCATGGGGCAGTTCCACCCGCACGGCGATTCGTCCGTCTACGACGCCCTCGTGCGCCTCGTACAGCCGTGGAGCCTCCGGTACCCGCTCGCCCTCGGGCAGGGCAACTTCGGCTCCCCGGGCAACGACGGTGCGGCCGCACATCGATACACCGAGACCAAGATGGCGCCTCTCGCGATGGAGATGGTGCGCGACATCGAGGAAGAGACCGTCGACTTCCAGGACAACTACGACGGCCGCACCCAGGAGCCGTTCGTGCTGCCGAGCCGGTTCCCCAACCTGCTCGTCAATGGTTCGGTCGGGATCGCGGTCGGCATGGCCACGAACATCCCACCGCACAATCTGCGCGAGGTCGGTGAGGCCGCACTGTGGCACCTCGCCAATCCGGATGCCAGCCAGGAAGAGCTCGTCGAGGCGCTCATCCAGCGCATCAAAGGCCCCGATTTCCCGACCGGCGCCCAGATCCTGGGTCTCAAGGGCATCCAGGATGCCTATCGCACCGGCCGTGGATCGATCACCATGCGTGCGGTCGTCAATGTCGAGGAGCTCCAGGGCCGCACCTGCCTGGTCGTCACCGAGCTGCCGTACCAGGTCAATCCCGACAACCTCGCCCTCAAGATCGCGGAACTCGTCAAGGAGGGCAAGATCTCGGGAATCGCGGACATCCGCGATGAGACTTCGGGGCGCACCGGCCAGCGCCTGGTCGTCGTGCTCAAGCGCGACGCCGTCGCGAAGGTCGTGCTGAACAACCTGTACAAGCACACGCAGCTGCAGGAGAACTTCGGCGCCAACATGCTGGCCATCGTCGACGGCATTCCACGCACGCTGCCGATCGACGGGTTCATCACGGCCTGGGCCGACCATCAGATCGACGTGATCGTGCGTCGCACGGTATTCCGCCTGCGCAAGGCAGAGGAACGCGCACACATCCTGCGCGGTTACCTCAAGGCGCTCGATGCGCTCGACGAGGTCATCGCCCTCATTCGTCGGTCGGCGACCGTCGATGATGCCCGCGAGGGCCTCATGAAGCTGCTCGAGGTGGACGAGATCCAGGCGCGCTCGATCCTCGACATGCAGTTGCGCAGGCTCGCGGCCCTCGAGCGCCAGAAGATCATCGACGAACACGACGCGATCGAAAAAGAGATCTCCGAATACCAGGCCATCATCGCGAGCCCGCAACGCCAGCGTGACATCGTCAGCGAAGAACTCACCGACCTGATCGCCAAATACGGCGATGACCGTCGCACCGAGATCATGTTCGGGTTCGACGGCGACATGAACGTCGAAGACCTCATCCCGGAAGAAGAGATGGTGGTCACGGTCACCCGCGGCGGCTACATCAAGCGCACCCGGAGCGACAACTACCGCAGCCAGCATCGCGGCGGCAAAGGCGTCAAGGGCGCACAGCTCCGGGCGGATGACGTGGTCGACCACTTCTTCGTGACGACCACGCACCACTGGTTGCTGTTCTTCACCAACAAGGGTCGCGTCTATCGTGCGAAGGCCTACGAGGTGCAGGAAGGCGGCCGCGACACCAAGGGCCAGCATGTTGCCAACCTGCTCGCACTGCAGCCTGACGAAGAGATCGCCCAGATCCTCGACATCCGCGACTACGCGGCGGCACGCTACCTCGTGCTCGCCACTCGCGGCGGACTGGTCAAGAAGACCGCGCTGACCGAGTACGACACGAATCGCACCGGAGGCATCATCGCCATCAATCTGCGGGACGACGACGAGCTCACCTCCGCGATGCTGGTCGAGGAGGATTCCGACCTGCTGCTCGTCTCGCGTAAGGGGATGTCGATCAGGTTCACGGCATCCGATGAAGCACTGCGTCCGATGGGTCGCGCGACCTCCGGCGTGATCGGAATGCACTTCCGCGACGACGACACCCTGTTGGACGCTTCGGTCGTGAGCGATGCCGGTTACGTCTTCGTCGTCACCGAAGGCGGCTACGCCAAGCGCACCTCGGTCGACCAGTATCGCCTGCAGAATCGAGGCGGATTGGGCATCAAGGTGGCCAAGCTCGCCGAGGCCCGCGGTGACCTCGCCGGAGCGCTGATAGTCGAGGACGACGACGAGGTCCTTGTGGTCCTTGCCAGCGGCAAGGTGGTACGCTCGTCTGTCGCCGAGGTTCCGGCCAAGGGCCGTGACACCATGGGGGTAGTGTTCGCACGTTTCGCGGACGACGACAGGATCATCGCAGTCGCGAAGAACAGTGAACGCAATCTGGACTCCGACGGCCAGGGAGCTCCGGACGAGGAGCCGCCGGCGGCCGAAGACCAGACCGGGAAGGACGAAACAGTAGATGAGTAGCCTCGCCGAGAGACTCCAACGCAAGTCGCAGAAAGCATCTGCGACGAAGCAGGTTCGCCTGAAGCTCGTGTACGTGGACTTCTGGTCGGCGGTGAAACTCTCGTTCCTGGTCGCACTGACGCTCGGAATCATCCTCGTGGTGGCCACCGTGCTGATCTGGGTGCTGTTGAACGTGCTCGGAGTCTTCGGTGCCATCAACAGCCTCATGGGCGACATCCTGAACGACAAGAGTTTCAGCGTGACGGCGAGCTTCTCCCTCGTGCAGGTCGGCCTGTTCGCGGTTGTCGTGGCCATTCTGAACACAGTGGTCGGTACCGTTCTCGGCGCGATCGCGGCGATGCTCTACAACTTCAGCGTGCGCATCACCGGC
>JAODMW010000183.1 GCA_025464815.1 Microbacteriaceae bacterium | reverse complement strand
GAGGAGGAACTGGACCTGGCCGAGACGCCGTAGGTCCCTCCATCAACCCCGAAGTATCGTGTGCAGATACTCCTCGAGGCCTCCGAAGTCGGTTCCGCGGACACGGTAGGCGATGTATCCATCGGGCCGGATGAGGTAGTGAGCGGTTTCGCGATTTCCGACCCCGAGTCGGCGAAGGGCGGCGTGAGACGTGTCTGCCCAGACGCCTGGCCCGGCGTCGGCGGTCACATAGCTGATTTCGAGCAGCCCCGGCCACCGCCCCTCGATTGCACCCACCGGTGCATCGTGCCATTGCTCGATTGGCCCGCACAGCAGAAGGTGCAGCCGTGTCGCGGACAGCTTCCCGTGAAGTGTCGTCGGGTCGCCGTCGACAGCGATGGCCGCGTCCGGGAAGCGATCGCCTGCCCGCGGTCCGCGGGTGAGCCGAGGCAGGCCTTCCACCGACAACGCACTGCGGCGGTATCGGATGCCGAGCTGCGAAATCGTCCGGAACCCCAGTCTTCTGACGAAGCCCAACCGCACTACGACGGGCGCGAACACGGCGGCCATCCTGGGGCGAAGGAATCGCACCATCCGGTTCCCGGTGATGGCCACGCGAAAAATACGGTTGGTCATCCGAAGAACGGAACGAGCGACCGGAATTCGTTCGACCTCGTAGCTGTCGAGCAAGTTCTCGTTCGCCAGGCCGCGGCAGACGAAGGCGAGCTTCCAGCCGAGGTTGACGGCGTCCTGGATGCCGGTGTTCATCCCCTGCGCACCCGCGGGGCTGTGAATGTGGGCTGCATCGCCAGCGAGGAAGATGCGACCCGTGCGGAATCGGTCCGCCCGACGGCTCTGCACAGAGAAATCGGTGAGCCATACCGGGTCGTGCAGAAGCACCGGGTCCTGTGTGTAGCCTTCCACGAGCTTCTGCAATTGCTGGACGGTCCGCTGTTGTACGCCCGCATCGGGCGGAATCATGAGGAGCATCCGCCAGCTCGCGGGGGAACCGAGCGGAAAGAAGAACATTATCCCGGCCTCGGCCAGGTAGGCATGCACTCTGCCGGGCTCTATCCCGTCGATTTCGAGGTCGGCGAGCACGAAGGTCTGCGGAAACGCGGTGCCGGCAAAGCCGATGCCGCTTCGATGCCGAACAGCGCTGTGTGCACCGTCGCATCCGACGACATACCGGGCGCGGATTCCGAATCGGGCGCCGTCGGCGGTGCCCAACAGGCAGCCCACCGCGTTGGCGTCCTGTTCGACGTCGAGCAGCTCGACCCCGCGCTCGACCGCGACCCCCTCGGCGATGAGACCGTCCAGCAGTATCCGTTCCGTCTCCGCCTGGGAGAGGAAGAGCAGGAATGGGTAGGCGGTCTCGCGGACACCCTCGTCGAAGAGTTTGATCGTGACCACCGACCGTCGGGTATGCAGGAGGAGCACAGTTGCGGCATCACCCGCCTCGATGAGAGGCGATGCCATGCCGAGTCCGGCGAGCACCTCGAGCGTTCGAGCCTGAATGCCCAGGGCACGCGATTCATGAACCGCGTCCGGCGCTCGATCGACGATGCGGAAGCTCACCCCGAAGGAACGCAACTCGGCGGCAAGGGTGAGTCCGGTCGGACCCGCTCCGACAATCAGCACATCAACATCGGTTGGAGCGTCGACATCGACCATGCCGTCACCCTAGCCTCCACTCGTGGAGCGCCAAAGCTCAGGTCGATTCCCGCTCATCGACGTGGTCGTGGGGGTGTGGAGCAGTCCAGCTCTCACCCGTAGTGACCGGGCGGATGACCATGTCGTCGAGGTTGGGGTGCGCCCTGCCGAGTCGGTGCCCCGCCTCCTGAGCGATGCCCTCGGCCGTCGACAGGTGAGCGTCTTCGACCTGGATGGTTGCGGTGCCCTGCAGCCGGTGACCGACCCAACGCAGTTGCAGCCGTGGCACCGCTATCACCCCCGGCGTGTTCGTCAGAACCGCTTCGACCCGGTCGAGCAGTTCCGGCTCGATACCGTCCATGAGCCTCCGGCCGATGCTCCGCACCGTTCCCCACAGAAGAAAGATGATCGCGACGGAGATCAGGAAACCGACGATCGGATCGGCGAGCGGAAAGCCGAGCATGACACCGAGTGCGCCGACCACGACGGCAAGGGAGGTGAAGCCGTCGGCACGCGCGTGAACGCCGTCCGCGACGAGGGCGGCGGAGCCGATGCGTTTGCCGACACGGATGCGATAGATCGCCACAGCCTCGTTGCCGAGGAAACCGACGATTCCGGCGGCGACGACCCACCACAGGTTATGCAGCGGCTGCGGATTGATCAGGCGTTCGATCGACTGCCACGCCGCGACAACGGCCGACAGCGCCACCACTGCGACGATGAACAGGCCGGCCAGGTCTTCCGCGCGACCGAAACCGAAGGTGTAACGGCGGGTGGCCGCGCGACGCGCGAGGACGAACGCGATCCAGAGCGGGACCGCGGTCAACGCATCGGAGAAATTGTGAATCGTGTCCGCAAGGAGTGCGACGGAACCGCTGACGATGACGACGGCCAGTTGGAGAATCGTGGTTCCGAGCAGAATGAAGAGACTGGTCTTCAGCGCCCGGACCCCCTGGACACTCGCTTCCAGTGCATCGTCGATAGAGTCCGCCGCGTCGTGGCTGTGCGGCACGAACAGGCCGTAGAAGAATCCTTTGACGCCGGTCGGATGACCGTGGCCGCCCGGCCCGTGGTCATGGCTGTGCCCGTCCTCGTGGGGGTGCGCACGTCCGTGCGAGTGATCGTGTCCATGCCGGTCATCGTCGTGTCCGCCGAGTGTGCTCATGCCACGACCTCCGCACCATCACCATGATGATGGCGCGGGGTGCCACCGAGGGAATGCTCGGCTTGGAAGATGGCGTCGGTGACGAGCTTGATCGCATGCTCGTTTTCGAGGCGATAGAAGACCCTGGTGCCTTCCTGTCGTGCGGCGACGAGGCGGCCCAGGCGCATCTTCGCCAGATGCTGGGAGACCGCCGGCGGGGTCTTGTCGACGATGTCGGCCAGGTGATTGACGGATAGCTCCCCGTCGCGCAGGGCGAGGATGATCCGCACGCGAGTCGCGTCGGCGAGCATCGCGAACACCTCGACCGCGAGCTCCACGAACTGGCTGTCTGGTTCCCGACCGCATATCTGCTTATCTGCATCCATACGCAGATTCTTTCACATGTGTGGGCTGGTGTCGTAGACAATGGATTCAGCCGTGGCCGCTTCAGGCGCCCGTGGTACCCTCGATTCCTGAACCGCCCGGAATGCCGAGCCGACCCGTCGGCACAGGACCGCAGCCTCATGACCTCCACTTCACTTTTTCTCGTCGCCCTTCGCGAAACACTACGGCCGCCTCGCACGCCGAGGCGGACGACGAGACGACTCGCCATCGGTGCGGCGGTCGCGGCGTTCTCCTTGACAGCGATCTTCGCCCTGGTTCCACCACCACCGCCGAGTGCCGCCGACCAGCTGCAGGCATACATCGCCGCCCACGCTCAGACGCTCGCCGTATCGGAGCAGGTCACGGTCGCCGGCGTCAAGCGAGACCACTACTCGGCCACGGCGGGAGTCAACAGCCTGGTGACGAGCGGCACCAACTACGACTGGGCGAGGCTGGTCCTCCTCTCCGGCGGATGGCCGGTCACCGACACCAGCGTCACCGTCCTGGTTCGCTGGATGCGCCAGGAGAACGGCGCGGACAATTGGTGGAACCGCAACAACCCGCTGAACAACGGGTATGGATCGGGCGGAGGCGGCGGAACCGGCAGCTACGCGAACCTCGAAATCGCCGCGGAAAAGGCCGCCGAAATGCTCCACCGCAATCCTGGCATGAGCGCGATCACGGCCGCCCTCGCCTCAGCCGCGCCGAGCGCCACCATCGAGCAGGCCATCTGGGCATCGCCCTGGGCGAGCAGCCACTACGGAAACGGCTCGCGCTGGCACTACACCCCGGTCGCCGTCGTGAAGGCGCCCGCCGGCGCCTGGTGAGCAGGCTCAGCCGGGCACCCTGCGTGGTGGGCCCTACCGGGCTCGAACCGATGACATCCACGGTGTAAACGTGGCGCTCTACCAACTGAGCTAAAGGCCCGCAGTCACAGTCGCTGACACACGACCGGCTACGACGAAACTTTATCGTACAGGCATCCGGAGCGCCCGCCGGTTCATTCCCTGTACCCAGACTTACACTCGCACCATGACCAAGATCAGTCCGACAAGGCCCACGACTTCCGGTACGAAGACCGTTGGTACCAAATCGCCCAGCCCGATCCGCGACTGGCATGCAGAACACAAGTCGCATCTCACTCGCGGCGAACGCGCAGCCGACATCATGCGCAACGGAATGGGCAGCTGGGGGTTCGTCGGCAGCTTCGTGCTCTTCATGGTGATCTGGGCCATCGTCAATGCCGCCACGAAGGGCTGGGATCCCTACCCCTTCATCCTGCTGAACCTCTTTCTGAGCATGCTCGCGGGACTCCAGGGGGCGATCCTGCTCATCGCAGCGAAGCGACAGGACGCGATCGCCGCCGCGCTATCCAAACACGACTACGAGACCAATCTCGCGGCGAAGAGGGACATCGAGTCACTCATCGAAATGAACAACCGGCAGCTCGTGATGATCACCGACCTGCAGGAGATCCTGAGACGACTCGACCCGGCTGCGAAGACGGGATGATTCTGTCCCGGTCGACCAGACACAAACCGGCGACTGTTCCCGTTTGTCAGGTTTGGGGCTGCTCGGACGGGAACAAACGCGACAAGGTGGAACAGTCACGCAAGAGACGCGACCCGGGTGGAACTTTAGACGGCGACCGGGGTGAGCGCGGCGAGTGCGGCGCGGTAGTCCGCGATCGACCGCGGCTGGCCCGGTGCGGTGATGAAACTCGCCCGGATGATGCCGTGGGTGTCGATGAGAAAGCTCGCGCGATTGGCGAAGCCCTTCTCCTCGAGGAACACTCCGTACTCCTTGGCGACGGATCCGTGCGGCCAGAAGTCGGCGAGCAGGTTGAACTGGTAGCCCTCCTTCTCGGCGAAGGCGCGCTGCGTCGCCTTCGAGTCGACGGAAATTCCGATGAGCTCGATGCTCTTGTCGCTGA
>JAODMW010000113.1 GCA_025464815.1 Microbacteriaceae bacterium | reverse complement strand
CCAGCGATCAGATCGCCCGCGGCGTCACCGACGGCCTCCGCGAGAGCGGTATCGACGTCCCCCGCCAGGTGGGCGTCGTCGGCGTCGACAACTGGGACGTCATCGCCAAGGCCTCACGGCCGCCGCTAACCACCGTCGATCTCCAGCTCTCCGAACTCGGTCACATTGCGGCCACCAGGCTGCTGTCCGCAATCGACGGCGTCGATATTGGCAGTGGGATCGAGCGAGTGCCATGTCGGCTCGTTGTACGGCAGTCGACCGCAACCGACTGATGCCGATCACACAGCCACAAGCATCGCGATATCCGCCGGCGCCAACGTGAAAGCGGTCCAACGAATGCGCGGTCACGCTTCGGCTGCGATGACGCTCGACGTCTACAGCGAGCTGTTCGACGACGATCTGGACGCCGTTGGCGACGCCCTCAGCATCGCCGGAGTTCCAGAAAGCGTGTGGACAAAGCGTGCGCAAAATCCGATTCGCGTACTTCGACCGACGCGGCGACTCTCCCGTGAACAGTCTCTGATCCCAATGAATACAAGGGGAGTGGCGGCATCCGTGCGGTGGGCCCCGCGGGGCTCGAACCCGCGACCCGCGGATTAAAAGCCCGAGATCAGGTCAATACCGAGCTCACCTAGCTTGACCCGCGGTAGCCCGTTCTAGTCTGATCTAGCCCCGGAATCTCGGCCTTTTGCGAGGTCATTTCAGAGGACGTCGGGCGAGCCCGGTTTGCGTCGGAGAAGCGTGGTCCGACGGGATCTGGACGGGTTTTGAGCGAACGCCGTGGGATTTATCCGTGGCGGTCTGGAGGTCGCCGCGTAAGCGCGCGTAGTGCGCTCAGCGCACGCTTGCCCAATTTTCCAGGGACAAGCGTGAGGAAGCCGAACACCGCCAGTAGGGCGATGTACGCAATACCAGCGATGCCAGCAAGAGACGCGACGGGGACAAGGGACGCGAGGTTGAACACCAGATCTCCAAAACTGGCGTGATCTTCCCCGCAAGTTCATCGCCCATTTTGAATAAGGGTCGTCAACTTGGTCACTTCATCCGAATGGGAACGCAAGCCCCCTGTGTCGCCCTTCGAGCCTCGTATGCTCGGCACAATCGCGGGGGACTAGGCCTATACGAAGATCGTTGTAATGCGACGATCGGACTATCCACTGCGGCGTCAGTGTTCTAAGAACTGTCGGCGCCGAACTGAATATTTTTTTTTCTTTGCGCAGTCTTCCCGACCACGCGACCTGACGTCCCGGTTCGAATCCCTCGAACCTCGTCAATGCCGCAGCCCAGCACCCTCTATATAGCTTGACTGTACGTTTTACACACACGTATCTTTTGCCAAGGCCATCTCTCAGGATGTCTAGCCTGCTCGCTCACACTATCACCGCTCCTGTGCTGGAGGCCATACAAATGTGGCTACAGGAGGTCGCGAGCCTCGACTTTCAGCGCATCAGCGAACCGGTAGATGTTGTCGAGGCTGATGTTCCGTTCGCCTCGCTCCACACTTCCGACATAAGTGCGATGGATGTCGATGCTGTTTGCCAGCGCCTCTTGGCTAAGGCCAAGGCCTTCTCTAAGTGACCTAACTCTCAGCCCAAATGCGACACGCTGGTCGAGCTCCTGCTGAGTGACTTTGGGCACAAATCCAGCGTCAACGGCTGAACACTATGGGTCTACAGACTATGAGTAGCACTAGAGTTTCTCCGAGGAGGCACAGATGTCTACTGAGGATGAACGGAATGCCAAGAGGGCTGCGGCTCGCGCTCGGATGAACGAGAAGTTCGACAAGGGTCGAGCGCGTCTGGAAGAGCATCAAGCAGCTCTGCGCGCCAAGAATGAACGCCTCATCGCGAAGCGGTTCGATGACTCGTGCCCCGAAGATCCGGAACCCAGGAAGGGCTACATCAAGCGCTTCCAGTGGATTATGCGCGACGCAAAGCGCAATCCGGGAAAGCACGGGACCGACTACTAGATCGGTCAGTGAAGCTTGACGCTTCTGCTCAGGGGGGTGATCGCCTAAGGGCTTAACATCCCAGAAACGGGGCGTGGCTGAGCGGGTCGGCATTTGGTCGGCTATCTCGGGCGGAACGTGCGCTGGCCGGTCTGCCGACCGTCCACCCAGCCGACGCTCTGCTCGCCAATCCGCTCGGCTAGCCCTGCCCTGCGCATCCGCAACGCCTCTTGGCTGGCCGTGAGCGGGATGCGTCGCCCGTCAGGTGAGCGGCTGTTGTCGCTCCCTCCGCCGAACTCTGTGAACTGCTCTCGACCGTTCTCGTCTGTGTATCGCGTCATGATGTTCTCCCTTTGTGAGCTTTAAGCCTCCCTCGATTGCTCTCCATCGCGCTCGATCCTGATGTGCAGTCACGACTCGACATTGGGGCCTTCGGTATCTCGGATTTACGAGCCTGTGCTCTCCAGCGGGCAAGGCAACTCACCGGGTAGATTTACCTCACCAACAGAAAGTGAGTGAATCTCATGGGACTACGAGGACAGCAAGCGGGTGACAACTCGATTGTGCTCGAAACCACCATTTCGCCCGACCTCGACAATGCCCTGACGCAGCTCGTTGCGCTAAGCGGAGTCAGCAAGGCAACGCTCGTTCGCAACGGACTACACGCCTTCTTGTCGGGGGTGGGAGTTCTATATCCAGAACTCAACGACGCTCTCAATCCGACAAAAACCTCTGGTCGCGCTCGCGTCCAGAAGGCCACCTTCACCATCTAAGGAGAACAGCAACATGAGTATGGAACTACCCAAGTATCCAGCGGGAGCGGGTCCGGCCATCGGTCACCGACTCCGCGCACGCCGTGCACGACCGACTCCTGACGTACAACCCCTGCGATGGAGTGCGCCTGCCGAAGCCCGAGACGGTGACCGACTTTGAGCCTGTGTTCCTCACCGTGGCGCAGGTCGAGGCGATTGCCGCACGGCTGAACAAGCAGCAGCCGTATGGACTGATGGTGCGGTTCGCCGCCTACACGGGGTTGCGGGCGGGGGAGTTGGCTGGCATTCGCATTCGTGACGTCGACCTAGCCCTCGGCCACGTCACGGTGCGGCAGACCATGCAGCGAGTGCAGGGGCAATGGGTTGTGGGCACGCCCAAGTCCAAACGATCCACCCGCGATGTGCCACTAGTCGATCCGAGCCTGATCGCGGACCTACGCCGGTACAAGATGACCCACCCGCGCAGTGGTGACCCGGACGCGTTGCTTTGGCCGGGACGCAAGCTCGGGGGAGTAGCCGAGATCGACTACTACCGGGTTCTGGACGTGGGCAGCTTCCGGCGCAACTACTTCCGCCCGGCGCTACGTGCCCTCGGCTACAAGGAGATGCGTGTGCATGACCTGCGGCACACCGCGGCCTCTTTGTGGCTCGCCGCGGGCTTCCAGCCGTGGGAGGTGAGCCGTTGGCTAGGTCACGCCAGCATCACAACGACAGACACCGTGTACGTGCACCTGTACCCCAGCGACTACACCCGCCATGTGGCGCAGTTCGCAGCGTTCCGTGACTCCGGTACGGCGTGACCACAAGGCGGGTCTACCGGGCGGTCCAGAGGTTCTGTCATACTCCGATGATGCTGCCCGCCGTCGACACCGCAACTGGCTCGCTGCCCCTCGGACGCTTCAGCGCCGACCTCGCCGAGATAAAGGCAACTTTCGTGGACGCTTCAGAGTGGGCCGCTTCGACTACTCGCGCTGGGATATGGAACGACTTCGAGTCGGCTACGGCTGGGATTCGAAGTATCGTTCCGGTCGCATGGGTCTGGGTGGGCGGCAGCTTCATCAGTAACAAGCTCGACCCTGACGACATCGATGTCGTCTACTGGTGCGAAGATAGGTTTGTCGATCGGGTGACCGATCCAAAGGACAAGTACATCCTGCAGGTGTTCGCCACCAACCAACTTCGCGCCCAGACCAAGCTGCGCGTGGACACTCGATATTGCCGATGGCACGTCTTCCCCGAGGCCACTCAGAGGAGAACAATCGAGCACAACGCATATTCGGCAGATAGGGGCTACTGGGATGACCTTTGGCTTCGGAAGCGCAGCGGCGCGAAGACTGATCCTCCTGTGCGGGACGATGCACTTCCGCGACGCGGGTATGCAGAAGTGATGTTGGACGGTCTCTATGTCCTTTGACTGGAATGCCTACCGAGAAGAATTGACGGGACACACTCCCGAAGCAGATTGGGACGACGCGGCGGACCTCAGTCGGCTGAGCCTTGGCAGTCTCATGGCGGAGCAGAATCCTCTCCGTCGCGACCTCTCGCTCGGCTTTCTTCGCCTAACGGGCGACGGCGTCACAGGTCACTCCGCGCACATTGATGATGTTGCTGATGCCATTCGCCACTTCCAACGGCTGGTGCTCGCCTCAGGACTGGCTCTAGGTGGCTACAAATCGCTTCAGGGCAGCTTGCCCGTCGACGTCGTCTCAAAAACTCGACTCGATCTGGAAGGTTCCCCCATGCCCGGGAGCCTCGTACTTCAAATCCTTCCAGCAACGCCACCGGGCGATGAGATCATGCCGAGCGGTCAGGCCGAATTCTTGGACAACGGCGAGGATCAGCTCGTAGACAAGGCCGTAGCCAATTCGCTCGAACTGCTGAATCTCAGCAAGACAGTGGGACCTGACGCCGACGATTCGGAGTTCATCAAGCTGCTCACGGAGGCCGGGCCGCGAGTAGCCAGCACTCTTCGCGACTTTGCCAAGTCACTCGCAGACTCGAACTTCGAGACCGAAGTCGCTTGGATGCAGCCACGACGGAAGAAGCGCGTGTCTCACATGAGTGTTGCAGAGTTGCAATACGTCGGAACCCTTGTCGCGTCTCGCGAGCTCGCAAAAGAACCAGCTGTCTTGCGGGGCGTTCTTCACACGGTGAGCGACGTTGCGCCTCTGCGGCTTGAGGCTCCGGATGGTGAACTGATAAACATCGGAGCCAAGAGCCTGCCCGACACAGATATCAAGCGCCTGTTGGTCGGAATGACCGTGGAGATCACTGCAACTGTCACGGAAGAGGTCGCGCCGGGCACCGAACCGAAGACGAAATACACGGCCACCAAAGTGGTCATCATTGGAGATGCCGCCTTGTAGCTGAGACGGGTTCCGGACGGGATTTCTTTCCGACCGTTAGCCCGAAGGCCCGACATCCCAACGATTGCAGTGGGCCCCGCGGGGCTCGAACCCGCGACCCGCGGATTAAAAGTCCGATGCTCTACCAACTGAGCTAGAGGCCCGCGACTTAAATCTAGCGTGGATTTCGCCGGTCGCGAGCCCGCCTGCATCGATAGAGCATCGGGCGGGAATGCGCTGCGCTTAGACGCGGCGCCCCGCGATTACCCTGATCAGCCACGCGATGATCGCGATGGCGGCGAGCACCAGACCAACCCACAGCAGGAACTGCAGCGATTGCACCAAACCGCCGGTGATGGCGAGGATGATGGCGACGATGATCACGACGATGAGCAGAATATTCATTGGGTTCCTCCTGTTTTGTCGGTGACTCCAATTCGCACGCTACTCTCATTGCCCTCGGCGGCAAGGGCATCCTGAACAATGCGATTCTGAGCATGAGAGCTGGTCCGCTGACTTAAGCTGGAGCGGATGTCTGACGAGTTCCATAAGCCCACCAAGTTCTCCGGAGCCAAGTTCGAGAGCCTCCAGGGCGGGGAAGACCCCGCCCAGATCAGTCGCGTCGCGCACGACACGGCACACGCCCTCCTGAGCCGCGTGCGGGATAGCCCCGAGGCAGACGTGGTCGATCGGCTCGTCGCCTTCACAGACGAGCACGGCATCGACGCGGTCGCCGAACTCTGGTCGCGCGCGAATCCACGCAGCCTGCCCGGAGCGCTCTGGCGCATCTACCTCATGCGGGCCATGGTGCGACAGGATGCCGCTGGCACGAGCTTCCTCTACCAGCGAGGAAGCGAGCTCGCCACGACCATCGATCCGGTCGTCGCCGGGGCGACGACACCGACGGGGCCCGACGAGATCATGGCGCTGGCGGACCAGATCCTCCGTGGTCTCTTCCAGGGAGATTTCGGCATCGCTCTCGACCGCGCTGCCGCTTTTTGTCGCGTGACGAGCCTCGGATGCACGAGCGTCGCCGACGACGTCGACTTCACCTCCCCTGAGCGCGGATCCGAGCTGACCACCCGCGCGCTTCGCCTCTCGCAGACGGCATCCGAGTTCACATCGTGCGCCCGCCTCTGGCGTTCGGGCATGCTCGACTGACCAATCGAATCCCCACGGGGTATTATTGCTGTGGCTCGAAAGGGCCACCGCCGGGCCGCAGTAACCCCGGGCTCCACTATTAGCCGCTTCGAGCGGCCATGCGCCGAGAGGCGTTCTGCGGCCTGGCTCCCGCTCTTCGCCCAGGCCGAAACGAGCCAGCGGCGGCGATCGCGACCGACTATCCGAACTTTCCCGAGACGTAGTCTTCCGTCGCCTGCACGCTCGGCTTCGAGAAGATCGTGTTGGTGTCGTCGTACTCGATGAGCCTGCCCGGCTTGCCGGTGCCTGCGATGTTGAAGAAGGCCGTGCGGTCCGAGACGCGGCTGGCCTGCTGCATATTGTGGGTCACGATCACGATCGTGTACTCGAGTTTGAGTTCCTCGATGAGGTCCTCGATCGCCAGGGTCGAGATCGGGTCGAGCGCGGAGCAGGGCTCGTCCATCAGAACGACATCCGGCTGCACGGCGATGGCACGGGCGATGCAGAGACGCTGCTGCTGACCGCCTGATAGTCCCGATCCGGGCATGGCAAGGCGATCCTTGACCTCGTTCCAGAGGTTGGCACTCATGAGGGATTTCTCGACGAGGGCATCGGCATCGCTCTTGGAGATCTTGCGGTTGTTGAGTTTCACACCGGCGAGCACGTTTTCGCGAATCGACATGGTGGGGAAGGGATTGGGGCGCTGGAAGACCATTCCGACCTGGCGACGCACCAGTACGGGGTCCACGCCGGGTCCGTAGAGATTGTTGCCGTCGATGAGCACCTCACCTTCGACACGGGCGCCGGGGATGACCTCGTGCATCCGGTTGAGCGTGCGCAGGAAGGTCGACTTGCCGCAGCCGCTCGGACCGATGAAAGCGGTGACGGTGCGAGGTTCGATGGTCAGCGAAACACCTTCGACGGCCTTGAATTTGCTGTAGTAGACGTTGAGATCGTTGACTTCGATGCGCTTGGACACGGGTTTCCTTCGGTTGAGCGCCGCTTAGCGGCCGAGCTTGGGCGAGAAGATCCTGGCGATAATGCGAGCGATCAGGTTGAGCAGCATGACGATGAGAATCAGCGTGAGCGCTGCGGCCCAGGCACGGTTCACGAAGTCCGACTGGTGGGCACCCTGATTCGCGTACTGGGTGTAGACGAAAACCGGAACGGTCATGATCCTGCCGTCGAAGAGGTTGTAGTTCATGCTCGCGGTCAGACCGGAGACGATGAGCAGCGGTGCGGTCTCGCCGATCACGCGGGCGATGGAGAGCATGATTCCCGTGGTGATTCCCGCGGCCGAGGTCGGAAGCACGATCTTGAGGACCGTGAGCCATTTCGGCACGCCGAGCGCGTAAGAGGCCTCGCGCAGCTCGTTGGGAACGAGTTTGAGCATCTCTTCCGAAGAGCGCACCACGACCGGGATCATCAGCACGGAGAGCGCCACTGCCCCGCCGAGGCCCGACCGGTAACCGACATTGCCGGTGAGCAGCACGAAGAAGGCATAGGCGAAGAGTCCGGCGACGATCGAGGGGATGCCGGTCATGACATCCACCAGGAAGGTGATCGTGCGGGCCAGCTGACCTTTGCCGTATTCGACGAGGTAGATCGAGGTCAGCAGCCCGATCGGCACCGAGAAGACGGTGGCGAGTCCGGTGATCTCCAGCGTGCCGACGATCGCGTGGACGGCGCCACCGCCCGCATCGAGCACGTTGCGCATCGACTCGGTGAAGAACGAAGGCTGGACCATTCGTGCGAAGCCGTTGAGCAGCACCGTGTAGATGAGCGATATGAGCGGCAGCAGGGCGATGATGAACGCCGTCGCGATGAGCGACGTTGCCAGCCGATCCCTGGCTTGACGGCCGCCCTCGACAAGATAGGCGATCGTGAACACGAGGATGTCGAACAGCACGGTCCCGAGGAACAGCGCGCCGACCAGGTTGTACTGCTTCGTTCCGCCGGCCATCTGCACGAGCAGGAACACGATCCCGAGCAGTATCCAGCTGCCGACGAGGATCATCCAGACGCTTCCCCTGGGCAGCCTGCCCGTGGTGAGGGAATTGGTCATCGGACGCGCAACGGACACGGCCATCAGTTCGCTCCAGAGAAGGCTTTGCGGCGGTTGATCGCGAACCTCGCGATCGCGTTGACGATGAAGGTGATGACGAACAGAACGAGGCCGGAGGCGATCAGGGTGTTGATGCCGATTCCGGATGCTTCAGGGAACTGCAGTGCGATGTTGCTCGCAATCGTATTGGGGTTCTGCGAAGTGAGCAGGAAGAAGTTGATCACGACCGCAGGCGAGAGCACCATGGCCACGGCGAGCGTCTCGCCGAGCGCGCGGCCCAGGCCGAGCATGGAGGCGGAGATGATGCCAGGCCGACCGAACGGCAGCACAGCCGTGCGGATCATCTCCCAGCGGGTCGCACCGAGGGCGAGGGCCGCCTCCTCGTGCAGCCGCGGCGTCTGGAGGAATACCTCACGACAGACCGCGGTCATGATCGGGAGCACCATCACAGCGAGCACGATCGCCACGGTCAACACGGTCTTTCCGGTACCGGACACGGTGCCGCCGAAGAGCGGAATCCAGCCGAAGTTCGCGTTCAGCCAGACGAAGAAGGGCTGGATGGCCCTCGCCAGTACCAGCACGCCCCACAGCCCGAACACGACGGAGGGGACCGCCGCGAGCAGATCGATGATGTAACCGAGGCCCTGTGCGAGCCGACGTGGCGCATAGTGCGAGATGAAGAGGGCGACGCCGATCGAGATGGGGATCGAGATGACGAGCGCGATGGCCGCCGCCCAGACGGTACCGAAGACGAGGGGCCAGACGTAGGCCCAGAAGTTGGGAGCCGCATTGGGCAGCGTACCCGGCTTGGCAACGATGGCGGGGATGCTCTGGACGACGAGGAAGACCGCGACGGCGGCCAGGACGACGAGGATCAGCGACCCCGCGACGATGGTGCTGGTGGAGAACACTCGATCGCCCAGGCGCACTCGGGCTTTGATAACGCCTGTTGTTTCGGTGGTCATCTATTGGTTCCTGACGTCCGACGGTGGAACTTGTTGGTGGTGAACCGCAAACTCGGCCTGGGCTGCCAATCGAGCAGCCCAGGCCGAGTGCGTGCGGGTGCTACTTGATGGTAGCGATTGCTGTCGCAACCTTCGTGGCCAGATCGGCCGAGAGGGGGGCGGAGCCGGCCTGCGTTGCGGCAGCAGACTGTCCTTCGCTGCTTGCCACGTAAGTAGCGTAAGCCTTGACGAGCTCACCCTTCGCGGCGTCGGCATAGGTGTTGCAGACGATCAAGTAGCTGACCAGAACCATCGGCCAGGCGTTCTTGTCCGTGTTCTTGCGGTCGATCGCGATGGCGAGGTCATTGGTCCCGCGGCCGGTGGCCACCGGGGACTTGGCGACGACATCGGCTGCTCCCGCGGCGTTGATCTTCACGTAGGCGGAGCCGACCTTGAGCTGCGCGATGCTGAGGCCGGTCGCGCCGGACTCGTCGATGTAGGCGATGCTGTTCGCTGCACCCTTGACGGCATCCGCGACACCCGAAGTTCCCTTGGCGGCGTCACCGACGGCGTAGGGGTAGGTCTGGGCGGCCGGCTTGTCCCACACCGTCGGTGCGTTGGCGCTCAGGTAGTCGGTGAAGTTCTGGGTCGTGCCGGAGTCATCCGAGCGGTGGACCACGGTGATCGCGGCATCCGGAAGCGTGGCTCCGGAGTTCTGCGACTTGATGGCGGGGTCGCTCCACTTGGTGATGGTGCCCTTGAAGATGCCGGCGATGGTCGCGGCGTCGAGCTTCAGGTCGGTGAGGCCGGCGACGTTGTAGGCGATGGCGATCGGGGAGATGTACACCGGGAGGTCGATCGCCTTGGTGCCTGCCTTGCAGAGCGGCGATACGGTTGCGAGCTCGGTGTCCTTCATCGCGGCATCCGAGCCGGCGAAGTCAGCCGCACCCGAGATGAAGTTGGTGCGACCGGCGCCCGAACCCTGGGGGTCGTAGTTGACGGTGACCTGCGGGTTGGCCTGCTGGAAGCCGGCGATCCAGGCGGTCTCAGCGGCGCCCTGTGCGGAGGAGCCGATGCCGTTGAGCGTGCCGCTCAGTTTGCTGACCGGAGCCGAGGAGGCGGATGTGGTCGGGGCTGCCTCGTTTGCCGCACAGGAGGACAGGAGGATGGTGCCTGCGATGGCAATGGCAGCGATGCTGCTCGCGCGTGTAAAGATACGTCGCTTGACGTTCACGGAGTTCCCTTCGGGAGGTGATGCTTGGATTACAGGATGAGGGCCGGTGCCGACCCCCCAGCGAGGTTACGAACGCAGGTTGTCCAAGTTCGGCCCGTTGGGTAAACGGAGGGTTAACAACGGGGAAATATCCGGCTCAATCGAGCACGGGGCCGTGGGTTTCGATCGCGACGAGGCCATTTTCCGGATGCTCGACCGAAACATGCAGAACGGTGAACGACGAGGTCGACAGCATGGCGGCACGGCGCAGCGGAGCATCCAGCGGCGTGTTCGTCGCCCCGGCGATCGCATCGATGATCTCGGGCAGAACGGGGCCGTGGCTGCAGAACACCACCGACTCCTGTTTCCGCACCCGTTTGGTGACGATGTTGCGGACTTTCGCCGTGCCGTCCTCGTAGGCGTCCTGGCTGATGCCGGCCGACTGCTTGACGGGCAGCCCGGTCAGGGCAGCTATGGGCTCGATGGTGGCGAGGCAGCGAGTCGCGGTGCTGCTGATGAGCTTCTTCGGGCTCCACGCCGCAACGGCGGGCGCCACACTCTGCGACTGTTCGAGGCCGCGGTGCAGCAAGGGACGCGTGGCATCCGGTCCGTCCCAGCTCGCCGGAGGAACCGCCTTGCCGTGGCGCAGCGCGATGATCGGGAAGGTGCGTGCGGTGCCTGCACTGACCCGCTCGGCGAAGCGGTCGAGCACGTCCCGATCGCGCTCGTAGGTGAGCGCGCCGCGCGCCGCCCTGATCGAGAGCCATTCGACGGCGGCGATCTCCTGGTTGGGGACGAAGGTGGATGCGGCGGCGATGCTGTCGTTCACTTCGGCGGCCCAGTAATAGCCGATCGTCTCCCGACCGCCCGGCATCGTGTACTCGGTCGTTCCCAGTGGAGCACCGAGGGTGATCGAGAGTCCGGTCTCTTCGGCGATCTCGCGCACGGCAGTTTGCGGGGGCGTCTCTCCCGGATCCATCTTTCCCTTCGGCAGGGATGTGTCGGCGCGTTCCCCCCGGTGCACCAGCAGCACCTGGGTCTTGCCCGCCACGGTGCGCCAGCAGATCGCGCCGGCAGCGAGGACCACGGAAGGTCCTGCGATCGTCACCGGCTGACTCCGACGCGCTTTCTCTGGCTGATCTGTCGCATCAGAACATTCTGCATGTCCTCGAGCTCCGAACCATCATCCGCACGGTGATGGCGGGTCCAGGTGCCGTCTCCGTCGAGCATCCACGAGGAGGTCTCGTCCGACATGGCGAGATCGAACAGCTCATCGATCTCGCGCAGGTGGTCCGGGCTGGTAAGTCGCACGAGCGCCTCGACGCGACGGTCGAGATTACGGTGCATCATGTCCGCGCTGCCGATGTAGACCTGGGGGTCGCCGCCGTTGACGAAGGAGAAGATCCGCGAGTGTTCGAGGTAGCGACCGAGAATCGAGCGCACCCTGATGTTCTCGCTCAGCCCCTCCACTCCCGGCCGGATCGCGCAGATGCCACGCACGACCAGCTCGATCGGAACACCCGCCTCGCTCGCCCGGTAGAGGGCGTCGATTATCGCTTCGTCGACGATCGAGTTGAGCTTGATCCGGATTCCTGACGGCAAACCGTTCAGCGCGTTCTCGGCTTCGGTCTTGATGCGTTTGAGCAATCCCTTCCGGAGGTGCAGGGGAGCGACGAGCAGACGCTTGAACTTCTTTTCGATGGCGTAGCCGGAGAGCTCGTTGAAGAGGCGCGTGAGGTCCTTTCCCACCGTGCCGCTCGCCGTCAGGAGCCCGAGGTCTTCGTAGATGCGGCTCGTCTTCGGGTTGTAGTTGCCCGTGCCGATGTGGCTGTAGTGACGAAGAACGCCGCCCTCCTGGCGGATCACGAGGGCGAGCTTGCAGTGCGTCTTGAGCCCGACAAGCCCGTAGACCACGTGCACGCCGGCCTTCTCGAGCTTGCGCGCCCAGCTGATGTTCGCCGACTCGTCGAAGCGCGCCTTGATCTCCACGAGCGCGAGCACCTGTTTGCCGGCCTCCGCCGCCTGGATGAGCGCCTCGACGATCGGACTGTCGCCGGAGGTGCGGTACAGGGTCAGTTTGATGGCGAGCACGTCGGGGTCGGCAGCAGCCTGCTCGAGGAAGGACTGCACGCTCGTCGCGAACGACTCGTATGGGTGGTGCAGCAGGATGTCCTGACGGTCGATCGAGCCGAAGACGTCTGGGGCGGCATTGGGCTCGGTAGGCAGCAGGCTCACGCTCGTCGTGGGAACGTGCCTGCTGTATTTGAGCCGCGGCCGATCGATCTTGGCCAGCTCGAACAGGCCACCGAGATCGAGTGGAGCCGGCAGCCGGTAGACCTCCTGTTCCGTGATGTCGAGTTCGCGTACGAGCAGGTTGAGGGTGACCTCGTCCATGTCGTCGGTGATCTCGAGGCGGATCGGCGGTCCGAACCGGCGGCGCAGCAGTTCGCGTTCGAGAGTCTGGATGAGGTTCTCCGACTCGTCCTCCTCGACCTCGACATCCTCGTTGCGGGTAACTCGGAATTCGTGGTGGTCGAGGATCTCCATGCCGGGGAAGAGGTCCCCCAGGTGATTGGAAATGAGGTCTTCGAGCGGGATGAAGCGCAGCAGGCCGCTGCCGTCATCCGGGAGCTGCACGAAGCGCGGCAGCATCGGCGGCACCTTGAGGCGCGCGAACTCCTCCTTGCCGATCTTGGGGTTGCGCACCCGGATCGACAGGTTGAGCGAGAGCCCCGAGATGTACGGGAAGGGGTGCGCCGGATCGACCGCGAGAGGCATGAGCACCGGGAAGATCCGCGCCGAGAAGATCTCGTCCAGCGACTCGCGGTCGGCGGGGCCGAGATCGCTCCAGGTCTCGATGTGGATTCCGGCATCATCGAGGTCGGGCTTGACGAGGTCGCGGAAGGCGGCGGCGTGACGTGCCTGCAACTCGTGGGCGCGATCCTGGATCACGGCGAGCACCTCCGTCGGCGCGGTACCGACGTTGGTCGGGACCGCGAGGCCGGTGAGGATGCGGCGCTTGAGACCAGCGATGCGCACCATGAAGAACTCGTCGAGATTGCTGGCGAAGATCGCGAGGAAGTTCGCGCGTTCGAGCAGTGGGAGTTCCGGGTCTTCGGCGAGCTCGAGCACGCGCGTGTTGAAGGCGAGCCAGCTCAGTTCGCGGTCGAGATACCGGTTCGGCGGAAGAGTGCCGTCGTCCACCCAGCTGGAGTCGTAGTCGTCGTCGAGGGTGTCAGTGGCGAGCCCTGCCTCGCCCAGATAGGTCTCGCTGTCCATTGCATCATCATCCCACTTCACCCTTCGGGAGTATTGAGAGGGATGTGAACGCGGGGTTAACGCAGCCACGGCCTGCCCACCCCAGTTGCGGAGGAGGCTCCAGGCGAGTCGATATCCCGATGGCGGACTCGCCGCGCACGATCCCCCGCAACGGTTCGGGTCGGGGTTGCGCCGTGAGGTCAGCGGATCAGCGCGTACTGGATGTCGACCGAGTGGTCGACGAAACCGAGCGACCGGTAGAGCTCCACCGCCGGGGCGTTGTCGGCCTCGACATACAGGGACGCGGTACGGATGCCCAGCTCGGCAAGACGCGCGAAGCCGGCATCCATGAGTCGTCGGCCCAGTCCCTGCCGCTGTCGCTCCGGATCGACGCCGACCACGTAGAACTCTCCCAGCCCACCCTCGGTCTTGAGCCAGCAGAAGCCGATCATCTGGTTGCCGTCGCGGAGAACGAGGAAGTCGTCGCTGCTGAACCAGCTCTCGGACATCAGCTCGTCGAGGTCCGCCCGGCTCACCGAACCCTGTTCCGGGTGGGATGCGAAGGCCTTCGCGTTGAGCGCCAGCCAGGCCTCCTCATCCTGCCCGGGAAGAAAGTGCTCCGTCTCGACCGGTCTGAGTTCGGGGACGGGTGCCCGCAGCTGCAGCAGTTCGCGGATCGGCTGGAGACCGTGGCTGCGGGCGAGCCTGCGGGCTGCCGGGTGGTCCCCGTGGGCCCAGATGCGCAGCTCTCCGCTTGCCCCGGCGATGATCCGTTCGAGCAGCGCCGTTCCGTGGCCGTGCCCGCGGGCATCCGGAGCCACGACGAACTCGGCCTCGGTCGGGGACACGATCGCCGCCGCGACCTCCGCGATCAGGATCGCTTCGCGCTCTCCCGTCCGCAGGTCGACGAGACTCTGGTCGGAGAACGGCGGCTGGCCGTCATGATTGCGCGCCGCCTCGGCGATGCGCAACAGGGCCCCGAGGTCAGGAGTTGACGGATTGGGCAAGGCGTTCTGGGTCGTCCTCGTAGACGTTGAAGCGGTATCCGACGTTGCGTACGGTTCCGATGAGCGACTCGAGATCGCCGAGCTTCGCGCGCAGGCGTCGCACATGGACGTCGACGGTGCGGGTGCCGCCGAAGTAGTCGTAGCCCCAGACCTCGCTCAGCAGCTGTTCGCGCGTGAAGACGCGGGAAGGATGCGTCGCGAGAAAGCGCAGCAGCTCGAACTCCTTGAAGGTGAGGTCGAGCGGGCGTCCATGCACCTTGGCCGAATAACTGGCCTCGTCGATCACGACGCCGGAGGCGTGGATCTTGTTGCTCGTCTTGTCGAGAGCCTGGCGTCCGACGACGAGGCGGATGCGGGCATCCACCTCCGCGGGTCCCGCCGTTTCGAGAATGACATCGTCGATTCCCCAGTCGGCGCTGACGGCGGTGAGGCCGCCCTCGGTGAGAATCAGCATGAGCGGAACGTTCACGCCCGTGGTGTTGAGAATCTTGCAGAGGGACTTGGCGCTGGCCAGATCCTGGCGGGCGTCCACCAGGATGAGATCGCAACTGGGCGCGGTGATGAGGGATGCCGGCTCAGCGGGAATCTGGCGAGTGCGGTGGCTGAGAAGCCCGAGCGCCGGTAAGACGTCGCTGTTGACGGCAGAAGTCAGGATCAATAGCTGCGCCAACGGGTCCTCCAAGTGCCAGACGACAGTCTAAAGGCTCTTTTAGCGGCCAATCCGCGCGAGGGTGCAAGATTGGAGCGTGACCATCGACCAGCAGGGCAAACGCCTGGCACTCAGCAGCGTGATTCCGATCTGGATTCTCGCCGTGGTCGGCGCGGTACTCATCGGCATCCTGGTGCCGGTCGACCAGTACCTGACCTGGGTTCCGATCGTGCTCGCCGGTGCCACGATCGTGACTTTCTGCGTGCAGCTCTCGCTGGATCGCAAGGAGGGCCTCGTCAATCGCATGATGGCCAGCCTCGGCGGCTCGGTCGTGATCCTCGCGATCGCCACTGCCGTGCTTGGCGCACTGCAGCTGGCCTCGGCATAGAATTGACCCATGTACCTCGGTCTGGAACTGTTCTTCATCGGCCTGCTCGTGTTGGCCACACTGGCGATCGGCTATGTCTCCGTCGTGGTGCTGTACAACCTGTTCCGCGGCCAGCGCTGATAGTCGCAGCTCATGATCGAATCTCGCTCATGATCGAGCTCGACGCCAACCTGCCGGCCGAGCTGGTTCCTCTTTCCTGGCTGATCGGGGTCTGGGAGGGCACCGGCGTCGTCAACTACGAGGTCGGCGAGGAAACCCGCAACTATGAGTTCGGTCAGCGTCTCAGCTTCAGTCACGACGGTCTGCCGCACCTCAACTACACCTCGTACACGTGGTTGCTCGATCCTTCGATCGGGTCGGGGCAGGCGATGGAGTCGCAGCCTCTCGCAACCGAGACCGGATACTGGCGGCTGAGCCGAGCGGCGACCGAGGGCGATCCGGGCCCTGGTCTTCTGCGCGGTGTCGGCGCGCAGCCCTTCACGACGGCTCGCGCCGTGGAGACCCTGCGGAATGCATCCGACGGTTTCGACATCGAGGTGTCGATTTTGCATCCGGGCGGTGTCAGCGAACTCTACGTCGGCCAGGTGAAGGGGCCGCGTATCGATCTGGCGACGGATGCCGTGATGCGCTCTGTCACCTCGAAGGAGCACACCGCATCCACACGGATCTACGGCCTCGTCGAGAACCATCTCCTCTGGGCCTGGGACATCGCGGCTCTCGGCCAGGAACTCGCGACACACGCATCCGGTCGGCTGGCCCGCCTTGAGTGACTTTCTCCTGAGGCCGGGCGCCGTCGAGGCCACGGATCGAGATGCGGGCGTTGCCGCCCACTATGGCAACCCCCTCGCCGAACAGCGTGCGCTCGCCGCGGGTGAAGCCATCGTCGATCTCTCTCATCGCGCGGTTCTGACCGTTACAGGACCTGATCGGCTGAGCTGGATCGACTCGCTCACGAGCCAGAGCGTCGCGGGTCTGACGCCGGGGGAGTCGAGCGAGACGCTACTGCTCGATCCGACCGGTCGGCTCGAATACGCCGTGCGACTCGTCGACGACGGTGTCGCGCTGTGGTTGCTCGTCGAGCGTGACGAAGCGCCCGGCCTCTTCGCCTGGCTCGACAAGATGCGCTTCATGCTCCGCGTCGAACTCGCCGACCGCACGGACGAATTCGCCACGGTCGGAACGCTCGGCTCACTCGCGCTTCCCGTCGCCTCGCCGAACGGGGTACCGCTGGTCTGGCACGATCCCTGGGTGTCCGTCGTGCCCGGTGGACACCAGTACGCGGTGGTCGCCAAGCACCCCGCGGCAGGGTGGACCTACAGCGAGGTTCTCGTCGCCCGCGCTGACCTTGCGGCCATCGACCTTCCGCTCGCCGGGGTCCTCGCACTCGAGGCGCTGCGCATCGAGGCATGGCGTCCCCGGTTCGCCACCGAGGCCGATGAAAAGTCGATCCCGCACGAGCTGGACTGGCTGCGCTCGGCGGTCCACCTCAGCAAGGGTTGCTATCGCGGACAGGAGACGGTCGCCAAGGTGCACAACCTCGGGCATCCGCCGCGACGCCTCGTGATGCTCCACCTCGACGGTTCGGATGCCGTGCTGCCGAGACAGGGGGACGAGGTACTTCTCGGCGAAACGGTCGTCGGTCTCGTGACATCCGTAGCCATGCACTTCGAACTCGGACCGATCGCGCTCGCCGTGATCAAACGCTCGACGGACCCCGCGGCAGAGCTCGCCGTGCGCGCGGAGGGCGTCCTCGTCCCGGCCGCCCAGGAGGTCGTCGTGCCACCGGATGCCGGGGCTTCCGCGAACGTCCCCCGGCTGCCGCGACTCGGCGCTGTCAAGCGATAGATCGTGTCCTCGGGTCTGCCGCCGCGTGCCGGCCTGTTGAGTACCCTCGATTTCCGGGGTTCTGGCGGGCGGGTCGTGGGCTCCATCGTCCCCGCACTGCAGATCGTCGTCGCCGCAACGCTCGGCTATGCGATCGCCCGCTTTCTTCTCGGTCACGCCGTGCCGCTGATGGCCGTCACCGTGACCATTTCGAGCCTCGGATTCGTGCGGGACGCGCGCCCGGTGCGCGTGCTCGAGTCGGCTGTCGGCATCGTCATCGGCATCGCACTCAGCGAGTTGCTCCTGCTGCTCATCGGTGACGGTCTCTGGCAGATCGCTCTCGTGTTGTTCGTCACGCTGCTGGTCGCGCGACTACTGTCGTCCAGCAACGCGTTCGCGGTGGCTGCCGGTGTGCAATCGATGCTCGTCATGCTCATCCCCGCGCCCGCGGGCGGTCCATTCGTGCGGAGCATCGACGGAATCATCGGAGGCGCAATGGCGCTGCTCGTCACTGCGCTGCTCCCCAGGGACCTCCGACGTATCGCGCTGTCGGATGCCAAGCGACTCTTCGCGGCGTTCACCGACTCGCTGTCCTCGCTTGTCACAGCACTCGACCGCGCCGACCAATCGGCTGCCGAGCGCGCTCTCGAGCGCTTGCGTGCAACACAGCCGGTCATCGACGACTGGGGCTCTTCGCTCGACTCCGCACGAGCGATTGCCCGCATCTCTCCGCTGCAGCGGCGGCGCGGCCCGGATCTCGAGGCGCAGTCGCGAGTACTGCGCGGGATGGATCTCGCGACTCGCAACCTCAGGGTGATCAGCCGCCGCATCGACTTCCTCGTCCGCGACGGGGTCGAGCGACCCGCGATCGCGTCGATCGTCGCGAACCTCGTGACGTCGGTGCAGCTTCTGGCACAGAGCCTCGATGATCCACGGCTCGCCGACACGGTGCGCGTGGGCCTCGTCGCGATCGCCGAGCGGCTGCGACCGGACACCGTCGCGAAGGGCGCCCCGATCACGGACTCCGCCGTGGTCCTCATGCTGCGACCGCTTCTCGTCGATCTGCTCACCGCGGCGGGTCTGGCGGAAGACAAGGCGCGAGCGATCCTGCCCGAGGTATAGCCGACCGTCTGCCCTGCTGCCTTCTTGCCGCTACTGTCTCACCACGCGAACCCATTCGGCGCGATCGCTTCCCAGGCCACTGTGAGCTCGCCGAGCTTCCAGCGGGACCTGGTACCCAGCACGGGCCAGCCGTCGGATGCCAGCCCCTGCGCCGTCGCGATCCAGCGCTGCGACGGCCCGTAGACGGAGAGCGGCGAGTTCAGCTGCCAATGCCGGTCGAGGTCGAGCAGGAAGGTGTGGATCTTCTCGCCTGGCACGTTCCGGTGGATGAGTACCTTCGGCAGTCGTTCCGCCACGATCGACGGCTTCTCAAGGTCGGCGAGGCGGAGGCTGATCGTGAGGGTCTGGGGACCCTCCGCCGTGACATCCACCCAGCTGGCGACGCGGCCGACCTCGTTGCACGTCCCCTCCACGAGCACGCCCCCGGGCTCGAGCCGCGACACCATGATCTTCCATGCGTCGAGCACGGCCGACTCGTCGTACTGCCGAAGAACGTTCAGCGCCCTGATGACCGTGGCAAGGCGACCCGGAGGCAGCGGGACTTCGAAGCCACCCAGCCGAAAGCTCACGCCCGGCTTGACGGATGCGGATGCCAGCTTCACCCGCGCAGGATCGATTTCGATGCCGATCACTTCCGTCTCCGCCCGCACCCGGCCGAGTCGCTGATGCAGCTCGAGCGTCGTCGTCGCAGACGCCCCGTAGCCGAGGTCGACGACGAGCGGCGCCGACGAGTGGCGTACCGCCGGAAGCTGGGCGATCCAGCGATCGATTCGCCGCAGGCGGTTGGTGCCCGTCGTTCCGCGAGTGATCGAGCCGATGGGCATATCCCAGTATCCCAGCCGTGCTCGGCCTCTCGTCACGGCGAAGCAGCACGTGCCGTCGGTAGAGTTGGGGCATGACCCACACGCTCATCCTGTTGCGCCACGGCAACAGCGACTGGAACACGAAAAACCTCTTCACCGGCTGGGTCGACGTCGACCTGAGCGACCAGGGCCGAGCCGAGGCGACGCGCGCCGGCGAACTCATTGCGGAGTCGGGCATCCTGCCGGAGATCCAGTACACCTCTGTGCTCAAGCGCGCGATCCACACCGCCAACATCGCTCTCGATGTCGCCGACCGGGACTGGATCGACGTCAAGCGCAGCTGGCGCCTCAACGAGCGCCACTACGGCGCCCTGCAGGGCAAGGACAAGGCACAGACCCTCGAGCAGTACGGCCAGGAGCAGTTCATGACCTGGCGTCGCTCCTTCGACGTTCCGCCGCCGCCGCTCGACGACGATAGCGAGTTCTCCCAGGCTCACGACCCCCGCTATGCAGGTCTTGGCGCCGAACTACCACGCACCGAATCCCTCAAACTGGTGATCGACCGGATGCTGCCCTACTGGGAGTCCGACATCAAGGTCGACCTCGCTGCGGGCAAGACGGTGCTCGTGACCGCGCACGGCAACTCCCTGCGTGCGCTGGTCAAGCACCTCGACGATATCTCCGATGCGGATATCGCGGAACTCAACATCCCGACCGGCATCCCGCTCGTCTACACCCTGGGGGACGACTTCCTGCCTCTGAAGCCGGGCGAATACCTCGACCCGGAAGCCGCCGCCGCCGGTGCCGCGGCTGTCGCAGCGCAGGGCAACAAGAAGTAACTCCCGTCCCCGGAGCCAGCACCTCAGCGCCCGTTAGGCGTCGACGGCCACCCAATCGCCCGTAGCGAGGTACTGGACCTTCTTGGCGATGGACACCGCGTGGTCCGCGAAACGCTCGTGGTAGCGCGATGCGAGGGTCGAGTCGACCGTATCGACGGCCGCGCCCTTCCAGGTCTCGCCGAGAACCTTGTCGAAGACGCTGAGGTGCAGTGCGTCGATCTGATCGTCGTCGTTGCGGATCTCTTCTGCGAGACGGACGTCTTCGGTGCGCAGCAGCTCGGTCAGCTTCTTCGCGATCTGCACGTCGAGACGGCCGAGCTCGGAGAAGGTTCCGCGCAGCGACTTCGGAACGACCTTGTCGGGGAAGCGGTAGCGGGCGAGTTGGGCGATGTGCTCTGCCATGTCGCCCATGCGCTCAAGCGATGCGCTGATGCGGAGGGCGCTCACGACGATGCGGAGATCGCGAGCGACGGGCTGCTGGCGGGCGAGGATGTTGATGGCAAGCTCGTCGAGGGCGATCGCCGCCTCGTCGATCTTCGTGTCATCGTCGATCACCGTCTCGGCGAGCGACACGTTCGACTCGTTGAAGGCCGTGGTCGCATTCTCGATCGCCACCGCGACAAGGCCGGAAATCTCGACGAGGCGCTCCTGTACTTCCGCCAGTTCCTGTTGGAATACCTCGCGCATTTCACGTCCCTTTCGCTGCGGGCAGTAGTACCCGCACAGTTGAGGTCACACTGCCCCGCGCAGGTTAACGGCGAGTGATGGGGACCTGAACAACTCCCAAAGTACCGCCTGAGGCAGCCACCACAGACCGGGCAAGCCCTGATATGTAACTAATCTAGTCGCTATGGACTCCACCTGGCTGGTGCCGCTGTCGCTGGTCTTCGGTGTTCTCACCGGCGCCGCCATCGTCGGTGTCCTCGTGGTTTCCGCCCGCCGGGGCAAGCGCGCTGCGGATGTCGTGAGCACGGCAGTTCCGGACGGCATCGACCAGGTGATCGAAGCACTCGAATCTGCCGGAGTCGTGCTCGACCCGTCGAACAACGTCGTGAAGGCGAGCCCGGGTGCGATGGCCTTCGGTCTCGTCTGGAACCAGGCGCTCGTGCATCCGGAGCTCGTCGCCCTGGTCGACCGGGTTCGACGAAGCGGCGAACCGGTCACCCAGGAGCTCGAACTCGCACGCGGACCCTTCGGCGATGCCAACATCTATCTCTTCGTTCGGGTGGCGCCGCTCGGCGTGCGGTACATCCTGCTTCTCGCGGAGGACCGCACGGAGTCGTATCGTCTCGATGATGTACGACGGGACTTCGTGGCCAACATCAGCCACGAACTCAAGACTCCGATCGGCGCCGTCGGCCTGCTCGCCGAGGCACTGCAAGCGGCATCCGACGAACCCGACCAGGTGCGCCGGTTCGCCAAGCGCCTCACGAAGGAGGCCGAGCGCCTCGCCCGCATCACGCAGGAGATCATCGAGCTCTCCCGGCTGCAGGCCGCGGATGCCCTGACCAAGCCGGAAGTCGTCGACATCGACCACGTGGTCGCCATGGCCATCGACCAGAACCGCGTGGCGGCGGACTCGAATCGTGTCGAGATCGCCAGCGGCGGCGACGCCGGGGCCGAGGTCTACGGTGACGAGCCGCTGCTCGCGGTCGCGCTCCACAACCTCATCGCCAACGCCATCCAGTATTCGCCAAAGGGCTCGAGGGTCGGCGTCGGCGTGAGCAACGCCGACGGCATCGTCGAGATCGCCGTGACGGACCAGGGGATCGGCATCCCCGAAGACGAACGCGATCGGGTCTTCGAGCGGTTCTTCCGCATCGACCCGGCCCGGTCGCGCCACACCGGCGGTTCCGGCCTCGGTCTCAGCATTGTGAAGCACGTGGTGCAGAACCACGGCGGCGACATCCGGGTCTGGTCCCAGCCGGGCAACGGATCGACGTTCACCATCCGCCTGCCGGAGGCCTCCCAGGCCGCCCAGGCATCACTGAAGGAAGCCTAGGTGTTCATGAAAACCCAGACGGAGGCCACACCGTGACCCGCATCCTGATCGTCGAAGACGAATCATCGCTCAGCGAGCCCCTCGCCTTTCTGCTCGGGCGGGAGGGGTATGAGACGACCATCGCGGCCGACGGCCCGGCCGCGCTCGTCGAGTTCGATCGCAACGGGTCCGACCTCGTGCTGCTCGACCTGATGCTTCCCGGCATCCCCGGCACCGAGGTCTGCCGTGAAATCCGCAGCCGCTCGCAGGTGCCGATCATCATGCTTACCGCCAAGGACAGCGAAGTGGATGTCGTGGTCGGCCTCGAACTGGGCGCGGACGACTACGTGACCAAGCCCTATTCCACTCGGGAACTGCTCGCCCGCATCCGCGCCGTCATGCGCCGCCGGGTCGACGACGACAACGACGACCTGGCCGTGTTGGAGGCGGGCGACGTGCGTATGGACGTCGAGCGCCACACCGTCGCGGTGCGCGGTACCGAGACGGCCATGCCGCTCAAGGAATTCGAATTGCTCGAGGTGTTGTTGCGCAATTCGGGTCGGGTGCTCACGCGGGGACAACTCATCGATCGGGTGTGGGGCGCCGACTATTTCGGCGACACCAAGACGCTCGACGTGCACATCAAGCGCATCCGCTCGAAGATCGAGAAGGCTCCGTCAGACCCGACGATGCTGGTCACCGTGCGCGGGCTCGGATATCGTTTCGAAGCCTGAGCTTCGGCCGCACTGGTTCTACTGGCTGGCTGAGGGTGATGGCGTCGGCGTGGGCGTGACTGTGACGGTCGGCGTGGGCGTCGGCGTCGGCAGCAGGTTGGCGTACTCGGCCAGGCTGCCGTCGAGCACGGGCACGAGCAACTGCTTCCCCGGCTCCTGGCCGTACTGGATCCAGACGGGGAACAGGGCGCCCGGCTCGGTGCCGATGCCGTTGAAGATGAGCTGGCGGGTGTCCTTGGAACCGAAGGTCTTCACTTCTCCGGCGTCGAGGCTCACCTTGACGTCGATCTTGCCGCGCGTGCCGTGGGAATCGGTGCCTTGGTACTGGATCAACACGCTTTCGGCATTCTGACCGTCGTTGATGAGGTTGACGAGGAAGCTCGCTTCCTGGCCGTCCTTGGTCAGCAGCAGGGCGTTGCGCACGTTGATATCGCCAATCGTTGCACCAACGCCGTCGCTGGGGTCGTAGTGCTTGAGCGTCGCCTGCGTCGCGAAGAATGTACACGCGGTCGTCGACAGCAACAGCACCGCCGCAAGGACAACGGATGCAGCGATGCGTGCTCTCACAGGACCCTCCAGAACAAAGAAAACGGCTTCGTATCGCGGCTGTGGCCCACGGAAACCTGCTTGGAGTTTAGCCTACCGACGGCGGGCGTCCGGGCAGGGCGACCCCGTTGGCTGGGAGACCCCTGTGGTAAACTAGCGGCCACGGAACGGAGTCAGTCCATGCTTTTCGAAGTAGGCGAAACTGTCGTTTATCCCCACCATGGTGCAGCAACCATCGTCGAGGTGAAGACGCGAATCATCAAAGGCGAAGAGAAGCTCTACCTCAAGCTGAACGTGACTCAGGGTGATCTGGTGATCGAGGTTCCGGCCGACAACGTCGATCTCGTCGGCGTGCGCGATGTCATCGGCCAGGACGGTCTCGACAGGGTCTTCGACGTGCTTCGTGCCCCATTCACGGAGGAGCCGACCAACTGGTCGCGCCGGTACAAGGCGAACCTCGAGAAGCTCGCATCCGGTGACGTCATCAAGGTGTCGGAGGTCGTTCGCGACCTGTGGCGCCGCGATCAGGACCGCGGCCTTTCGGCCGGTGAGAAGCGCATGCTCGCCAAGGCACGCCAGATCCTGATCTCAGAACTCGCCCTTGCCGAGAAGACCGACGAAGAGAAGGCATCGACCGTTCTCGACGAGGTTCTTGCCTCCTAGCGGCGGCAGCGACGTTCCGACCGTAGCGGTCATCGTTGTTGCTGCCGGAAGTGGCAGCAGGCTGGGCAAGTCCGAGCCGAAGGCCTTCGTCGCGGTATCGGGCAGGACGATTCTCGAGCATGCCCTCGATTCGATCTTCGGCATGGGTTTTGCCGTTCAGGTCGTGGTCGTCGCGCCGGCCGCTCGTCTCGATGACGCCCGCCGCATCTCTCGGGGGGTGGCGGGTGCGGCGATCGACAGCATCATCGTCGTCAGTGGAGCGGAGACGCGACAGGGATCGGTGGCGGCCGGTCTTGCGGCGCTCGACCCGACGATCGAGGTGGTGCTCGTGCACGACGCCGCCCGGGCATTCGCGCCCCCCGCGCTCTTCGAGGCGGTGGTCGCCGCGGTGCTCGATACGGCGGCGGGGGTGATCCCCGGGTTGCCGGTGACCGACACGATCAAGAAGACGGATGCCGGCCTCGCCGTCGCGACGATCGATCGCTCAGAACTCGTGGCGGTGCAGACACCGCAGGGCTTCCCGCGGCGTGAGCTCGATGCCGCCTACGCGGAGGCAACCGAGGACTTCACCGATGACGCCGCCCTCTTCGCGGCTGCCGGGCATCCGGTGTCGGTCGTCGCCGGCGATCCGCAGGCCTTCAAGATCACCACAGCCTGGGATCTGCGGCGGGCGGAATCTATCGCGGGTGGTGGCAGCGGCATCCGCACCGGCATCGGAATCGATGTGCACGCCTACGACGATGCGCGTCCGCTCTGGCTGGGCGGCCTCTACTGGCCGGATGAAGCCGGTCTCGCCGGACACAGCGACGGCGACGCCGTGAGCCACGCGATCTGCGACGCGCTCCTCTCCGCCGCGGGTCTCGGCGACATCGGCGGCCGTTTCGGAACTTCGGAGAAGCGTTTCGTCGGCGCTCATGGCGATGTGTTTCTCGCCGAGACGGTGAAACTGGTGACCGGGGCCGGCTACTCGGTAGGCAACGTCGCGGTGCAGATCGTGGCCAACCACCCCAAGCTGGCGGCACGACGCACGGAGATCGAGAGTTACCTCGGCGCGCTCATCGGCGCTCCGGTGAGCATCGCTGCGACGACATCGGACGGTCTCGGCTTCACCGGCACAGGCGAAGGCGTCGCCGTAATGGCAACGGCCCTGCTGCAACGCAGTCGTTAAGCTGTCCCCTGTGACTGTGCGCCTCTACGACTCCAGGACCGCTGCCCTGGTCGACCTGGTCCCGCTCATCGACGGAGAAGTCGGCATCTACGTCTGTGGACCGACCGTGCAGTCCTCACCGCACATCGGGCACCTGCGCTCCGCGCTCGTCTACGACCAGTGGCGACGCTGGCTGTCGTACCGCGGCTACAACGTCACCCTGGTGCGTAACGTCACGGACATCGACGACAAGATCCTCGCCAATGCCGCAGGCACCACCGAGGAGTGGTGGGCGCTGGCCTACCGGTACGAACTCGAGTTCACGCGCGGATACACGCAGCTGGGCATCCTGCCGCCGACCTACGAACCTCGGGCGACGGCGAGCATTCCGCAGATGCAGGTTCTCATCGCGCAGCTCATCGAGCGCGGCCACGCCTACGTCGCCGACGACGCCTCGGGCGACGTCTACTTCGACGTCGCCTCATGGCCGAGCTACGGCGAACTCACCAACCAGAAGCCAGACGACATGGCGGCATCCGCGGATACGCAGTCGAGAGGGAAGCGGGATATTCGCGACTTCGCGCTCTGGAAGGGCCACAAACCCGAAGAGCCGGCATCGGCATCCTTCCCCTCCCCCTGGGGCGACGGCCGTCCGGGCTGGCACATCGAGTGCTCGGCCATGTCATCGCAATATCTCGGAACGCAGTTCGACATCCACGGCGGCGGCCTCGACCTGCGTTTTCCACATCATGAGAACGAGCTAGCGCAGTCGACCGCCGCGGGTCACGCGTTCGTGAACCACTGGGTGCACAACGGACTCGTCAACGTCGATGGCCAGAAGATGTCGAAGTCGCTCGGCAACTCGATCTTCGCCGCCGAGTTCCTCGACCAGGCGCATCCTCTCGTCGTTCGCTACTATCTCGGCGCCGCACACTACCGCTCGACGATCGACTACCACGATGGTGCACTGGTCGAGGCGGAGGCCGCTCTCGACCGCATCCAGGTGTTTCTCGATCGTGCGCGGCGGCGACTCTCCGACACCCGTTTCGCGGGAACCGGTGTGGAGGTCGTGCCGGACGAGTTCGCCGAAGCGATGGATGACGACCTCGCGATTCCGCAGGCCCTTGGCGTGCTGCACGACCAGGTTCGCGCGGGCAACGCGGCCCTCGATGCGGAGGACCTCGGCGGGGTCGCGGAGATCCGGGCGCGGGTTCTCGCGATGACGGAGGTTCTCGGAATCAACCCGATGGCCGTAGAGTGGCAGACTGCCGTGAATGAACCGGCGAGCGCAGCGCTCGCCACTCTCGTGGAGAAACTTCTCGAGGACAGGGACACGGCCCGCCGGGCGCGTGATTTCGCGTCGGCCGATCGCATCCGCGACGAACTGTCTGCCGCGGGCATCCAGATCGAAGACACCCCGACGGGGTCGCATTGGAGTCTTGACTAATGAAGAGCAGTGGAGCGAACAAGCCGCGTGCCGGCGCCGTTCGCAAGGCACGCAAGGGACCGCAGGTCGGCTCTGGCGGCCAGGGGCGCCAGGCGCTCGAGGGGAAGAAGCCGACGCCCAAGGCCGAGGATCGTCCGTATCACCCCGCGGGTAAGCGCAAGGCGGCCTCAGAACGGTTCGCCGCCGCAGGGGGGAAGAAGCCGTCGAGCTCAGGCGCGCCGCAGCGTCCGCAGCAGCGCACGAGCAAGCCCAAGCAGACCGACGAGTTCGAGGTGGTGACCGGCCGCAACTCCGTGCTCGAGGCGCTCCGCGCGAAGATCCCGGTGACAGCGCTCTACATCGCGACACGTATCGAGTACGACGACCGGGTCAAGGAGGTCATGCAGCTCGCGACGAAGCGTGGCCTGCCCATCCTCGAGGTGATGCGTCCGGAGCTCGACCGTCTGGCCGGGTTCGACTCCGTGCACCAGGGCCTCGCCCTCAAGGTGCCCCCGTATGACTACGCGCACCCGACCGACCTGCTCGAGAAGATCATCTCGCGCGGGCAGGTGCCGCTGCTGGTGGCGCTGGATGGCGTGACCGATCCGCGAAACCTGGGTGCGATCATCCGCTCGGTGGCCGCATTCGGTGGCCAGGGCGTCATCGTGCCGCAGCGTCGATCGGTCGGCCTCACCGCCGCAGCCTGGAAGACTTCCGCGGGAGCCGCGGCTCGCACCCCCGTCGCGATGGCGGGAAACCTCACCCAGACCCTCAAGGCTTTCAAGGAGCGCGGCGTGTTCGTGCTCGGCCTGGACGGCGGAGGGGACACTCAGCTCCCCGATCTCTCCTGGGCGAAGGAACCACTTGTCGTCGTCGTCGGCAGCGAGGGCAAAGGGCTGTCCCGTCTCGTTACGGAGACCTGCGACGCGATCGTCTCCATCCCGATCTCCGCCGCGACGGAGTCGCTCAACGCCGGCATCGCCGCGAGCGTCACCCTCTACGAGATCGCGAAGCAGCGCGCCCGCAAGTAGCCGGTCGGACCGCCCCTGCACAGGCCGCGGGGACGCATCATCCGTGGGGTGGGCACGTTCGAGTTAGACCTTCGAACGCCAGTCGTCCTCGTCGGCGACGATCTGGATCGGCAGGGTGATCGTGCCGGTGGGGGGATCGATGACGGTGGCCTCGTCACGCCGGTGGCGCAGCACGTTGTCGATGTAGGAGCTCACGGCCTCAGCCAGCGGCACGTCGCGATTCTCGTTCTGGGACAGGTACCAGCGATGGTCGAGCAGCTGGTGGAAGACTTCGGCCGGCTCGAGTCTGCCCTTCAGCTCCTTCGGGATGGCGCGGATGACCGGTTCGAAGACCTGCGCGAGCCACTCGTGCGCCACCATCTCCTCGTCGAGATCCTTCTTCTTGAAGGTCGCCGTGTAGGAGTCGAGATCGTTGAGCAGGCGACGGGCCTGATTCTCCTGGGCGTCGAGCCCGGTGAGCCGCAGCAGCCGCCGCTGGTGGTGGCCAGCATCGACGACCTTCGGTTGGATGCGCACCTGGCTGCCCGTGTCATCCGTCTTGATGGCCAGTTCTTCGATGTCGAACCCGAGTTCGTTCAGTCGCTCGACACGCTCGTTGATGCGCCAGCGTTCGGATGAGGAGAAGGACTCGGATCCGGTGAGTTCCTTCCAGAGACTGCGATACGCGGCCACAATGCCGTTGCTCACCTCGACCGGGTCGGCTTCTTCGTCGAGGCGGCCGCCGGCCGCGAGGTCGAGGAGTTCGCCGGCGATGTTGACGCGCGCGATCTCCAGGTCGTTCTCGCGCTGTCCGTTCGAGAGGCCGTTGTACAGCTGGCCGGTCTCGGCGTCGACGAGATAGGCCGCGAAGGCACCGGCGTCGCGGCGGAACAGCGTGTTGGAGAGTGAGACGTCACCCCAGAAGAAGCCGATGATGTGCAGGCGCACGAGCAACACCGCGAGAGCGTCGACGAGGCGCGTTGCCGTGTCCGGACGGAGCGTCTGCGAATACAGGGCGCGATAGGGGAGCGAGAACTTGAGGTGGCGCGTGACGAGCACGGATTCGAGCTCGTTGCCATCGTCATCCGTGCGGTTCGTGATGACCGCGACGGGATCGACGCAGGGCACATCGAGTTTCTGCAGAGCGCGGAGCATCTCATACTCGCGTCTGGCGAGTTCGGCGGACGTCTCCTTGATCGCGATGATGTAACCGCTCAGGTGCACGAAGCGCACAAGGTGGCGGGAGATGCCCTTGGGCAGCGCGGCGATCACGCTGTCGGGCCAGACGTCGAGCGGCAGGTTCCATGGCAGGTCGAGCAGCGCCGGGTCGACGGTGGCCGAGGTGATGTTGAGTGAACCGCTCATGAGCCGAGCCTATCCGGGCGGTAGCGCCCTGTTAACGACAGTGCGGGCGACGTGAACGTCGCCCGCACCGCATTCAGGATGATCGACTAGTCGACGACTGCCTTGCTGAGACGGTCGCCCGACTCGATGTCAAACGCGTGGATGTGCGAAGCGGTGGGCGTGATGTACACGGTATCGCCGGCGTTCGGGTGGACGCGTCCATCGACGCGAGCCACGATGTCCACGCGGGCTCCGTCGACCTCGGTGTGCCCGTAGAGGTAACCGTCGGCGCCGAGCTCTTCGATGACGTCGACGGCTACCTGGAGGCCATCGCCGGAGGTCGAGACCTTCACGTCTTCAGGGCGAACACCGATGGTGACCTTGGTGTTGGTCGTCGCGCCGAGCGACGCGCGATCGAGCGCGGCAACGGCGGTTCCGAACTTGAGTCCACCGTCGACCAGGTCGGCGGTGAAGAGGTTCATCGCCGGAGAGCCGATGAAGCCGGCTACGAAGACGTTCTTCGGGTTCGCGTACAGGTCGCGAGGAGTTCCGACCTGCTGCAGCACGCCATCCTTCAACACGGCGATGCGGTCACCCATGGTCAGGGCCTCTGTCTGGTCGTGCGTGACGTAGACGGTCGTGACACCGAGGCGGCGCTGGAGCGACGCGATCTGGGTGCGGGTCTGAACGCGCAGCTTGGCATCGAGGTTCGACAGCGGCTCGTCCATGAGGAACACCTGCGGCTGGCGAACAATCGCGCGGCCCATGGCAACGCGCTGACGCTGGCCACCGGAGAGCGCCTTCGGCTTGCGAGCGAGGTAAGGCTCGAGGTCGAGCAGCTTGGCGGCTTCGAGCACGCGAGTGGCGCGCTCGTCCTTGTTGATGCCAGCGATCTTGAGCGCAAAGCCCATGTTCTCAGCGACCGTCATGTGGGGGTACAGCGCATAGTTCTGGAAGACCATGGCGATGTCGCGATCCTTCGGCGGAACGTCGGTGACGTTGCGATCGCCGATGAGGATGTTTCCGTCATTGACCTCTTCGAGGCCGGCCAGCATCCGAAGAGCCGTTGACTTTCCGGATCCTGAGGGTCCGACGAGTACGAGGAACTCGCCGTCTTCCACATGCAGGTCGATTGCGTCGACAGCCGGGACGGTGGATCCCGGGTAGAGGCGGGTAGCTTTGTCGAAAGTGACAGATGCCATAGGGGTACTTCTCCTTCACCGGCAGGTACGTGCCGGACGATCCGTAGTGAATGGATGGTAGTGCAGGGCCATTATGTCATCAGTTCTGGTGCATCGGTAATGCGGGCCATCGTCACTAGTTAGGCTGTTCCAGCAATCGTTTGGCTAATTCCCAGACAGGCTGTCTACTGTTCAAAAGGCTCCCGCGTGCAGCAGACTGCCTCGGTTGAAGCCAGTGAGACGTAATCAAGAGCGAGGTTCGATGACTAACGATGGTTCTGGCGATAATCGCCTCAGCAAGAACCAGCGGCGTGAGGCCGCGCGTGAGAAGGCGCGCATCCTGCGGGAAGAGCAGAAGAAGAAGGACCGCCGCAGCAAGTTCTTGCTTCAGGGTGGCCTTGTCGTCGTGATCCTTGCCATCGTCGTCGTCGTCGGGCTCGTGATCGTCAATGGAGTGAAGCCCGCAGGACCAGGCCCGCTCAACATGCTGAGCGACGGCATCAAGATCGGCAAGGACTTCAAGGCGGTTCCGACTGCCGCGCTGCAGCCGGACGCCCAGCCTGTGTCGTCGGCGACGAATCCGCCGGATGTCATCGACATCAAGATCTACATCGATTACCAATGCCCCGTCTGCGGTGCTTTCGAGTCGACGAACATCGATCAGATCAAGACCTGGGTCCAGAGCGGTGCGGCGACCTACGAGATCCACCCGATCGCCATCCTGGACAGCCAGTCGCTGGGCAAGAAGTACTCCACGCGATCGGCAAACGCGGCTGCCTGCGTGGCCAACTACTCGCCGAACAGCTTCTTCGACTACAGCGCGCTCCTCTTCGCCAACCAGCCGAAAGAGGGCACAGAAGGCCTGACCGACGCCCAACTCGCCAACCTGGCGAAAGACGCGAAGGTCAAAAACCTCGATTCGATCACGAGTTGTATCAAGGATCAGACCTTCAAGTCCTGGGTGACCGCCGCGACTACACGGGCCACCACCAGCCCGATCCCCGACTCGAACGTGAAGAAGGTCGAAGGCACGCCGACCGTGATCATCAACGGCAAGAAGTACCTGGGTGCCGTGGACGACGCGAGCGCCTTCGCCGCTGCGGTGGTCAAGGCCGCGGGTGACAGCTTCAGTCAGGGTTCCTCCGCGACCCCTTCCCCGTCGCCGTCTACCACGCCGTAGTTCTCTCAGGGTGAGGCCCGGGCCGAACGGTCCGGGCCTTTTCCGTCTGCCGGAACAGTTCATGGGAAGCGCTCCGGCTCTTCCAATCTTGCGCTGTTAGTTTTCACTGGATGCCCCACAGCTCATCGATCGTCCGACCTGAAAGGCAAAGCAGTGACCTCAGATTCTTCGCTCGTCGCCAATCCTGCTCTCGGCGAGGAGCCGCGGCCCATGCGCGTCCTCATCGTCGACGAGGAAGAGCCGCTGACCAAGGTGGTGAAGCTCGCTCTGGGGCTTGAAGGGTGGGACATCGCCGTCGCCGGGAGTGGAAACGATGCCTTGGTCGCCGTCGAAACGTTCCGTCCTGACGCGATCCTTCTCGACATCATGCTCCCCGACATGAGCGGAATCGTCGTCGCGTCGACCCTTCGTGAGCGCGGCGACGACACTCCCATCATCTTCGTCACGGGTCGCAGCTCGCTCGACGACAAGCTCGCTGCTTTCGCCGCCGGCGGGGACGACTATCTGACCAAGCCGTTCAGCCTGGAGGATGCCGTCGGCCGCCTGACCAACGTGTTCCGCCGCGCCGGCCTTCTTGCCTCCAGCCTCGTCATCGGCGACATCATCCTCGATCAGGACACGGGCGACGGGTGGAGGGCTGGCGAGCCCCTCCTGCTCGATCCCGTCGAGTTCGAGGTGCTGCGAATCCTGCTGGTGGCGACAGGGCCCTTGAACCTGCTCGACATCGGTGCGCAACTCCAGGGGGCCGGAATCTCCGAAAGCGAGCTCGGGGTTGCGCGTGCCCTCCACCGGTTGCGGGACAGGGCCGACGGCGAGGAATCGACCGTGATTCAGGTGACGGACGCCGGCGAATGGCAGGTCTCGCTCGCCGCGGTGGAGGATCGCGCCTAGGCGTTCAATCCCGCACGGCAGTGCCGTTCAGTAGTAGATGGGACCGGGCACTCCGCCGCCTACGGCGATCGCATCGCCGGTGATAGCGATGCTGCGTGGCGATGCGAGAAACGCGACGACATCGGCCACCTCGCTCGCGTCGATGATTCGGCGAACCGAATTCTGTGCCAACGATCTCTCGATCTCTTCGACAGGCACGCCGGTGGCATCGGATTGGCTGGCCAGGCTGGCGGTGAGAGCCTCCGTGCGAGTGAGCCCGGGGTGCACGACGGTGACGTTCACGCCGTGAGGTCCAAGCTCATCCGCGAGGTTCTTCGTGATCGCGGAGACGCTGATGTTGCGAACGGTCTGGGTGGCGTTGCCGGCGTTGCGCGCGCCCAGCCCGCTGATGTTGATGATCCGTCCCCATCCCTGGGCGGTCATATAGGGTGCAGCAGCCCGGGCGGTGCGCAAATATCCGAGCACCTTCGATTCGAATTCGCCCCTCATCAGCTCGTCCGTGGTGTCGATGGTGGCGACGTTCTTGTCCCTGGTCCACGGGGTTGCCGCGGTATTGACGAGGATGTCGACGCCGCCGAGCTCCCTGGCGGCCTGTTCGACCATCGCGCGAACCGAGCCGTCGTCGGTGGTGTCGGCGCGGATACCGACAACGCGTCGACCCGACTGCGCGGCCAGGGTCGAAGCCACATCCGCAACGTCCTCGCCGCGCGCCGAGATCACGACGTCGACCCCTTCCGCGGTGAGTGCGCGGGCGATGGCGAGCCCGATGCCTCTGCTTCCGCCGGATACGATGGCTCGTTTGCCCGTCAGCTGCAGGTCCATGATCAATTCCTCATTCCGGCCTCGCTCGATGATGTCGGGCCATCGAGAGGTGGTCTACATCGTATCTGCGGAGCTCCCTGTCGGATTCGAACCGACGACCCCCGCTTTACACGAGCGATAAGGACCCTTGAAACCGGTGGGGTAATGGGCGAACTTCCGCATATTTACGCGGTTTTCGGCACATTTGGATCAGATGGATATCAGGAGTATCTGGGCGTTGGCGTGTGATGTATCAGGACATCGGTGACACTCAGGCTGTTTTCGGTCGCCGCCCTCAGGGTCTGCCGCTGCCGACCAGGTCGACCAGGTCGACGAGTTCGTGGGCAAGTAGCCGATGAGCGACTGTGCGGCTACCGGGCACGACGAGAGTTCCCTCGACCCGTCATTTCTTCTTCAGTTCCTCGGCGAGCATCACGATTATGCCGCTGGGACCGCGGACGTAGGTGAGCTTGTAGACGTCCTCATAGGTCGCCACGCCGCGAAGCGGACGGCATCCGTGCTTCGCGGCTATCTCGAGGGCTTTGTCGATGTCGTCGACTGAGAAGGCGACGCGGTGCATGCCAATCTCGTTGGGACGAGTGGGCTTCGACTCGATCGCTTCGGGGTGTATGTACTCGAAGAGCTCAATGCGACCGTGACCGTCTGGCGTCTGGAGCATCGCAATGTTGGCGTGGTTGCCATCAAGGCCGACGGCAGTGTCTGTCCACTCACCACTGACTGTGTCACGGCCGACAACCGTAAGACCGAGGTCCGTGAAAAAGGAGATCGTTGCTTCGAGGTCGCGAACGGCGATGCCGACATTCTCAAGCTTGATGGACATGCGTTTCATGCTACCGAGCCGGGTCGATTAGCTCCGGTGACAAGCCGGGATTCGATCGAGTGAACGCCGCCGAATAGTCACCGATGTACTGATGCAGAAGTGTCACCGATGTCCTGATACATCACAAACAGAGCGTTGGGCATAGCTAATCGTGCGGGATTGTGTCCGCGTCGCGGTCGACCGGAATCTGACTGATCGCGTCGATGGCTCGCGCCTGCGCTGTTCGGGTGGCCACCCAGTTCGCGAGAAGTTGGAGCCCGTCATGCGAGGCCGATCCGGGCTCTGCAATGAAGACGAGCATCTGAAGCCCTTGTTCAGACTTGATGTCCAAGGTCTCGAAGGTGAGGTCGAGGTCGCCCACCACCGGGTGATGGATGCTCTTGATTCCGGCGCGGTGCTCGCGGACGTCGTGGGCAGACCACAGTTTGCGAAACAGCTCGCTTTGCGTCGAGAGTTCGCCCACCAGGTCGGTGAGGTTCTTGTCGTAGGGGTCACGACCCGCCTCGCGTCGTAACATCGCGACAATTTGCCGGGTGTTGCCTTCCCAATCGGTGTAGAACGATTGGGCGCGCGTGTCGAGGAAGACGAAGCGGGCGGCGTTCATCGGCCGTCGTGGATCGACGAACATTTCCGAGAACAGAGCGTGGCCGAGCGCGTTCGTCGCGACAGCGTCGAGCCGGCCATTTTGAACGAACACGGGAACCGTCGACATTGCGTCGATGGTCTGCTGGAGGCTCGCGCGGACCTGCGCTTTCCGTTGTGCCGGACGGCGGGTGGGGCTCGTTCCGACGTTGGCCGTGCGCACCAGGTCGAAGAGGTGCGAGCGTTCGGCATCGTCCAATTGCAGTGCGCGGCTGACCCCGTCCAGGACGGCTTCGGAGAAGCCGATGGCGTTGCCGCGTTCGAGGCGGATGTAGTACTCGGTGCTCATACCGGCGAGCAGGGCGACTTCTTCGCGGCGCAATCCCGTCACACGTCGGCGACCGCCGAAGTCGGGCAGTCCTGCCTGCTGCGGGGTCAGACGTGCACGCCTCGTGGTGAGGAAGTCGCGCAGGTCATTGAGGCCGTCCATGCATTCGACCGTACGCCTTCGTCTTGTCGCGTGGGGGATACCAGCGGTACCCCTATAGACCGTGACTCCCTGGGATAAGCACAGCGACGTTGACTGGATACACCAACCGAAAGGCATCACATCATGACTGAATCCAAGGTCTGGTTCATCACCGGCGCAGCGCGCGGGATGGGCATCGACATCGTCCACGCCGCCCTCGCGGTCGGTCACTCCGTCGTCGCCACGGCACGGGACGCAGAGCGCGCCCGCACCGCACTGGGCGACCACGAGAACCTCCTCACCGTCTCCCTCGACATCACCGACCCGTCAGCTTCGGAGGCGGCCGCCAAGGCTGCAGTCGATCGCTTCGGACGGATCGACGTGCTCGTCAACAACGCTGGCAACTTCTACGCCGGCTACTTCGAGAACGTCAGCCCCGACCAGTTGCGAGCACAGATGGAGACCAACTTCTTCGGACAGCTGAACGTCACCCGCGCCATCCTCCCGATCATGCGCATGCAGCGCTCCGGACAGGTCATCACCGTCACCTCCATGGCAGGACTCATCGGCCAGGAGTTCGTTGCGGCCTATGCCGCGTCCAAGTTCGCCCTGGAAGGGTGGATGGAGTCTCTCCGCTTCGATCTCGCGCCGTTCGGCATCTCGACCATGTCGGTCGAGCCGGGCTTCTTCCGCACCGAACTGCTCGTGGAGGGGGCATCCACGATCTGGCCGGAGCTGAAGATTAACGACTACGAGGAGCGCACGACCTCGACGATCGAGGCGTGGAAGGGGATGAACGGCCAGCAGGGCGGCGACCCCAAGAAGCTCGCAGCGGCACTGGTCACCCTCTCGGATTCGGGCTATCTGCCGCTTCGGTTCCTAGCCGGCGAGGACGTCATGGGCGGAGTCGAGCAGAACCTCGCCACCATCCAGGGCCAGATCGACGCGAACCGTGAGCTCTCGGCCTCACTGAGCTATGACGCATAACGCAGCCGACATCAAGGTGAACATGATGAACACGAAACTGAGCGGCACTGTCGCGATCGTCACCGGGGCTTCCAGCGGCATCGGGCGCGCCACCGCGCGAGTGCTCGCTGAACTCGGGGCCTCCGTCGCGGTTGTGGCGCGTCGCCGGGAGCGCCTCGACGAGCTCGTTGCGGACATTGAGGGCCAGGGCGGTACCGCTATCGCGGTGGCCGCCGACATCACTGACCGCGTGCAGGCGGAAGCCGCAGTCGCGAAAGTCGTAGAGACGTTCGGTCGGCTCGACATCCTCATCAACAACGCAGGACTCATGCTCCTGGGGCACGTTGTCGATACGGAGGCGGAGGAGTGGGAGCGGATGATCTCGGTCAACCAGCTCGGGCTGCTCTATATGACGAAGGCATCGCTGCCGCACCTGCTGGTCGCGGCCTCGGATGACGTGCGCGGTGTGGCTGACATCGTCAACATCTCCTCCATCGCGGGTCGACAGGCGTGGCCGAACTTCGCCGCCTACAACATGACCAAGTTCGGCGTGAACGGCTTCACCGAGGCGCTCCGCCAAGAAGTGACACAGAAGCAAGTGAGAGTCGGCGTGCTGGAACCGGGAGCAGTCGCCACGGAACTGGTCTCCCAGAACAACCAGAAGATCCAGGACGAGCTAGCGGCTTCCGACGCCGCTGCGATCCCTGTAACCCTGCAGCCGGAGGACATTGCGGAGAGCATCGCCTACATGGTGACCCGGCACCCGCGATCATCCATCGCAGAACTGTGGGCAATGCCAACCTCGCAGGCCTAGAAGTACAAAGGAAGAAGCCCAAATGAAATATCGCAATCTGCCGGGCACCGGCACTAGTGTCTCGAACCTCGCCCTCGGCACGATGGGATTCGGCACCGAGACGAGTGATATCGAGGCTTTCGCCATCCTCGATAAGTTCATTGAGGTGGATGGCAATCTCGTTGACACGGCAAATGTTTATGGGGGCGGCGCGTCGGAGGACCTTCTCGGCAAATGGTTCGCCATTCGACCGGCCGACGTCACGGAGCGCGTGGTTCTTGCATCGAAGGCGCGCTTCGGTACCGGTCCGGATGTGAACGAGGCTGGGACCTCGCGGCGCAACCTTGGGCGGGCGCTCGATGCCTCGCTTCGCAGGCTCGGCCGCGGCACTATCGATCAGAACCTCGTCGCTGGAGATCTCGACCTCGGCGAGGAGGCGACTGCTCGCCTTGACGAAGTCAGCGCGCCGACGCCGAACGACTATCCGTACGGACCCTTCGGCGTAAAGCAGCGCGACAGGTACGTCGGCTCCAGCGAGCAAGCGATTGTCGAATTGTCCTAATCAGAAGAAGGAGTACCCCATGAACGAATGGTCAGCGGACCAGCTAACCAAGATCGCCAGCGAAAATTATCTCTACGTGTCGCCCTTTCGCGAGGATGGCACTACCTACGGCAAACCCACTCAAACCTGGGCGCTAGTCGTCGGAGACAACGTCTACGTCCGCGCAGCCAACGGACCGCAGTCCCGGTGGTATCAAGCCGCTGTCACACAGGGGGCCGGACGCGTGCGCGTCGCCGGGCAGTTCTGGGAGGTCATGTTCGAGGCTGCAGGGAACGTAGACGAGGCAGCGATTGACCTTGCTTACGAATCCAAGTACCCAGGTAGCTCGGCCGTGCCGATCATGCAGGGTAAGGGCCCGAAGGCGGCGAGCGTGCGAATCACTCCTCGGCCCGCTCCTAGTCACGTCGAATAAACGAGAGAAAGTAATGATGGAACTTCAACCCAAGACACCCACTATCCAGGGCGCCGCCGAGATGTTCATTGGCAACGTGTACTTCGACGTTCTTGCCAAGGGCGACGACATGCGCGTCAACATTGTGCGCTTCACGCCGGGCGCACGCACCGCATGGCACAGCCACGCCCGCGGCCAAACACTGCATGTCACCGAAGGCGTCGGCCGCATCCAGGCTCGCGGGGGAGAGGTCATCGAGATCCGTCCGGGCGACACGATCTACACCCCACCGGGCGAGTGGCACTGGCATGGGGCATCCCCCGATGACTTCATGGCGCACCTTGCTATGTGGGAGGGCGGTGCGTCTGTCATCGATGAGCCCGAGTCGACGTGGGGCGAGCAGGTCACCGATGGCGAGTACAACGCGCTTTAGGTCGCTTCCGAGACTCGAACGCATATCCGGTAGGTATCCACGGCGCTATCGATAACTACATGGTCTGCCAGAATATTGCGCTTGCCGCTCGGCTTGCACGGGATCATCTCGCCCGCTGCCGAAGGTGATGGTGATGGTGAAACGCTGGCCCTCTTTGACGCGAAGCTGCCGGTTGCCGAATTTCCTTCGATCGTCTCCTTCAACGAGAACTGGTCGCTGCCTCATGATCCCCGCATGCTCAGCATCGTGGATGCGGAAGATCGTTCGCTGCCAAGAACCAGCGGAGAGCAATAAATCGATGTCTGTAGATCGGGTTCCGCCAAGGAGACCCTCGACACCTACAGCGACCTCTTCGACGAAGATCTGGACACCGCTGCGGTCGCCCTCAATGCCACAGCGGCCCCGCTGAGTGTGGGCAACGTGGGCAAAGCGGCCCTGGGGTCTCGATACGCGCCCCAGAGGGCGCTACTCGACCAGCAAAATGGGGAGCCCCCTGTCGGATTCGAACCGACGACCCCCGCTTTACAAGAGCGGTGCTCTGGCCAACTGAGCTAAGGGGGCGAATGACCGTCCCATATTACTTGGCCGCGTCCCGGCATGCGGTCAGTGCGGCTGGGTGGCACGGAAGTGACCGGTAGCGTTAGTGCGAGCCCACCATGACATCAGATACTCCTGCGCCTCCGGCCACTTCCAGAACCGCTCTCGTGACAGCGATGATCGTCGCCGTCATCTCGGGCGGTTTCGTGGCGGTGCAGTCGCGCATCAACGGGGAGCTGGGCAAGGAACTCGGGGACGGTTATGCGGCCGCGCTGATCTCCTTCGGCTCCGGTCTCGTCATCCTCATGATCGTGATGCTGTTCTGGGCGCCGGGCCGTCGCGGACTGGGACGAGTGATGGCAGCTCTCGGCAGCCGGTCGATACCGTGGTGGCACCTTTGCGGGGGTGCCGCTGGAGCGTTTCTCGTTCTCTCCCAGGGGCTGACCGCCGCGTTGCTCGGTGTCGCCCTGTTCACCGTCGCCACGGTGTGCGGCCAGACGATCAGCGGCCTGCTCATCGACCGCAGCGGCCTCGGTACCATGGCCGCGAAAGCCGTCACCTGGACGAGGCTCATCGGCTCGGCGATCGCGCTGGCCGCCGTCATCTGGGCTGTCTCGTCAGAGCTGGTGGGCAGCATCCCGTTCTGGATGCTCGCCATGCCGTTCGTCGCCGGTCTCGGCATCGGCTGGCAGCAGGCCGTCAACGGCCAGGTGCGAGGCCTGGCGGAATCGGCGCTCACGGCCACATTCATCAACTTCGTGGTTGGAACGGCAGTTCTGCTGATCGCCACGGTGGTGCACTCGAGCTTTGTTGGCTGGCCGACGCACCTTCCGTCGAACCCGCTGCTCTACGTCGGAGGAGCGATCGGCGTCTGCTTCATCGCGGCCGCCGCGATCCTGGTGCGGAGGACCGGCGTACTGCTGCTCGGCCTCGGCACGATCGCGGGCCAGCTCACCATCTCGCTCGTGCTCGACCTGGTGGCGCCGATTCCGGGGCACGTGGTCGCCTGGACCACGATCGCCGGCACGATACTCACCTTGCTCGCGGTGGGACTCGCTGCCGTGCCCTCGCGAGCGATCAGAGCTGAGTCAAAAACTCGCGCGCGCTGACTGTCTTCTTCTCGCCCTTCTTGGCGTCGTCGTGCAGGCCGCCGACGTAAAGCCAGCCGAGCAGTTCCTCGTTGTCGCCGAGTTCGTGCATCGCGCGCACCGGCTCGGTCCGGGTCAGGTGCCCTGTTCGCCACATGACGCCCCACCCGGCCTCATCGAGCAGCAGGCTCAGGGTGTGGGCGACACCGGATGCCGCGGCATCCTGCTCCCACTCGGCCACCTTGAAACTCGGCCGGTGGCTGACCACGATGGCGATCAGCAGCGGAGCACGGAGCGGCTTGCCGGCGAGTTTCGCGCCGTTCTCGCCGTCCAGCCCACTCGCCTCGACGAATGCCGCGCCGAGGCGCGCTCGCGCCTCTCCGCGCAGTTCGATGAGCCTCCAGGGCCGCAGCGAACCGTGATCGGCAACGGCTGCGGCCGCCTCGACGAGCGGGAGCAGCTCATCGTGACTGGGCGCCGCATCCGTCACCTTCGGCTGGGAGCGCCGCCTGGTGACGGCATCCAACACCGGCGTGCGGTGGCTAATCCGCTTCCTTGAAGTTGAGGGAGAGCGAATTCATGCAATAGCGGTCGCCGGTCGGCGTCTGGTACGCGTCGTCGAAAAGATGACCGAGGTGCGAACCGCAGTTCGCGCACAGGACCTCGGTGCGAGTCATGCCGAGGGTGGTGTCGGTCTTGAGCACGACAGCATCGGGGTTGACGGACTCGTAGAAGCTCGGCCAGCCGGATCCGGAGTCGAACTTGGTGCCGCTCGCGAAGAGCTCCGCATTACAAGCGCCACAGGTGTAGACGCCGGAGCGCTTCTCATCGAGGAGGGCGCCCGACCACGGGCGCTCGGTCGCAGCTTCACGAAGAATCGAGAATCGCGTGGGGTCCAACTCCTCGCGCCATTCGGAATCGGACTTGGCGAGCGGATAGTTGGTGGGGTCGGCGCTGGCGTTCATGGGGATTCTTCCTTTCCGGAATACAACGTTCGATTCATTAAACTCGGGATCATGCCCGATTGTTCCGTAGTGCGAAAATCGTGGGGCGAACTCACAACCGCAGAACTCTATTCGTTTCTCAAGCTCAGAACGGACGTCTTCTTCGTCGAACAGAGAATCGACGAAGAAGAGCTCGACAATCGGGACCTCGAGCCTTCGACCGAGCACTTCTGGATCGATGACGATCGTGGCACGGCAGCCTACCTCCGCGTGCTCTACGACGTGCAGGCGACCCACCTCGACGCCCACCGCATCCTGGGGCGCGTCGTCGTGCGCGCCGATCGTCGCGGTGAGGGCCTCGCCCAGGTGCTCGTGCGTGAGGCGATCGGCAGCTTCGGTCACGAGGCGATGCTCTTGCACGCGCAGCACTACGTCGCGCCGCTCTACGCCAAGTTCGCTTTCGAAGCGTTCGGCGAGGTGTATGTCGAGGCGGGGATCGAGCACCTCTCGATGTATCGCGCCGCCGTGCGGGAACAGTCCGCGTGAGGGACACGGCGGAGTGGTACCGCAGCTTCGGCGAGATCGAGGCCCGCGGGCAGTCTGCCATCTACGAGGAGTGGGCTCTCGCGCTCGCCGCCGACCCGGAGCTGATCCGCGTCATCGACGGGTTGCCGCTGCAGAAGCGCCAGCCGAACCTGATCTTCGCGGTGTCGCGACTGCTCGGGGCGCCGGAGGGTGGCTATGCGGCCTTCCGTGAATGGCTGCTGGCCCACTGGCCTCAGGTTGCCGAAGAGACCATGATGCGGATGACGCAGACCAACGAACCGCGTCGGTGCGCCTCGTTGCTTCCGGCGCTGGCGTCGATCCCCGGCCCGCTTGCACTGCTCGAGGTCGGAGCGAGCGCCGGCCTGTGTCTCTACCCCGACCGGTACAGCTATCGCTACGACGAGCGGGAGCCGCTGCATCCGTTCGACGGTCCGAGCACGGTGCTGCTCGACTGTGCCACGACGGGCGGGGTCCCCATCCCGACCACGCTGCCTGACATTGTGTGGCGCGCCGGAATCGACCTGAGTCCTCTCGACGTCCGCTCCCGCGGCGACATGCTGTGGCTCGAAACCCTTGTCTGGCCGGAGCAGGAAGAGCGACGACAGCGCCTGCGCGCGGCCATCGCGATCGCCAGGGAAGACCCGCCGCTCCTGGTGGAAGGGGATGCAACGAGCGCGCTCGACGCGCTGGCGGCAGAGGCGCCGGCGGACGCGACGCTCGTCGTCGTGGCGAGTGGCGTACTCGTCTACCTGGCCTTCGACGAGCGGATGCGTTTCGTGGAAGCCGTACGCGCACTTGGCACGGACTGGATCTCCCTCGAAGGCGTTGGCGGGCTGCCGAGCGTCAGCGCCTCATTGTCCGACGGCATCGCTCCCCGCGGCAGGTTCGTTCTCGCCCTCAACGAGAGGCCTCTGGCGTATACCGGTCCGCACGGTCAGTCCCTCGACTGGCTGTGAGCGCCCAATTCGGGCCAAGGGAGGGTCACATCGGGTTCACTCAGCAACGCCGCCCTAGTATTGCCGTGAACCCGAGCTGGAACCCGGAGGAGAGCAGTGGGAGCGAAGTCTGAGCGCGAGCGCGCAGCGTCGTCGCAACCGACGGTTCCCGAACTCTCCGCCCGAGAGCGGAGCATCCTCAGTTTCGAACGCCAGTGGTGGAAGCACGCAGGTGCCAAGGACGAGGCCATCAGGGCGGAGTTCGGACTTTCGGCAGCCCGGTACTATCAGTTGCTGAATGCTGCGCTCGACTCGCCAGGTGCATTGATCTTCGATCCGATGCTGGTCAAAAGGCTGCAGCGACTGCGGGATGCTCGCACCAGTGCGCGATCGGCCCGAGTCCTTGGAACTCCCGACCCCACGACCGACCAGCAGTAAAGAGCGACCGGAAGAGTAATGGCGACTTACCAGAAAGACCGCTTCGACAGCGTGCCCGATGACCTGCTGCGCACGGGCGCGCACCGTGGCCCGGCCAAGAAGGGTCGCGGCTGGATCGCCTTCGCCTGGGCTGTGCTCGCCACGGTCGTGCTGGTCGCGGCCGGCCTGTTCGGCCTCTCGGTGGTTTCCGGAAGGCTCCATCTCGGCCTGCCGTTCTTCGCGGCCCCCACCGCGTCTGCGAGTCCGACCCCCTCGGCCAGCCCGACCGCCGAAGCAAAGCTGAACCCGACCATCCCGATCACGATCCTCAACGGCACGACGACCACAGGCCTCGCGAACGGCGCGGGCAACAACCTGGTCGCGCAGGGCTGGGGCGGTGCCTCGTCCTCCATCGGCACGCGCGCGAGCGCCTCGACGACCGATGTCAAAAAGACGGTGGTGTACTACAGCGATCCGGCCAATGAGGGTGCTGCGCGAGCACTCGTGCTGTCCCTGAAAGTCGGCACGATCAGCCTGTCCAGTGCGTTCACGGCATCGCCCCTCACGATCGTGCTCGGCACCGACTACGTTCTCCCCGCGGGCTAGGGCGGCGGGCGCAAACCGCTCGCTACGTCTCCACCGTGTTACGCCGATGTTTAATTAATCGCGTTTCTTCGAAATCGACCCCGCTTTAGCACATTCTCCGTTCCGGTTGCGCCATATCGTCGTTATTATCTGGGACTAGTCGCCCCACCCGGTTCGCTCGTGCCCGCAGTGCGCGGAGCAATGGTCGGTACAGGTGAACCCGCGAAATCGGGTTCGCGACTCGGTGCCTCGCAACATCGCACGTACCGCACGGAACACAGCAGGGAGTTATCAATGGCGAATGGAACCGTGAAGTGGTTCAACGCTGAAAAGGGCTACGGATTCATTACCGTCGAAGGTGGAGGACAGGATGTTTTCGTTCACTATTCCGCCATCGACATGGGTGGTTACAAGGTTCTCGAGGAGGGACAGCAGGTGACCTTCGAAGTCGGCACCGGCAACAAGGGTCCCCAGGCCGAATCGGTTCGTCTGGCGCAGTAGCCAGGTCGAATCGCGGCGCGCCTCTGCTAACGCCGTCCGGGAAACCGGGCGGCGTTAGTGTTGCCGCGTGGGGCAGGGGCAGATACGGATGCGGCGGCGGGCGAAACCTGCGGCGACGGTTGCGGCGGCGCTCGGCATCCTTCTCGCCGCGGTCGGATGCGCGACCGAGAAGCCAGTGCCGCAGCCCACGCCGAGTTACACCTCCACGTACACGACTCCGGCCCCCACGGCCATCGCCCCACTCCGCGGCACGACGGTCCCCGCGGGCTCCCTCGACCACGCATCGATCGCGGCGAAGATCGACAATCATCCGGATGCCCGTCCGCAGGTCGGCCTGGAGAAGACGGACCTTCTGTTCGAGGAACTCGTCGAGGGCGGCCTCACCCGATACGTCGCGGTGTGGCAGTCGGAGATTCCCGATCTGCTCGGGCCGGTGCGGTCCATCCGGCCGATGGACCCCGACATCATCTCTCCCCTCGGTGGCATCGTCTGCTATTCGGGCGGGCAGGAGCGGTTCGTCACGCTCATGCGCAAGACCCCGGTCTACAACGCCATCCACGGCCAGTCGGATACCGCGAGCACTTTCTATCGCACCCCCACCAAGGCCGCGCCGCACAATGTGCTGGTGAAGGCGAAGGAACTGCTCGCCCAGCACGCCGCAATAACGGCACCTGCCCAGCAGTTCGCGTTCTCGCTCGACGTACCGTCGTCCACGGCGGCGAAGGACGGCCGGCCGACGGCGGCGATCAACTATGCGTTCTCGAGCGGCACCAGGGGGAGCTGGACCTGGGATCCGGCTCAGAGCGCCTTCCTCCGTGCGCAGGGCAGCGGTCCCGATCTCGACAGTAACGGAGCGCAGCTCAAGGCGAGCAACGTGGTCGTGCTGCGCGTTCCGGTGAGCAACGACAAGGGTGTTCCGAAGACCGGAATGATCGGCGGTGGCGAGGCCTGGGTTTCCGCCGGTGGCGGAACCGTGCACGCGAGCTGGAGCAAGGCGTCGGCCACCGATCCCATCCGCCTCGTCGACGACACCGGCGCGACCGTGCGTCTCGCCGCGGGCAACACCTGGATCGAGCTCGTGCCGCTCGCAGGATCGGTCGCGTTCGTCGCTCCCGCGTAGGTTTCGGCAAGCTGCGGCCTCACTTGCACTCTCAAGGTCAGAGTGCCAGAATCATTTAGCACTCCCGTATAGCGAGTGCCAATAGCGGTTGATTTTACTTGCGTCCCGGAAGGACGAAAAACACACATGGCAAAGATCATTGCTTTCAACGAGGAGGCCCGTCGTGGCCTCGAGCGCGGCCTCAACATCCTGGCCGACGCGGTCAAGGTGACGCTCGGCCCACGCGGCCGTAACGTCGTGCTTGAAAAGAAGTGGGGCGCCCCCACGATCACCAACGATGGTGTCTCCATCGCCAAGGAGATCGAACTCGACGACCCGTACGAGAAGATCGGTGCGGAGCTCGTCAAAGAGGTCGCCAAGAAGACGGATGACGTCGCCGGCGACGGAACGACCACCTCGGTCGTCCTCGCCCAGGCCCTCGTTCGCGAAGGACTTCGCAACGTCGCTGCCGGCGCAGACCCGATCAGCCTCAAGCGCGGACTCGACAAGGCCGTCACGGCCGTCATCGCAGCTCTTATCGCCGGTGCGAAGGAGATCGAGACCAAGGAAGAGATCGCGGCCACCGCATCCATCTCTGCCGGGGCCCCCGAGATCGGCGCACTCATCGCGGAAGCGATCGACAAGGTCGGCAAGGAGGGCGTCGTCACCGTCGAGGAGTCGAACACCTTCGGTACCGAGCTCGAACTCACC